>DASSGM010000177.1:0-32814 GCA_035693465.1 Bradyrhizobium sp. | reverse complement strand
ACCACGGCATCCCAGCCCTCGAACATGACAGCCATCCGTAGTGGTTGGATTAAACACCCTGATTACCATACGGTTCGCGGCAGCGAAACTCGAACGCCCGTATCGGCGTTGCCACGAACCCGCGGTTTGAACCTCGCAAATTTCGGATACGCCGCCTACTAAATAAATATTGAATCGGCCGAGGCTTCGCCGCGGCGTCTGCGATCGCAAACGCACAGCGATCCGGAAATCATACCATCCGGTTGCTGCAGGTGCTTGGAAACTGGAATGGATTCCCGCGCAGTGATTGCGCCGTCGATGCGCCGGGGACTTTGTAACGAAGGGTCCTGCTCAGCTTGATGCGTTGAGCAGGCGGGCAATGGTGCGGTCGATCTCTTCATATTGGCCTTCGCCGTCATGCTGGAAGACGATTTTTCCGCTCTGATCGACGATGTACTGCGCGGGCCAATACTGATTGCGATAGGCGTTCCAGGTTTTCGATTCGTTGTCCTGCGCGACCGGATAGGTGATGCCGTGCCGTTTCAGCGGCGCCTGCACGTTGGATGCGGACCGCTCGAAGGGAAATTCCGGCGTGTGGACGCCGACGACGACCAGGTCGCGGTCTTTGTATTTGGCATAGAGCGCGGTGACGTGAGGCAGCGTGTTGACGCAGTTGACGCAGCCATAGGTCCAGAAATCCACCAGCACCACCTTGCCGCGCAGGTCGGAAATGTTGAGCGGCGCGGAATTGAACCAGTTGCTGATGCCGGTGAAGTCCGGCGCCGTACCCTGCACCGCGGCGACCGCGAACGGAGCCGTCGGGTCGCGCGCGGCCTCGCCGCTGATGCAGGGTATGGCGGTGCTGGTCAGGCAGGCGGCAGCCAGCGAGGTGGCTGCGGCGAGCGATCGTATCGAGGCGGCTACGGCGAGCGATCGTATTGACATGAAATCTCCTTTTGGTCGCGGGTTGATTACAGGCCGAGCTGGCCGTTCGGATAGAATGCGGTCAGCCACGCCACGATCTGCGTGTCGTATTGAAAATAGGATGCGATCGCAAAGGCGATCACCACGACGCCAAATCCCTGCTGCAGCCATGGGGAAATTTTTGCGATGCTGCGCACGCGGGTGGTGACGACCTGGCCGCCATAGGCAATCGCCAGCATCGGCAGCGCAGCGCCGATGGCATAGACCACCAGCAGCACACTCGCCCATGCGGTGTCGCTCGATGTCGCGACCACGGTGAGGATCGAACCGAGCACCGGGCCAGCGCAGGGCGTCCAGACCAGACCGAGCGTAGTGCCGAGCACAAAGCCGCCGATCGCGCCTTGACGGGATGCGCCGCCGGCGGAGCCGACATTGGTCAGCCCGCGGATGTGGATCGACAGCCACTCGAATGGCGCCGGATAGATCATCAACAGGCCAAAGCCGAGCAACAGGATAGCGGCGCCGGTCCGCAGGCTATTGGGTTCGAAGTCGAAGATGCGGGTGATGGCGCTCAGAGCCAATGCGGCGGCGGAAAACGATGTGACAAACCCCAGCGCGATCATCGCCGGCCGTATTTTCCCGGTTTGGCTGACCGAAGCGCCAAGCAGGACAGGCAGCATCGGCAGCGTGCAGGGCGCCGCCACAGTGACCACGCCGGCCAGCAGCGCAAGAACCAGGTTGAGCATCAGGTGGGGTCCATCGAACCACGGGCTTCGCGGGCTTACGCGAGCTCTCGATGGTTCTTCGCGGGGCCGAGGCGAGGCGTTACTGTCGCCGCGTCACGTGTTCGTGAGGTTTCGCTGAGCCTCGAGGGATGAGCCGCCGGGCCCTCGTCCTTCGAGCCGGCCGCGCCTGCAGCCTTGCAAACACAAAGCGACCCGGAAGGGGGCATCCCGTCCGGGTCGTTGGAGGTACTTGGGAGGAAACTAAACCTTGGTCAGCGGGCACTGGTCTCGCTGTCTGAGGAGATCACGCAGACCTCCGATGGATTCTTGCTGCTGCAATCGACCACCTGCTGGCCCACGAATGTCGAGCCGGAACCGCGTTGAACGCGTGGCGTCACGTTCTGGCTGGACATCGAGGCCAGGGTGCAGATCGCGCCGAGCGGAATGATGAAAAGGCGAAGAGACGGCTTCAGCATTTTTGTCACTCCCTTTCGGCTTGGCTGGCGTTTGTACGTATAACCAGAGAGTTTTTCCGGGTGATGTCGCCCATTGTTTCAATTGTTTCGCCGGGATTAATATCCCGGCAGAACTTTTGGCTATCCTTGGCTGCCGCAACACGCGCAACCAGTTGAATTGGCTGCCGTTTGTCTCATGCCGCCAGACTGTCGACACCGGCTCCCTTGAGCAGATCGGCGAGCTGCTTGCGGGCATAGAACATCCGGGTCTTCACGGTGCTCTGGGGGATGCCGATGATGGCGCCGACCTCCTCCACCGACTTCTCATCGTAGTAGACGAGGTTGATGATCTCGCGATGCGCCGGCGACAGTTTCGCGACGCAGGCACGCAGAATGGCGCTGGTGTTGCTGCGGTCGAGCGAGGCTTCGGGCGTATCGCCCTCGTCGGCGATTTCAAGCACCTCCTCCTGGTCGATGTCCTCGTACCGGCGCTGACGCAGCGCGGTCAGTGCCTTGAAGCGCGCAATCGACAACAGCCAGGTGGAAACCTGGGAACGGCCTTCGAACTGGCGAGCGGTGCGCCACACGTCCAGGAAAACCTGGCTGACGAGATCTTCCGCCATCGTGGAATCGCGCACGATGCGGAGGATGAAGCGGTAAACCCGCACGTTGTGACGGGAGTAAAGGATATGCATCGCGGGCTGGCCGCCGTCGGCAATGCTTTCCAGCAGCATTTCATCCGAGGTCGCCTGGGCAGCGAAGATGCCTTGGCGGGCTGCGGCGTTGATGGCGATGACGTTCTGCATGACAGGCTCCCGGTGATTGCGCTTTGGCGCTTGGTTGGCCGAATTGATAGTCAGCGAACGTTTCGGGATGTCTGCACGCCAAGCGGAAAATGGTTTCAAACGTAAGAGAATTGTTTCGTCGCGGCGCCTGGGACGAAACATTCGGGCCCGAAATGGGAGTAATTTCAATGCTCGTAAAATTGGATGGGATCGGCGGGCCGTTCCTGACCTCGCGCCGCTTGCGGGGAGAGGTCGGATTCGCGCGATGGCGCGAATCCGGGTGAGGGGGATTCGCCGCACACGTTATATCTCAGCTTTTGCGGGGAGAGCGCTTCACCCCAACCCTCTCCCCGCAAGCGCGGGGCGAGGAAGTGGATTGCGGCTCGCTCAGGTGCGGCGCTAGGCCTTCTCGCCGGCCGGCGAGAACAGATATCCGCCACCTCTGATGGTGCGGATCACCGCGGGCTTGCTCGGGTCCGGTTCGATCTTGCGCCGAATTCGCATGATCCGAAGATCGACCGCGCGATCGAACGCTTCGCTGTCGCGCGCGTTGGCCAATTCCAAAAGACGCTCGCGCGAGAGTACCCGCTTCGGATTGGCCGCAAAAACCTTGAGCAGGCCGAACTCTGAAGCGGTCAATGGATGTTCATTGCCCTCGTCGTCGCGCAGCGCCTGCGCCTCGAGATCGAGCCATTTCGTTCCGAACCGTACCAGGCGCTCCTTTGCCGCTTTCGCTCCCGCGCTGTCCGCGGTTGCCGCCGCCCTTGCCGGGGAGCTGCGCCGCAACACCGAGCGGATTCGCGCCATCAATTCGCGCAATTCGCAAGGCTTTGCGACGTAATCGTCGGCGCCGAGTTCCAGCCCGACGACACGGTCGATCGGGCTGGCGGTCGCGGTCAGCATGATGACCGGGACATTGATGCGGCTCTTCAGATCGCGGATGATGGAAAGCCCGTCTTCCTGCGGCATATTGAGGTCGAGCACCACCAGATCGGGCACGCTGGTTTCGATGGCGTTGCGCAAGCTCTTGCCGCCATCGCACAGCGTCACGGTGAAGCCGTGCATCTTGAGATAATCGCCGACCATCTCGCGGGCCGGCGCCTCGTCATCGACGATGATGATGTGCTGGCTTTGGGTCATGACATCTCAGTCGCAGGCAAGATGACGGTGAAGGTCGATCCGTGCCCGGGCCCGGCGCTCTCGGCGGTCACCTGGCCGCCATGCATGTCGACAATGCGCTTAACGATGGAAAGGCCGAGGCCGGTCGAGCTTTCACCGGCGGTGGGCTTGGCGGAAAGCCGTTGGAAGCGGCCGAACAATCGGCCGAGATCCTCCGGCGACAGCCCTGCGCCTTCGTCGGTGATGCGAATCAAGGTGTTGTTCTGCTCGCGACTCACCCCTACCGCGATCTTGCCGCCGATCGGGCTGTATTTGATGGCGTTGCTGACGAGATTGTCGATCGCTTCCCGCATCCGGTCGGCATCGCACATCGTGACGAAATTCGGCGGCGCCGACACCGTGATGGTCTGCTGCTTGTTTGCAGCCAACGGCTGATTAGCGCCGGCAACTTCGCCGACCAGGCCCGCGATATCGACTGGCTCGCGGCGAATGGTGATGTCGAAGGCGTCGGCCATCGCGTCCGAAATCAGATGATCGACCATCAGGGTCAGGCGCTTGGTAGCATCGCGGATGTGTTCGACCTGAGCGGTGACGCTTTCCTTGGAAGAGCCGGCGGTGATCAACTCCGTCAGCATTTCAGTGCGGCCGAGGATCACCCCGAGTGGATTCTTCAAATCGTGGGCCACGGTGCCGAGAATCTCATTCTTGAAGCCATTGGCGCGCTGTAGTCGCAGCCATTGCGACGAAAGCCTGCGGTTGGCCTGCATCAGCGCACGGGTGCGCTGGGCGACGCGCTCCTCCAGCTGGGTATTGGCCTCGTGCAGTTGTTGATAAAGAATGACATTGTCGAACGCGATCGACAGCCGGCTGCCGAAAATCTCGACCAGCGATCGATCGGTTTCGGACAGCTGGCGCTCGGCCTGCAGCAGCACGACGACTTCCCGTCCACTGCCGGTGCGAATGTAGAGAACCGAGCGCTGATCGAAAAACTCGTGCTTGCGCCGCTTGAAGGCGGCTTCCACCATCAGGCGCAGGTCGGGGTCGAGCAACTTGGACCCGGCGGCGCCGGTGTAGCGGCTATAGCAGCCCGAACCGGCCAGCACCGAAAAGTCGTCGCCGACCGCGCCACCGTCGCGCAGCACCAGAATGCCGGCGCAATCGACGTTGAGAAGCGACGCGATTTGCGTCAGCACGCCCTCGGCAAGCCGCTGCATCGATTTGAAGTCATACAGCGTCGAGGCAGCATCGATGATGATTTCCAGTCCGCGCCGGGTCTGAACCATGCGCTCGAGCTGCTGGTAGCTGCGCAACGCCGCAGTCAGCGAGGTAAACAGCTTGTCCGCGGTGAGCTCGGTCTTCGCCTTGTAGTCGTTGATGTCGTATTGCACGATGACGCGCCGCTCGGGCGCCTGGCCGGGCTGCCCGGTACGCAGGATGATGCGCACGGTCTCGTTCTTGATGTCGTTGCGGATGTATTCGACGAGGTCGAGGCCCGCGGCGTCGGTTTCCATGATGACGTCGAGCAGCACGGCGGCGATGTCGGGATTCGCGCGCATCAATGCCCGGCCCTCGGCCGCCGAATAGGCTGACAGGATTTCCAGAGTCTGGCCATGGAGAACGTAGTCGCTCAACGCAAACCGCGTACCTTCATGCACCGCCGGATCGTCGTCGATCACCGCGACCTTCCATTTGCGCGCCGTCGATAGCTCCGGAGCGGTTCCGGTATCGTCGATCAGGTGGAGGACATCGTCCTGTTCGGCCATTGAGGGATTCCGTCGCTTGCTGGGTCTGCGGTGGCGGAGCCGCCCTTGGCGGCCTTTGGCATAATAATGCGAAATGTGGTGCCTTGTCCCAGCCTTGAATCCAGCATCATGCGGCCGCCGAGCTGCTGGGTCACCAGGTTATAGACGATGTGCAGGCCGAGCCCGGTGCCGCCATCGTTGCGCCGCGTGGTAAAGAACGGGTCGAACGCCTGCCGCTGTACGTCGGGCGTCATTCCGGCCCCATTGTCGGCAAAAATGATCTCGACATCGTCATGGCCGCGGGGGCGCGCTGAAATCGAGATCGCCCCGGAACGGCCGTCGGCGAATGCGTGGTTTACCGCGTTGAGGAACAGATTGGTCAGAATCTGGCCATACGAGCCCGGATAGCCGTCGATCACAAGGCCGTCCGGCACGTCGACCGACAGCGCGATCGGCGCCCGCTTCAGAACCGGCCGCAGGCTGGCGATGATCTGGTCGGTCGCCTCGCTCAGGCTGAATTGCCGGCGTTCGGCATGCGAGCGGTCGACCGCGACCTGCTTGAACGACTGGATCAATTCGCCGGCGCGATGCAGGTTCGACACCAGCTGCTGGGATGCGTCGCGCGAGGTGCGGACGAATTCCTCGAGTTGGGACCGGCGTAGCTGGCTGTAGGATTTCAGCTCGGCGTCGAACATTTCAGCGCGGCGGGCGAAACTCGACGCCACCGTCAGGCTGATGCCGATCGGGTTGTTCACTTCATGGGCGACGCCGGCGACCAGGCCGCCGAGCGCGGCCAGACGTTCGGCGTCGATCAGGTTTTGCTGGGCGGTGTTCAGTTCGAGCAGCGCGCCTTCGGCTTTCTCTTTCGAGGTGCGCAATTCGTCTTCGGTCTTGCGCTTGGCGATGGCGTTCTCGCGAAACACCTCCACCGCGCGGGCCATCGCGCCGACCTCGTCCTTGGCAGTAGTTCCCTGTACCTGACGATCGTAATTGCCGGTCGTGATCGCATGCATCGCCGCCATGATCTGCTGCAACGGCAGGCGGATGCTCAGCGCGATCACGACGCCCGCGGTGATGATGATGCCGAGAAAAATCACGGCGATGGAGAGCACCCGGCGGGATATATCGCCAAGCGTCCGATCGAATGTCTCCTGCGCTTTCTGTTCGCGCTGCCGCATCTTCACCGACAGTTCGTCGATCGCGCCGATGGCTTCGGCCTGGCTGGCGTCGATGGTATTGCGCAACAGCTCGGTCCGGCTTGCGAGCTGCTCCGACAATTTCGCGAGGCCCTCGCGCAGCGCCACCGCGCGCGTGCGCAATCGCTGTAGCGCCATGCGCTGCAGGTCGTTATCGGCGAGGTCGGACATGACCGGGATCGTCTTCTCGATCGTCTCGGTGTTGCGGCGGGCATCCTCGGCGGAGGCCGAGGCCAGCGAAAGATAATAGGAATTGGCAGCGACCAGCATCGCGGTAAACGCCTCGCGGGATTTGCCAAGCGACGGCCAGATCAGGGCATCACGGTGTCCGGTCGCGCCCTCGATGATCGAATAGAGTCCGGCCATGTCCCGGGCGGGAGCCAGCACCTGGTCCTCGTAGGTTTTCGAAATTGTTGCCTGGACGCCGCGCAGTTCGCCAAAGCCATTGAGGAAACGCTCGGTGACGCGTTCAAGGTCTTTCACCGATCCCGACAGCATCGGGTCGGTCGAGGCGCGTGTGGTGAGGGTGCCGAGCACCGCCTCGCGCAACAGCAGAATCTCGGCGAACAGCTCGGGGCTCGGCTGATTGATGTAGCGATGGATCAGGTTCTGCAGGCGGCCGGTCTCGCTTTCCAATAGCGCCAGGATCTTGTCCGACTCCCGCACCCGCCGCACGTCGTCCCAGGCCGAACCGAGCACCTGGGCGCCGTTCCAGATCATGGCGGCAAGCACCACGACGACGGCCGAGTTCAGCGCGGCAATCGACAGGATGCGCCAGCGGATCGGCACCGCGCGGACCAGCCCGACGACGCCGGAACGGCCGCGTGCGGCAAGGCCCGCCGGCAGTTCCGCAGCTGTGCCCTGTTGGGATCTTGCCAAGGCCAATTCACTCCACCTTTCGAATTCGTTCGATCAGCTCCGCCGCCGCCGAATCGCGCTGCGCTTTTGCGTAGATCGCAGCCATCGCGGCTTCGAAAGGTTTGCGGTCGAACTCGGTCACGATTGTTACGCCGGCCAGTTTTGCCCGCTCGCGCGACTGGCTCTCCAGCTCCTTCCATTTCTCGTGCATGAACCGACTGGATTGCATCGCCGCCTCACGAAAAATCTTTCGATCCTCGCTCGACAGGCCTGCCCAGGCCTTCTGCGACATCAGCAGCACTTCCGGGCTCATGGTGTGTTCGGTCAGGGTATAATAACCGGCATACTTGTAGTGATCGGTGGTGACGAAGGACGGCCAGTTATTCTCCGCGCCGTCGATCAGCTTGGTGGCAAGTCCGGTAAGCACCTGCCCATAGGGCAGCTCGATCGGCTCCGCGCCTAGCGCCTTGATCATGTCGGCCATCAATTCCGATTGCTGCACGCGAAGCCGCAAGCCCTTGACGTCGGCGATGGAGCGGATCGGCCTGACGTTGTTGTAGATCGATCGCGCCCCGGAATCGTAAAATGCCAGGCCGACAAATCCATAATTCTCGAAGCTGCCGAGTATTTCATTTCCGATCGGGCCGTCCAGTACCTTCTGCAAATGCTCGATGGAACGAAACAAAAACGGCATCGCGAGCACATTCATCGCCGGCACGAAAGTTCCGACCAGCGCCACATTGGTGCGATTGAGATCGATGGCGCCGACGCGGGTCTGCTCAATGGTTTCCTTTTCCTCGCCGAGCTGGCGCGAATGAAAGACCCGGACCTGGTGGCGGCCTCCGCTGCGCTCCTCGATCAGGCGACCCATGTATCGCAGCGCCTGTACAGTTGGATAGTCTTCGCTTTGGGTATCGGCGATGCGGAATTCGCGTGCGACAGCCGTCGTCGAGACCGCCGCCAAATACAGCGCGACAACGATTGCTACGATCCGCGAAGGGTCGGCGCGGCTGTACACGGGCAATTTCATCCCCTTATGATGATGTCGATGGGCGGGAAAAAAGGTTCAATGCGTTATTAGCAGAAGCCGGCGGAAGATAGCTATTCTGCCAGCGTCGCTGATATCGTCAACTGCGCTGAGACCGCCTTTTTGCGGGATTGAAACCGCAGGCACGGGACCTTAATCAGGGTGCGCGGCAGGCGAGAAGCGTTGCGCCGCGGCAGATTGGAATGGTTTATCGTGAAGGCAGCCTTTAGATTTTTGCGACTCGGTGCCGCCGCGGCCGTGGTTGCTTTCGCCTCTCCCGCCCAGGCGGTCACCGATATCATGTGGTGGCACGCCATGTCGGGCGAGCTCGGCCGGCAGTTGGAGAAGCTCGCCGCCGATTTCAATGCCTCGCAATCCGAATACCGGATCGTGCCGACCTACAAGGGCAACTATACCGAAACCGTGACAGCGGCGATCTTTGCGTTTCGCTCGCGAAGCCAGCCCGCGATCGTTCAGGTCAACGAAATCGCGACCGCGACCATGATGGCCGCGAAGGGCGCGATCTATCCGGTGTTCGAATTGATGCGGGACGAACAGGAGCCATTTTCACCGGCTGCGTATCTTCCCGCCGTTACCGGTTACTACGCCGACGTCGCCGGCAACATGCTGTCGTTCCCGTTCAATGCCTCGACGCCGATCCTTTACTACAACAAGAATTTATTTCGCAGCGCCGGCCTCGATCCCGAGACGGCGCCGAAGACCTGGCCGGAGGTGGGCGCGGCGGGGAAGAAATTGCGCGCGTCAGGGGCGGTTTGCGGCTTCACCACGTCCTGGCCGTCATGGATCAATGTCGAGAACTTTTCCGCCTTCCACAATCTGCCGATCTCGACCAACGCCAATGGCTTCGACGGCCTCGACGCGGTGCTGGTTTTCAACAACCCGGTGATGGGGCGTCACATTGCGCAACTCACGGAATGGCAAGCCGACAAGGCGTTCGACTACAGCGGTCGCGGGACTTCTGCGGAGCCGCGGTTTCAGAATGGTGAATGCGGAATTTTTATCGGCTCCTCGGCGACTCGCGCTGATATCAAGGCCAATTCGAAATTCGAGGTCGGCTACGGCATGCTGCCATACTGGCCCGACGTCGAGGGCGCGCCGCAGAACTCCATTATCGGCGGCGCGACCTTGTGGGTGCTGCGGGACCGGCCGCTGGCCGAATACAAGGGCGTCGCGAGATTCTTTGGCTATCTTTCAAGGCCGGAGGTTCAAGCGGCGTGGCATCAGAGCACCGGTTATCTGCCGGTTACCCGCGCCGCTTTCGATTTGACCCGCGCGCAAGGTTTTTACGATCGCAATCCAGGGACCGCGATCTCGATCGAGCAGGTCACGCTGAAACCGCCAACCGAAAATTCCAGGGGCGTTCGGCTCGGATCGTTCGTTCTGATCCGAACCGTGATCGACGAGGAGTTGGAGCAGGCTTTCGCCGGCAAGAAATCCGCGCAGCAGGCGCTTGATTCCGCCGTCACGCGCGGCAACCGGCTGTTGCGCCAGTTCGAGCGGGCCAACCCGGACCGCTAGCTGCCCTCGCGGCCTGGCGAGGGTCACCCAGCCTAGGGAAAGGGCGTCCAGAATATCTGCACTCACAATAGGCAAAGACGCCTCTTTGTATGCAATCGCCGCGCGGTCGCGTATCCGCCGGAAAACCAGGATCCGGTCACGAAATCATGCGCTTACGGTGTCATTAGACTTGCGTTAAGATTTGGCACGAACCTTGCGACGTTGCTCCAAAAACCCGCCCCTCGTGCGTCTGGAGCATCCCATGAAACGTCGCGATTTTCTGAAATCGGTCTCCGGACTAGCCGCCGGCGCCATGGTGCCGGCGCCCGCGATCTGGTCCGCCGCCAAGGCCGATGCCCGCTCCGAGACGTTGCTGATCGTCTCGGAAGGCGGCCCCAACAATCTCGACATCCACGGTGTCGGCACCAACGTGCCCGGCTATGAAGTGTCGTGGAATTGCTACGACCGCCTGATCAGCCACGAGATGAAGAACGGCCCCGGCGGCGTGCCCTATTACGATCGCGACAAGTTCAAGCCCGAGCTCGCCGAGGACATGAATGTCGGCGACATGTCGGTGACCTTCAAACTGAAGAAGAACGCGAAATTCCACGACGGCGCGCCGGTCACGGCGAGCGACGTCAAATGGTCGCTGGACCGTGCCGTCAGCGTCGGCGGATTCCCGACCTTCCAGATGAGCGCGGGCTCGCTGACAAAAGCCGAGCAGTTCGTCATCGTCGACGACAACACCGTGCGGGTGGATTTTGCGAAGAAAGATCGCCTGACCATCCCCGATCTCGCCGTGATCGTGCCCTGTGTGGTCAATTCAGAACTGGTGAAGAAGAATGCTTCCGAGAAGGATCCGTGGGGCCTCGAATACACAAAGCAGCAGACCGCGGGCTCCGGCGCCTACAGAGTGACAAAATGGACCGCCGGCACCGAAGTCATCATGGAGCGCAACGACGCCTGGGTCGGCGGCCCGATACCGAAGATCAAGCGCGTGATCTGGCGCATGGTGCCGCAGGCTGGCAACCGCCGGGCGCTGCTTGAGCGCGGCGACGCCGATATCTCCTATGAGTTGCCATACAAGGATTTTCAGGAGCTCAAATCGGGCGGCAAGCTCGACATCGTGTCACTGCCGTTCTCCAACGGCATCCAGTATATCGGCATGAACGTGACAAAACCACCGTTTGATAATCCGAAGGTGCGTCAGGCGGTGGCTTACGCGATTCCCTATCAGAAGATCTTGGATGCGGTGCTGTTTGGGCTGGCCAATCCGATGTTCGGCGCGCCGGCGAGCAGGACCACCGAAGTCGCCTGGCCGCAGCCGACCAAATATTTTACCGACATCGACAAGGCCAAGGCGCTGCTTGCCGAGGCCGGCTATCCGAACGGCTTCGAGACCACGCTTTCATTCGACCTCAATTTCGCGGGGGTCAACGAGCCGCTCTGCGTGCTGGTACAGGAAAGCCTCGGTCAGATCGGCATCAAGACCACGATCAACAAGGTGCCCGGCGCCAACTGGCGCACCGAATTGACCAAGAAGGAAATGCCGCTCTACACCAATGTGTTCTCCGGCTGGCTCGATTACCCGGAATACTTCTTCTACTGGTGCTATCACGGCAACAATTCCATCTTCAACACCATGAGCTACAAGTCGCCGGAGATGGACAGGCTGATCGACGGCGCGCGCAATGCGGCCTCAACCGGCGACAAGTCGACCTACGAGAGCGACGTGAAGGGTTTTGTTGACCTGGCGTTTGCCGACATTCCGCGCATTCCGCTCTATCAGCCCTTTGTCAACGTCGCGATGCAAAAGAACGTCTCGGGCTATCAATACTGGTTCCACCGCCGTCTCGATTACCGCGCGCTGGTGAAGGCGTAGGCAGGGTGATGGATGCCCGCGACACGAGCCGCGGCCTCTCATTCCCTCCCCCCTTGCGGGGGAGGGGCAGGGAGGGGGGTGGCCACGAGGGCCGGACGCTCGATTACCCCCGCCTCCGATCCCTGAGAGCGAGCTTCGCTCGTCTCGACCCCGCAAGGGGGAGGGGAGCGAACCGCATGCGTGGCGGGAGTTGTTCATGCTGACCATGATCGGCAAGCGGCTGATGTTCGCGATCCCGAGTCTGATCGGGGTGGTAATCGTCACGTTCCTCTTGACCCGCGCGCTGCCCGGCGATCCCGCGGCGTATTTTGCCGGGCCCGCGGCGACCAGGGAGGCGGTCGAGCAAATCCGCAAGAAACTCGGCTTCGACCAGCCGCTGATCGAGCAGTTCTTCCGCTACACCGCCGATCTTGCCCATGGCGATTTCGGCAATTCGCTCACTACCGGCCAGCCGGTCGCAACTGAAATCCGCAACCGCTTGCCGGCCTCGGCCGAACTGACGCTGCTCGGCCTCATCATCTCAATCGCAATCGCGCTGCCGCTCGGCGTGCTCGCCGCCACCCGTCCCGGCTCGTGGATCGATCATCTCTGTCGGGTGACGACGACGGCGGGCGTCTCGCTGCCGGTGTTCTTCACCGGCCTGGTGCTGGTCTATATTTTCTATTTCCGGCTCGGATGGTCGCCGGCTCCGCTCGGGCGGCTGGATGTATTTTATAGCGCGCCGCCGGCAGTGACCGGCTTCTATCTGATCGATGCCTTGATCGCGCGCGATTTCGAAACCTTCCGCTCCGCACTGAGCCAACTGATCCTGCCGGCGCTGACGCTTGCGATCTTCTCGCTGGCCCCGATCGCGCGCATGACGCGCGCCTCGATGCTGGCGGTGCTGTCGTCGGATTTCGTGCGCACCGCGCGCGCCAGCGGTCTTTCGCCCGGCACCGTGATTGTCACCTATGCCTTTCGCAACGCCATGCTGCCGGTGATCACCACGCTGAGCATGGTGTTCTCGTTTTTGCTCGGCGCCAACGTGCTGGTCGAAAAAGTGTTCGCATGGCCCGGCATCGGCTCCTACGCCGTCGAAGCCCTGATCGCGTCGGACTTCGCGCCGGTGCAGGGTTTTGTGCTGACCATGGCGGTCTTGTACGTGCTGTTGAACCTGATGATCGACATTCTCTATGGCGTGATCGACCCCAGGGTCAGGCTTGAAGGGTGAGGTAAGCATGAGCAGCGTCGCGCCCGCCGTCGAACCTGTCGCGCCCGCGCGAACCTCGGGGCTGTCAGCGATGTTCGAGCACGCCCGCTATGTGCTCGGCGAGAACCGCGTCACTGCGTTCGCGTTCGCACTATTGATCATCATCATCTTTGCCGCGCTGTTCGGCCCCTACATCGTTCCCCATGATCCCCTGGCCTCCGACACCGTGGCGGCGCTGAAGCCGCCATCTTCCGCGCACTGGTTCGGTACCGACCAGTTGGGGCGCGACATCTTCAGCCGCGTCATCGTGGCGACGCGGCTCGACACCTTTATTGCGGTGGCCTCGGTGGCGCTGGTGTTTTTCCTGGGCGGTCTCGCCGGGATCGCCGCAGGCTATTTCGGCGGCTGGACCGACCGCATCGTCGGACGCATCGCCGACACCATCATGGCGTTTCCGCTGTTCGTGCTGGCGATGGGAATCGTGGCGGCGCTCGGCAACACCGTGCAGAACATCATCATTGCGACCGCGATCGTGAATTTCCCGCTTTATGCCCGCGTCGCCCGCGCCGAAGCCAATGTGCGGCGCGAAGCCGGCTTCGTGCAGGCGGCACGCCTGTCGGGCAATGGCGAGTTTCGCATCCTCCTGGTGCACATCCTGCCCAACATCATGCCGATCATGATCGTGCAGATGTCGCTGACCATGGGTTACGCGATCCTCAATGCCGCCGGGCTGTCCTTCATCGGGCTCGGGGTGCGGCCGCCCACGGCCGAATGGGGCATCATGGTCGCGGAAGGCGCGGGCTTCATGGTCTCCGGCGAATGGTGGATCGCGCTGTTTCCGGGTCTTGCGCTGATGGTTGCGGTGTTCTGCTTCAACCTGCTCGGCGACGGCCTGCGCGACATCGTCGATCCGCAGCGAAGGACGTGAGGATGGGTGCTGTACGCGAGCGCGACGCTTCTCTTCACCTCTCCCCGCGCGCGGGGGGAGATCGGATCGCCTTGGCGATCCGGGTGAGGGGGACTCTCCGCGGATTCCTTTGCGTCCTGTATTCTCTGATAAAGGTGCCTCACCGCAACCCTCTAAGAGCGAGCTTCGCTCGTCTCGACCCCGCAAGAGCGGGGCGAGGGAGCAGACCTTCTGCGCGGAGACATTAGGATGGCCGCGCCGCCGCTGCTCGATGTCAAGGATCTCACCGTGGAGTTCTCCACCCGCCGCGGCATCGTCAGGGCGGTGCAGCACGTCAACGTCTCCGTGGCCAAGGGCGAGACGCTCGGCATTGTCGGCGAATCCGGCTCCGGCAAATCCGTCACCTCCTACGCGGTGATGCGAATCCTCGACCGTGCCGGCAAGATCGCCGAAGGCTCGGTGGTGTTTTCCGGCATCGACGTCAGGACCGCCAGCGAGGACCAGATGCGCGACCTGCGCGGCCGCGAAATCTCGATGATCTTCCAGAACCCGCGCGCGGCGCTCAATCCGATCCGTAAAGTCGGCGACCAGATCGAGGATGTATTGCGCCAGCACCTGCAATCGGCGGCGAGCGATCGCGGCGAGAAGACGATCGAGGCGCTGGAGCAGGTCAGGATCGCCCGTCCCCGCGAGCGCTATCACGCCTATCCGTTCGAACTGTCGGGCGGCATGTGCCAGCGCGTGGTGATCGCGCTGGCCCTGGCGTGCAATCCGCAGCTTTTGATCGCCGATGAGCCGACCACCGGTCTCGACGTCACCACGCAAAAGGCCGTCATGGACCTGATCGTCGAATTGACCAGACGCCGGGGCATGTCGACGATCCTGATCACGCATGATCTTGGATTGGCGGCGGCCTATTGCGACCGCGTGGTGGTGATGGAGAAGGGCCGCGTGGTCGAGACCGCGCTGTCGGCGGACATTTTCGCCAGGCCCGGGCACCCCTATACCCGGAAGCTGATGCGCGCGACGCCACGGCTTGGCGTCTGTTTGCGCGATCTCTTGCCGGAGGAGGAGGCCGCCGTGCTGGCTTCAACTCAGGCCGAGCCATCTTTGACCTCGCCCCGCCCATCGGCCGTCATGGCCGGGCTTGACCCGGCCATCCACGCATCTGCGCAAGAGCTTTCTTCAGAGGCGATGGACGCCCGGGTCAAGCCCGGGGGTGACGTTGCTGGAAATGGCGCCGCCTCCGCAAAACCGCTGCTTCTGGTCGACAAGCTCGTCAAGGAATATCCGCGCCAGGGCGCGACTGCCGTATTGACAAAACTGTTCGGCCGAAAGCCGCCGGTTGAAACCGAACAGTTCCGCGCCGTCGACGGCATCAGCTTCACCGTCGGCCATGGCGAGAGCGTCGGGCTGGTCGGCGAGTCCGGTTGCGGCAAGTCCACCACCTCGATGATGGTGATGCGGTTGTTGGACCAGACCTCGGGCCGCATCATGTTCGAGGGCGAGGAGATCGGCGCCATCCTGCCCCATGCGTTTGCGCGGCTGCCGCTGCGCAAGAGCATCCAGATGGTATTTCAGGATCCGACCGACAGTCTCAACCCGCGCTTTACCGCCGCGCGCGCGATCGCCGATCCGCTTCTGCAGCTTGGCCGCATCCGGGGACGGGAAGCCTTGCGCGCCCGCTGCGAGGAATTGGCCGGCCTGGTCGGGCTGCCGATCAACCTGCTCGATCGTTTTCCGCATCAATTATCGGGTGGACAAAAGGCCCGCGTCGGCATCGCGCGCGCCATCGCGCTGCACCCGAAGCTCCTGATTCTCGACGAGCCGACCGCGGCGCTCGATGTCTCGGTGCAGGCGGTGGTGCTGAATCTCTTGCACGATCTCAAGCAATCGATGGGCATGAGCTATCTGTTCGTGTCGCACGATTTGAATGTGGTGCGTCTGTTGTGCGATCGTGTCATGGTGATGCGCGCCGGGCGAATCGTCGAGCAGGGTCCGTCCGAACGCGTGTTGGGCGACCCGCAGGACGCCTATACAAAGGAGCTGCTGGCGGCGATTCCGCACCCGCCGTTGCCGGTTCAATGAACGTGCAAACGAGAGAGCAATGAGTGCTGATCCGCTAGACGACTATATCGACGCTGTTTCGAAGGCCTTGAGGCTGCCGGTTGAGGATGCCTGGAAGCCGGCGGTCAAGCTCAATCTCGAGGTATCGCTGAGGCTGGCGCGGCTGGTGGACGAGTTCGCGCTGTCGGATGAAACCGAGCCGGCCAGTGTCTTTTCAGCCTGATCCCGCCATGACTTCCACCCCCGACGGCTTGTCGGCCTCGGCAATCGCGCAAGCGGTAGCGGGCCGAAAAATCTCGGCGCTTGCCGTCACCGAAGCGACGCTGGCAAGAATCGCCCAGCACAATCCAGTCTTGAATGCATTCACCGATGTCACCGCGGATCGCGCGCGCGCCAGGGCGCGCGGCATCGATGCCGCTGTTGCCGCCGGGAAAAATGCCGGGCCGCTTTCCGGCGTGCCGTTCGCGGTCAAGAACCTGTTCGATGTGCAGGGGCTTTCCACCCGCGCTGGATCGAAGATCAATCGCGACCTCAGGCCGGCGACGCGCGACGCCACGCTGATCGAGCGCATGGAAGCTGCCGGCGCCGTCCTGGTCGGCGCGCTCAATATGGGCGAATACGCCTACGACTTCACCGGCGAGAACGTGCACGACGGAGCCTCGCGCAATCCGCATGATGTGACGCGGATGACCGGCGGCTCGTCGGGCGGCTCCGGCGGCGCGGTCGGCGGCGGCCTGGTGCCGCTGGCGCTGGGGTCGGACACCAACGGCTCGATCCGGGTGCCGTCATCGTTCTGCGGAATCTTTGGATTGAAGCCGACCTACGGCCGCTTGTCGCGCGCAAGATCGTTTCCGTTCGTCTTCAGCCTCGATCACCTCGGCCCGTTCGCGCGCAACGTCGGCGATCTCGCGCTGGCCTATGACGCGATGCAGGGACCTGATGCGGATGATGCGGCGTGCACGACCCGGCCGGCCGAGCCGGTCACGCCGTTGTTGGCGCAGGACACCGGGAATTTGCGGATCGCGGTTGCCGCTGGATATTTCCAGAACAATGTTTTCCCGGAAGCGAGCGAGGCGGTCGCCCGGGTCGCGAAGGCGCTTGGCGTCACGCAAACGATCGAACTTCCGGAAGCCGGGCGGGCCCGCGCCGCGGCTTACGTCATCACCACGGCTGAAGGCGCCTCGCTGCATCTCGATCGCCTGCGCAAGCGCCCGAACGATTTCGATCCGGCGGTACGCGACAGGTTATTGGCGGGCGCGATGATTCCGGTGCCGCTGGTCGACCGCGCGCAAAAATTCCGGCGCTGGTATCGCGCCCGGATGCTGGAAGTCTTTGGCTCGGTCGATGCGATCATTGCGCCAGCGACACCCTGCGTCGCGCCAAAAATCGGGCAGGCGACCTTCGTGCTCGACGGCGTCGAACTTCCGGTCCGCGCCAATATCGGCATCCATACCCAGCCGATTTCCTTTATCGGGCTGCCGGTGGTGGCGGTGCCGGTGCCGCTGGAACCGATGCCGATCGGCGTTCAGATCATCGCAGCGCCCTGGCGGGAAGATATCGCGCTTCGCGTCGCCTATGCATTGGAGCGGGCGGGCGTGGTGTCCGCGCCGTCGCCGAGAGGATTATAGCCATGCAGGTCGATCTTCCCGACGTGCTCGCTGAAGTGACCGAGCAGTTTGCGCGCTACGAAAAGGCCCTGGTGTCGAATGACGTCGCCGTGCTCGACGAGCTGTTCCGCAACGACCCGCGTTCGCTGCGCTACGGCGTCGGCGAAAACCTTTACGGCTACCAGGCGATCACGGCGTTCCGCGCCGCGCGCTCGCCGATCGGCCTTGGGCGCAGGACCGACAAGACGGCGATCACGAGCTATGGCCGCGATACCGCCGTGGCCTCGACATTGTTTTACCGCGACTCGCTGCCCGGAAAGGTGGGACGGCAGATGCAGACATGGGTTCGATTCCCCGAAGGGTGGAGAATCGTCGCCGCGCATGTCAGCATCATCGACCAACCGCGGGATCAAAAGACATGAGCCTTGACGGTCTTCCGACCGGCGCTCCGCCGCGCCACCAGCCTGAGACGCTGGTCCGGCGCGTCGACCGCCCCGCACCCTATCAGGACAAGACCACGCGCGCGGAGGAGCTGCGGCTGCAGCTCGCGGATGAAATCGTGCGCGGCGCGCTGCCGCCGGGGACCGCGCTGGACGAGACCGACATTGCGCGGCGCTTCAAGGTGTCGCGCACGCCGGTGCGGGAAGCACTGCGCCAGCTGGTCGCCAGCGGCCTGGTCGATGCCCGCGCGCATCGCGGTGCGGTGGTGGCGCAGCCCTCGATCGAGCGGCTGACCGGGATGTTCGAGGCAATGGCCGAGCTGGAAGCGCTGTGCGCCGGGTTTGCCGCGGAGCGAATGTCGCCGGTGGAGCGGCATCGGCTGGAGGCGATCCACGAGGAATTGCGGGTGTTGAGCTATGCCGGCAATCCGGACCGCTTTCACGAAGTCAACGAACGCTTTCACAACGCGATCTATGCCGGTTCGCAGAACGGCTATATCGCCGAAATCACGCTGGCGACGCGGGTGCGGGTGCAGCCGTTCCGCCGCGCGCAATTTCGCAATCTCGGGCGACTGGCAAAATCCCACGCCGAGCACGATCGCGTGGTGGTGGCGATCCTGCGCGGCGACCGCACCGGCGCCGCCGCCGCGATGCGCGCGCATATCGAGCTGGTGCGCGACGAATACGAGATTTATGCCGTGTCGGTGTAGGCTTGCCCCGGATGCAGCGCAGCGCCCTTGCGGTGCGCTGCTGATCCGTGGCCCATATGCGTCGTGGGTCCCGGATCTGCGTCGCGTCATTGCATGCCGCGCCGCGTCCGGGACACGAGAGCAGTCACACCGCCGCTTTCGTCTTCTCCGCCATATACGCCCGCCAGCCGTTGAAGCCGGAGATGTCGCGGGCGCCGCCGATATCGGCGGGTTCGACGATAAAGCCCTTGACGCCGCGGCCATCGGAAAGGCGCACCGTGCCGATCGACAGCGGCGGCGGGATCGCGGCGACGAATTTCCCGAATGCGGCGGCGGGCAGCGCCCAGACCTCCAGCTCGATCGACGATCCTGCTCCAGCCTGCACGCGCAGCATGCCGGGTTTCGGCGGCGTGGTGGGAAGCGCATAGAGCTTGTAGTCCGGCGCGGTTCTGGATTGCTCCAGCAACCGTCCGCCGACCGCTCTCAATTCACCGTTGAGCACCATGCCCGAGAGATGCGCGCCGACCACCGCGATCGTGATCTCGTCCCCGCGCAGGCCCGCCGGCAAACTCGCAAGCGGCGGCTGCGGCACGCCTTTCGCGCCCATCGTCAGTTTGGTGTCGGCATGAAAGACGCGGCCGATGCTGGCGAGCTGCGCGTCGTTTCCACCGGGCGCCAGCAGCGTGATGCCGAAGGGGATTCCGTCGCTGCCGATCGCCGCCGGCAAGGCGACGCCGCAGAGGTCGAGCAAGTTGACGAAATTGGTGTAGGTGCCGAGCCTGGAGTTGAGTTCGACCGGATTGGCCAGCACCTCCGCCGTGGAGTACACGGTGGGCGCCGTCGGTAGCACCAGCGCGTCGATGCCGGCGAAGGCGCGCGCGGCGATCCTGCGCAATGTCTCCAGCCGATACAATGCGGCAAAAGTATCGGCGGCGCTGAGCCGCGAGCCGTCGACGATGATATCGCGCGTGACCGGATGGATCGCCTCCGGCTGCGACGCCAGCAAATCCCGGATCACAAGATATCGTTCGGCGACCCACGGTCCTTCATAGAGCAGCCGCGCGGTTTCATAGAACGGTTCGAGATCGAACCCGACCAGCGTGGCGCCGAGCGCGGTCCAGCGCTCGAGCGCGTCGCCGTACGCTTTCTCCGCAGCCTTGTCGCCGAAGAAGATCAATTGGCCGTCGCGCGGCGCGCCCAGCCTTAGACTTGAAGGAAAGCTCGACATCGCCGCCAGCGGCCGATTGCGCGAATAGGGATCGGCGCCATCGGGGCCGGCCATCGCGGCCAGTGCCGTCATCGCGTCGTCAACGTCAAGCGAGAACAGCGAAACGCAATCCAGCGTCCGGCATGCGGGCACCACGCCGGCGGTGGAGATCAATCCGAGGCTCGGCTTCAGGCCGACGATATTGTTGAGCATCGCCGGCACCCGCCCCGAGCCCGCGGTATCGGTGCCGAGCGCCAGCGGCACCAGCCCGGCCGCCACCGCCACCGCCGATCCCGAGCTCGATCCGCCCGGAATCAAATCGGCGCAGATTGGATTTTTGGGAATGCCATAGGGCGAGCGCACGCCGACGAGGCCGGTCGCGAATTGATCGAGGTTGGTCTTGCCGATCATGATGGCGCCGGCCGCGTGCAGCCGCGCCACGCAGGTTGCGTCGTGCGACGGCAGGTAGGAAAACGCCGGACAGCCGGCCGTGGTCGGCAGACCAGCGACGTCGATATTGTCCTTCACCGCGACGGGAATGCCGTACAGCGGAAGTTGCGCGGCATCTTTCAAGCTTAAGCCTTCGGCTTCGGCGATCGCCTCTTCTTCATCGCGCAGGCTGATGAAGATGGCGGGATCGTCATGATCGCGGATTCGCGCAAAACTGCGCGCGACGGTTTGCGCGGGCGAGGTGGTGCCGGCGCGATGCGCGGCAACGATCGCGGCGGCCGTTTCTGTCACGCTTGGCCCCGAGCGGGAGCGGGCTTGATCGGCTGATACGGCAAGCGGGTCTCTCCGATGCTGGACGCGAAGGTTGGACCAAGGTTCGCCATCGTTGCCTTGCGCTCCGGAGGATCGGAATCCGTGCTTAATCGAAGCAAGCAGTGTGCCATTGTGTACAGGGCCATGGCAACGGCGATCCACGAAAATCAACCTATATTATCAAGCGCTTGGTTGATTCAGTACGGCGTTTTGCCGCGCGCCGGGTCGAGGGGCGTCAATCGAATTTGCTGATTTTGTGAGCAGGGCTATTCTCGGCATGAAGCCGCTCTCGCTGGTGGACCGTGGCCGGGCAAAGGCGCGCGATGACGCATTGCCGCGGCGCGCGGTTCTCGCATAGAGCAGACGATAGTCCCGCCAAAGAGGGCATCCGAGGAACGCCATGACAATTACCGCCGCCAACCTCCGCGACCGTCCCGAAACGCTGTTTGCCAGACCTGAGATCGTGGCCGAGCGCCGCGCCGACGGCAGCATCTGGCTGAAATCGGCGACCCCGCTAGGGCAATACACCCGTTGCATCGGCGACTGGCTGGAGCATTGGGCGCGGCAAACGCCTGACGGGATTTTTCTCGGCGAGCGCTTCAGCGTGGAGGCGCCGTGGACGACGCTCACCTACAAGGACGCGTTGCGGCAGGTGCGCTCGGTGGCCGCCTGGATTCTGGCGCAAGGGTTGAGTGCCGAGCGCCCGCTGGTCATTCTCTCCGACAACAGCATCGATCACGCGTTGTTGGCGCTGGCGGCGATGCATGTCGGCGTGCCCAATGCCGCGATCTCGCCGGCCTACTCGCTGCTGTCGAAAGACTTCGACAAGCTCAAGAGCATGATCGGTTTGCTTGACCCCGGCGCGATCTATGTTTCAAGGATAAAACCGTTCGCGCCGGCGCTCGCGGCGATCAAGCCGCTGCATTCGGCGAAGATTGTGCATGGTGAGACCGACCGCGAGGGCGCGATTTCATTTCGATCGGTCGCCGCAACCCCGGAAACATGTGCGGTCGCAGAAGCCTTTGCGGCCATCACGCCGGACACCATCGCAAAATTTCTGTTCACCTCGGGCTCGACCGGCACGCCCAAGGCCGTCATCAACACCCAGCGCATGCTGACATCGAACCAGCAGGCCCAGGCGCAGACCTGGCCATTTCTCGAAAACGCGCAAACCGATCTGGTGCTCCTCGACTGGCTGCCGTGGAGCCACACCTTCGGCGCCAATCACAATTTCAATATGGTGCTGCGCAATGGCGGCACGCTGTATATCGACGGCGGCAAGCCCGCGCCGGGCCTGTTCGCGATCTCACTCGCCAATCTGCGCAGCGTGATGCCGACGGTGTATTTGAACGTGCCCCGCGGCTTCGACATGCTGATATCGGCGCTGCGCGGCGATGACGAGCTGCGCCGCCGCTTCTTCAGCGAGGTGAAGTTCGCCTTCTATGCCGCCGCGGCGCTGCCGCCAAATCTCTGGAATGCGATGGAAGAGCTCTCGATCAAGACGGTCGGCCGCGCGCTGCCGCTGGTGTCGGCGTGGGGCTCGACCGAGACCGCGCCGCTGGCCACCGACTGTCATTTCCAGGCCGATCGATCCGGCAATATCGGTGTGCCCATACCAGGCACCGAGCTGAAGCTGGTGCCGTGCGGCGACAAGCTCGAGGTGCGGGTGCGCGGGCCCAACGTCACGCCAGGCTATTGGAAGGCGCCGGAGCAGACCGCGCGGGCATTCGACGCCGATGGCTTCTACCTGATCGGCGATGCCGTGACGTTTGCCGATCCGGATCGGCCGGAACGCGGACTGTTTTTCGACGGCCGCATCGCCGAGGATTTCAAGCTCGATTCCGGCACCTGGGTCAATGTCGGCGCGCTGCGGGTCGCCGGTATTGCCGCGCTGGCGCCGTTGGCGCAGGACATCGTGGTGGCGGGCCATGGCGGCGGCCACGTGGGTTTCCTGATATTTCCGAATATCGCTGCCTGCCGCGGGCTTGCCGGTCTGCCTGACAGCGCAACCGTCGGCGAGGTGATCGGCAACGAACAAGTGCGCGCAGCCATCGCGTCCGGACTGGCAAAACTGAAGGCGCAAAGCGGCGGCAGCTCGTCGACCCATGCGACGCGGGCGCTGCTATTGGCCGAGCCGGCCTCGGTCGACGGCGGCGAAATCACCGACAAGGGTTATATCAACCAGCGCGCGGTGCTGACACGACGCGCTGACGCGGTGGCGACGCTGGACGACGATGCGTCAGCCCAATGGATCGGATGCGCGGACTGAGCCGCACCGCTTGCCTCGTCAGCGCGCCACCTTGCTGCTTCCCTGGGTAATCAGCCGCGCGGCACGCTGATCGCGCATGTAAATCCACAGCCAGCTCAGCGCGACGCTGAGGCGGTGACGCAGGCCGATCAGGAAATAGATGTGCGCGATGCCCCAGATCCACCATGCGATGGTGCCGCGCAGTTTGAAGCGCCCGAAATCGATCACCGCCTTGCGCTTGCCGATCTGTGCCAGGCTGCCGGCGTGCTTGTAATGGAACGGAGCGACCTTGCTGCCGCGCAGCCGCGCCTTGATGGCTTCGGCGACATAACGTCCCTGCTGCTTGGCTGCCGGTGCGATGCCAGGCACCGGCTTTCCGTCAGGACCGTTGATCGCAATGGTATCGCCGATCGCAAAAATATCGGGATGGCCTGACACGGTGAGATCGGGCAACACTTGCAGGCGGCCGGCGCGATCGGCCGATGCGTCAAGCCATTCGGCGGCGGGCGAGGCGCGCACGCCGGCGGCCCAAATGATGGTTGTGGTGTCGAGCCTGTTGCCGCCGTAGATTACATGATCGGCGCTGCATTCGGTCACCGCTTGTCCCAGTACGACCTCGACGCCGATGTTTTCGAGCGAGCGCTGCGCGTAAGCCGACAGATCGTCGGCAAAGCCCGCCAGCACGCGCGACCCGGCCTCGATCAGTACGACGCGCGCCTTGTGGGTGTCGATGTTGCGGAAGTCGGGCGGCAGCGTGTCCTGCGCCAGTTCGGCGATGGTGCCGGCGAGCTCGACTCCGGTCGGGCCAGCGCCGACAATGACGAAGGTGAGCAGCGCTGCGCGCCGCTGCGGATCGCTCTCGCGCTCGGCGCGTTCGAAGGCGACGAGGATGCGCCGCCGCAGCGTGGTGGCGTCCTCCAGGGTTTTCAGCCCCGGCGCGAACGGCTCCCATTCGTCGTGGCCGAAATAAGCGTGGCGCGCGCCGGTGGCGAGAACCAGCGTGTCGTAGGGCAGCGCGTCGCCGTCATCGAGCAGCACGCGCTTGGCATCTGCCTCGACGCCGGTCACGGTGGCGAACAAGGTCGTGACCTCAGAGCGATCGCGCAACAGATGGCGGATCGGCCAGGCGATCTCCGAAGTCGCCAGCGACGCGGTTGCGACCTGGTACAATAGCGGCTGGAACAGATGGTGATTGCGCCGGTCAACCAGCGTGATCTGAACCGGCGTGCCTGCGAGCCGAAACGTCGCTTCCAGTCCGCCGAAACCGGCGCCGACGATCACCACGCGATGGGGCTTTGCCGGCCCCGGCTGCCCTGTCGTCATCCTGGAAGCGCCCTTGGTTTTGGATTTTTCCATGCGTCGATTGATGTAGGCGTTTACCCGCCGCGGTCCAAGCCCGATTTGCTAATGGATCGATAGCGAAAACGTATCCTCAAAAATCTTTTAACCTCCTGCTGCAGGGCCGGGATAAACCCGGCCATGACGGACTAAGCGAGCGAAGCGTTGTAGGGTGGCCGGCGCAGCACGCCCACCAGTTCAAGCAACTGCTGAGAGGAACGTCATTGATCCATAGGAGTGAGCTATGAGACGAACAGTTCGTATTGTGGTGCTCGCCTCGGCACTTGGAATGGCGGTCGGAATCGTCGGAACGCCAATTGCGAATGCCCAACAGGCACCGGACCAACGGGTCGCGGACCTTGTCCGGGCCGGCAAACTTCGAGTCGGGATCGGCGTTGTCGCTCCACACTGGGCCATCAAGGACCCAGGGACCGGTGAGTTGCGGGGAGTGGCAGTGGACATTGCTCGCGAGCTTGCCATGCGCCTTGGGATTGAATTGGTCGCAGTCGAGTATCCGAGCCCGCCCGCGGTCCTCGACGGTCTAAAGGTCGACGCGTGGGACGTAGGATTCCTGGCGATCGACCCCTCTCGGGCCGTGGTGGTGGACTTCTCTCCTCCTTATCTTCAGATAGACGCGACCTATTTGACGACGGCTGGCTCCTCAATCCGCAGTGTCACCGAGGCCGACCAGCCTGGAGTTCGGATCGCAGTCACAAGCAAGAGCGTCGAGGAGATCGTTCTAAGCCGCTCCCTGAAGCGAGCTGAATTGCAACGCGTCGACACTATAAGTGCCGGGTTCGATCTACTGCGCGACGGAAATGCCCATGCGTTGGCAGCTCCACGTCCTGCATTGCTGGCACTTTCGGCCCGGTTGCCGGGCTCTCGCGTGCTGGAGGATCGCTTCCACGCCGCATTTGGAGCAATGGCGGTTCCCAAAGGACAGACCGGACGGCTTGCCTACATCGCCGAGTTTGTCGAACAGGCCAAGGCCTCGGGACTGGTACAGCAAGCTATCGAGCGCGCCGGCGTACGCGGAGTCCAGGTGGCACCTCCTGGAAACCCGAGCATGCAGTAGCAATTCCAGCAAGCGTTTTGGCCACCTCGGTGCTCATTGGGGATGGCACGTTCGCGTCGCTACCGCGTAGCTGCTGAGTGCAAAATATTTTCTTCGCGACCGAATCTTTCCCGGGACGCCGAACGTCTACAGGCGAGACGCGATCCCGCGTCGCAAGACCAGCCATGGAGAAGATCATGAAACGGACCTTGATCAGGTATAAGACAAAGCCGGAGTTGGCTGATGAGAACGCGGAGCTGATCGCCGCCGTGTTTGAGGAATTGAAGGCCGCGAAGGTAGAGGGCGTTCGCTATCTTTCGCTGCGGCTCGACGATGGCAGTTTCGTCCATTTCGTCGAGACAGACGCCAGCGACGGCGCCAGCCCGCTTCCGAAGCTGGCCGCCTTTCAGGCGTTCCAGAGCGGGATTCGCGAGCGTTGCGTCGAACCACCGCTGGCCGGTGGCGTTACCATTGTCGGCAATTATCGGATGCTTGAGGGGTCGTAGTCCCTGGTTTTGGAATTGCGGACAGCAGGATGAAATGGATGCCCGATGCATCGGCTGCCGCCGAGATTGACCGCCTGCTCGCGGCGATGCGGCCGAAGCTGCATCGCTATTGCGCGCGCATGGTCGGCTCGGTGATCGACGGCGAGGACGTGCTGCAGGATGCGCTGATCAAGGCGGTGGAATCATCTCCGTCCGCCGGCCCTATCGGCAATCCCGAGGGCTGGCTGTTCCGCATTGCGCATAACACCGCGCTGGATTTCCTGCGCCGCCGCAACCGGCAGCAAGCGCTGCGATCGGGCGAGGAGGTGGACATGATTGCTGACCAGGCGGATGCGGTCAGTAGCCGCGAGATCGCAAGCGCAAGTCTTCGCACCTTCATGCGCCTTCCGGTGGCCCAGCGCTCCAGCGTGATCCTCACCGATGTGCTCGGTTGCTCGCTAAAGGAGGTTTGCGAGGTCATGGATTTCAGCCTGCCCGCGGTGAAGGCGGCGCTGCATCGCGGCCGCGCCCGGCTCCGCGAACTGGCTGACGAGCCGGACGATCTGCCGCGTCCGAAATTGTCGGAGGCCGAGCGCGAGCGCCTCGGCAAATATGTGGCGCAGTTCAACGCGCGGGATTTTGACGCCATCCGTGCGATGATTGCTGACGATGTGCGGCTTGACCTCGTCAACAAGACCCGCATGATCGGCAAGGCAGAGGTGTCCAGATATTTCGGAAATTACTCAAAGGTCACCGACTGGCATCTGGTGCCGGGGCTGGTGGAAGGGCGCCCTGCGATCCTGGTGTTCGATCCCGAGGAACCGGGCTCGGCGCCGCGATATTTTATGCTGCTGCAGTGGTCGGCCGACAAGGTCGCGGTCATCCGCGACTTCCGCCACGCCCGCTACATCATCGACGGGGCCGAATATTTGATCTGATCAGTAAGGAGAACGGACATGACCACCTACGACGTCCCGCATCCCCCGATTGTCTCGCGTGAGCATTGGCTGGTCGCGCGAAAAAAACTTCTCGCGCAGGAGAAGGAGCTCACCAGGCAATATGACCGTGTCAACGCCGTGCGGCGCCGCCTGCCGATGGTTAAAATCGAGAAGAGCTATTTGTTCGACGGCCCGGGCGGCGAGGAATCCTTGCAGGATCTATTCCAAGGCCGCCGCCAGCTCGTGATCTATCACTTCATGTTCGATCCCTCGTGGGAAAAAGGCTGTCCGGGCTGCACCGCTTACGTAAACGCCATCGGCGATCTCAGCATGTTGGACAAATGTGACACCACGTTCGCGATGGTGTCGCGCGCGCCGCTCAGCAAGCTTGAGGCCTACAAGGAGCGGCAGGGATGGCCTTTCACCTGGGTTTCCTCGCTCGGCAGCGAGTTCAACTATGACTTTCACGTCACCAATGATGAGAACATCGCCCCGGTCGAATACAATTATCGCAACAAGGCCGATCTCGAGGCCAACAAGGTCCCCAACGCGATCACGGGCGAAGAGCACGGCCTCAGCGTTTTCTTTCGCATCGGCAAGGATGTCTTTCACACTTATTCGACCTACGCGCGCGGCACCGAGGCGCTTACCGATGCCCGCGCGTTGCTCGACGTGACGCCCTACGGGCGGCAGCAGGATTTCGAGGACTCGCCGCCGGGCTGGCCGCAGCGGCCGACCTATGGATAGCTCGAGCAAGTCACCGCGGCGCGGGCCTGGCCGGCTCGCGACGGCGGGATGGGTTTGAGCGTAGTGCTGGCCGACTGCGACAATCCTCGCCCACCAACCAGAACTATAATTCTTGCCATCAGCATCGGCTGCGAACTATGGTGCAGACCACTGAGGCGCGAGCCGAAGGTTCTAGGAGGGAGCCGGCGGTTCTTGCTTGCCGCTGGCTGGCGATTTCGCGCACAAAATACGGCACCTGAAGAGGGACCCAACGGAGCGCGGCAGGCTGCTCGAACAGGCAGGTCACCCGGCTGGGCGAGACAACGAAATAGCGAGAGAGGGAGTGAAGATGAGAACGGCATTCTGGCTGGTTGGCGCGACGGCCCTGGCGCTGGCGCAGCCCGCGATGGCGGCGAATTCGGTCAAGATCGGGTTTGTCTCGACGTTCAGCGGTCCGACCGCGGTGATCGGCAACGACATGCGTAATTCGTTCGAGCTTGCGCTCGATCATCTTGGCCGCAAGATGGGAGGATTGCCGGTCGAAGTCCTCTATGAGGATGACGGCCAGAAGCCGGATGTCGGCAAGCAGAAGACCGAGAAGCTAGTCCAATCCGACAAGGTCGACTTCATCGTCGGCTATATCTGGTCGAACGTGCTGTTGGCCTCGCTCAAGACCGCGGTCGATTCGCAGACCTTCCTGATCTCCGCTAATGCCGGCCCCTCGCAGCTCGCCGGCGAGCTGTGCTCGCCTTACGTGTTTTCAACTTCATGGCAGAACGACCAGACGCCGGAGGCCATGGGCCTCTACATGAATCAAAAAGGCATCAAGTCGGTGTTTTTGATCGGCCCGAACTATGCCGCCGGCAAGGACATGCTGGCCGGCGTAAAGAGCACCTTCAAAGGCCAGGTGCTGGGCGAGGAATACACGGTATGGCCAAGCCAGCTCGACTTCTCGGCCGAGCTCTCGAAGGCGCGCGCATCCAAGGCGGAGGCGGTCTTCGTGTTCTATCCCGGCGCCGCCGGCGTCCAGTTCCTCAATCAATATACGCAGGCCGGGCTCAAGCAGCAGATTCCGCTCTACACCGCGTTCACCATCGACGAATTGTCGCTGCCGCTGCAGAAGGAGAATGCGCTCGGGGTTCCCGGCGCGCAGGAGTGGGTGAACGATCTGCCCAATGAGGAGAACAAGCGGTTCGTCGCCGACTACCGCAAGAAGCACCCCGGTCTGCGGCCGACCTTTTACGGCGCGCAAACCTATGACGCCGCGCAATTGATCAACAGCGCCGTGGTGGCGGTCAACGGCGACACCAGCAAGAAGGACGCCATGAAGGCGGAGATGGAGAAGGCGAACTTCAAGTCGGTGCGTGGGTCGTTCAAGTACGGCAAGAACCACATCCCGATCCAGAACTTCTATTTGCAGGACGTGGTGAAGGACGCCAACGGCGAACTGTCGCTGAAAACCGTCGCCACCATCGTCGAGAACAGCCAGGACCGTTTCCACGACAAATGTCCGATGAAGTGATCGCAGATCAGCCGGCGCAATAGAGCGGTGGCGCTCGCGCGCCGCCGGCTCCCGTTCAGCGCGATGCCTTTCAGCCTCCCGTGAAGTATCCATGCTGCTGATCGTCGAACAATTCCTGAACGGGTTGCAGTTCGGCCTGCTGCTGTTTTTGCTGGCGGCGGGATTGACGCTCGTGTTCGGCATCATGGACTTCGTCAATCTGGCGCACGGCTCGCTCTACATGATGGGCGCCTACTTCGCGGCGACCTTCGTGGCGTGGACCGGCAATTTCATCGTCGGCGTGCTGCTCGCGCTTGGCGCGACGCTGCTGCTCGGCATCGCGCTGGAATTCATCGCGCTGCGGCACCTCTACGGCCGCGACCATCTCGACCATGTGCTGGCGACGTTTGGCCTGATCCTGTTCTTCAATGACGCGGTGCGATTGATCTGGGGCCCCGCAGGCCTTGCGCTGCCGCTGCCGGCCTGGCTGACGGTGCCGATCGCGATCCTGCCCGGCATCTATTATCCCGCCTACCGGCTTGCGATCATCGTGGTGGCACTCGTGGTCGCGCTGATGCTCTACATCGTCGTGATGCGCACTCGCCTTGGCATGTTGATTCGCGCCGGCGCATCGAACCGGGAAATGATCGGCGCGCTCGGCATCAACATCAAGCTACTCTATACGCTGGTGTTCGGCCTCGGCGCGGCACTGGCCGGCCTCGCCGGGCTGATGCAGGCGCCGATTCTGACGGTGCAGATCGGGATGGGCGAAAACATCCTCATCCTTGCCTTCGTCATCATCGTGATCGGAGGCATCGGCTCGATCCGCGGCGCGTTCCTGGCCGCGATATTCGTCGGGATGATCGATACGCTGGGCCGCGCCTTCCTGCCCGACCTGTTGCGGCAGATGTTGAGCTCGACCGCCGCGTCAACTGCGGCGCCTGCGCTCTCCTCGATGCTGATCTATCTGTTGATGGCGATCGTGCTGGTGCTGCGGCCGGAGGGGCTGTTTCCGGCCAACCGGCGATGAAAGATCTGCTCAACGCCCGCAACGTCATCGTGGCGCTGGTGATCGCCGGCCTGTTATTGCTGCCGCTCTATACCTCGATCAGCGGCAATATCTTCTTGCTGACACTGTTCACGCGCATCGTGATTTTCGCGCTGGCCGCCGCAAGCCTCAATCTCATCATGGGCTACGGCGGAATGATGAGCTTCGGTCATGCCGCCTATCTCGGGATCGGCGGCTACGCGGTCGGCATTCTGGCGGCCGAAGGCATCGGCTCCGGTTTCATCCAATGGCCGGTGGCGCTCGCTGCCTCGGCGCTGTTCGCGCTTGTCGTCGGCGCGCTGTCGCTGCGAACCCGCGGCGTCTACTTCATCATGATCACGCTGGCTTTCGCGCAGATGGCCTATTACATCGCGTCCGGCCTGGCACGCTACGGCGGCGACGACGGGCTTACGATCTACAAGCGCAGCACTTTCGGCGGCCTGATCAATCTGTCGGGCCGCGTGCAGTTCTATTATCTCTGTCTCGCCTGCCTGCTCGGCGGGATCTATCTGATCTGGCGCATCGTCAATTCGCGCTTCGGCATGGTGGTTCAGGGCCTGCGTTCCAACGAAGCGCGGATGCAGGCGATCGGCTTTCCGGCGACCCGCTACCGGCTGGTTTGCTTCATCATTGCCGGCACCATGTGCGGTCTTGCCGGCGCGCTGCTCGCCAACAACACCGATTTTGTCAGTCCGGCGGTGATGTACTGGACCCGCTCCGGCGATCTGATGGTGATGGTCATCCTCGGCGGCATGGGCTCGCTGTTCGGTCCCATGATCGGCGCGATCGTCTATCTGCTGCTGGAAGAGTTATTGTCGCAGGTTACCGAATACTGGGCGCTGATCATGGGCCCGCTGCTGCTATTGATCGTGCTGTTCGGGCGCGGCGGCATTTTTGGCTTGCTCGGGAGGTTGCGTCGTGGCTGATCCCTTGCTTTGCGTTGAAAATCTGGTCCGCCGGTTTGGCGGGATCGTCGCAACCGACAACGTCTCGCTGGATGTGGCGCGCGGCGAATTGCACGCGGTGATCGGACCGAACGGCGCCGGCAAGACCACCCTGATCAGCCAGCTGACCGGACAGCTGCTGCCGCATTCCGGCACCATTCGGCTGGCGGGTGAGGACATCACCCGGGTGCCGGCGTATCGCCGCAGCGCGCTCGGGCTGGGGCGCTCGTTTCAGATCACCTCGCTGTTGCTCGACTTCACTGCGATCGACAATGTGGCGCTGGCGGCGCAGGCGCATGACGCTCACTCGTTCTATTTCTGGAGCAATGCCCGAAAGGAACGCCACCTTCGCCAAACCGCGCTGGCCGCGCTCGACCGGGTCGGGCTTCGGCATCGCGCCGACATGCTGGTGTCCAAATTAAGCCATGGCGAGCAGCGCGAACTCGAACTCGCCGTCGCGCTCGCCACCAAGCCGCAATTGCTGCTGCTGGACGAGCCGATGGCCGGACTTGGTTCAACCGAATCGGCGCGGATGGTGAAGCTGCTGCAGGAATTGCGGCGGGAAGTCACCATCGTGCTTGTCGAGCATGATATGGATGCCGTGTTCGCGCTCGCCGACTGCATCAGTGTTATGGTCTACGGGCGCGTCATCGCTTCCGGCGCGCCGGCGGCGATCCGCCAAAACGAAGAGGTCAGGCGCGCCTATCTCGGCGATCAGCATGCGGTGACCCGTCATGGCTGACGCAACCCCGTTGCTCGAGATCGAGACGATCGAGACCTGCTACGGCCTGAGCCAGGTGCTGTTTGGCCTGTCGCTTTCAGTCCGCACCGGCGAGATGGTGGCGATGATGGGTCGCAACGGCATGGGGAAAACCACGACCATAAGGTCGATCATGGGCCTGACGCCGGCGCGCGCCGGCGCGATCCGTTTCGCTGGACGTGACGTCCGCAGCTTTCCCTCGTTCCGGATCGCGCAACTGGGAATCGGGCTGGTGCCGGAGGGACGTCAGATATTTCCAAACCTCACGGTGCGCGAGAATCTGGTCGCTGCGGCCGGCAATCGCCTGGGGAGCCCCGATCCGTGGACCCTCGAAAAGATCCACGCGCTGTTTCCGCGCCTTGCCGAGCGCGGCAACAATAGGGGCGTCACGTTGTCAGGCGGCGAGCAGCAGATGCTGGCGATCGGTCGCGCGCTGATGACCAATCCGCGCCTGTTGATCCTCGATGAGGCCACCGAAGGACTGGCGCCGCTGATCCGCGAGGAAATCTGGCGCTGCCTGTCGATGCTGAAAGCGCGGGGTCAATCGGTCCTGGTGATCGACAAGAACATCGAGCATCTTACCCGCATCGCCGACCGCCACTACATCATCGAGCGGGGACGGGCGGTGTGGAGCGGCACATCGGAGGAGCTGGTCGCGCAGCCCGATCTGCAGCATCGGTATTTGGGCGTGTGA
>DASSGM010000176.1:0-5538 GCA_035693465.1 Bradyrhizobium sp. | reverse complement strand
CGTCATTGCTGTGCATGTTCACTAATTCGCTGATTGAATGGTTTGGGTTTTGGCCAGGGCGAAGTCCTTTGGGGTTTGTCCGCCAAGGGCCTGATGGGGCCTGTGGTTGTTGTAGTAAATCAGATACTCAAAGAGTTCATTGGCGAAGTGATCGAGGTTGTCGAAGGTCGTACCCTCGATGACGTCGTCGTCGAGGGTACGCCAGAAGCGTTCGACCTTGCCGTTGGTCTGCGGCCGGTAGGGCTTTGTGTAGCGGTGCTTGATGCCGAGTTCGAGCAGCATGGCCTCGAAGGGATGCTCTTCAGGGTTGTTGCGGGATGCGAACTCGGCGCCGTTGTCGGACAGGATTTCGGCGAAGACGAGCCCGTAGGTGACGTTGAGGGTATTGATCATCTTCAGCGTCCTGAACATGACCGGCAGCGCCTTCTTCGAAGTGATGACCTCGGCCCAGGCGAGGCGCGAGCAGCTGTCGATCAGGCTGACGATATAGGCCGTGCTGGAGGGTGGCGCGAGAAACATGTCGCGCGGCAGTTGATGCAGGTCGACGTGGCCTAGTTCACCCAGCTTGTCCTTGATAATGCGGCGTTTCTCCTCGCGCATCGCCGGCGTGCGGCGGTTCAGCTGATATCGTTTCAAGACCCGGTAGATGGTCGAGGGTGAGGGTAGCGTATCGCGCCGCTCGCGCAAGGCGGCGTGGATCTCATAGCGGTTCATGCCACGGTGGCGGCAGGCGACGATCTCAGCCTCGATGCCTTCCGGCTCGCGCCGTTCGCGCCATTTCGGCCCGCGGCGCTGCGGCAATAGGTCGGCCTCCGCGCCGCTCCGCAGATAGCGATTGTAATACTTCCGAAACGTCTGCGAGCAGGTCCCGTGATGACGGTAGAAATCCCCGACCCGGCGGAACGCCTTCGATCTGCCGGCCTTAACCGCCTCATATTCCGGAATCAGAAACCGCCATTTCTGCAGATAATTACGCTCAATCGTCCGGTCGTAGCTATTGTCGCGCATCGAATCCTCCTCCCCCTCAGGAAAGATTCAATCAGCGAATTAGTGAACATGAACAATTGCGAGGAGCGTAAGCGACGAAGCAATCCAGTCTTGCTTCGCCGTCGGCTGGATTGCTTCGCGGACCTGTCGTCGGGCGCGCGTTCGCGCGACCTGTTGGCTCATCCGGCTACGATGTGCTGATATGCATTTCAGGCAGCAAGCGTCACTTATCACGGCCGTCGATGTTGGCTACAGTAAGCGCAATCGGACTTCAAAAATCATCTGACAACGGGAGTGAGACAGTGGATCTTGGAATCAAAGGCCGCCGCGCCATCGTGTGCGCATCCAGCAAGGGATTGGGACGCGCCTGCGCGATGGCGCTGGCTAACGAAGGCGTGCATGTCACGCTGACCGCGCGCGGCGCGGAAGCGCTGGCGAAAACCGCGGCCGAGATACGCAAAGCCAATCCGGGCGTCACCGTCACCGAAGTCGCCGGCGACATCACCACGCCGGCCGGCCGCGAGGCCGCGTTAAAAGCCTGTCCCGATCCGGATATCCTGGTCAACAACGCCGGCGGCCCGCCGCCGGGCGATTTCCGCAACTGGAGCCGCGACGACTGGATCAAGGCGCTGGATGCCAACATGCTGACGCCGATCGAGCTGATCAAGGCCACGGTGGACGGCATGATGGTCCGAAAATTCGGCCGTATCGTCAACATCACCTCATCCGCGGTCAAGGCGCCGATCGAGGTGCTTGGATTGTCCAATGGCGCGCGCGCCGGCCTCACCGGCTTTGTCGCAGGCATCGCGCGCAAGACGGTGATCAACAACGTCACCATCAACGCGCTGCTGCCGGGACCCTTCGATACCGACCGCCTGCGCGGAGCGGTTGCGAAAGCGGAGGCGGAGAAGCGCGGGATTTCGGTGGATCAATTGATCGCCGAGCGAGGCAAGAGTAATCCGGCCGGCCGCGTCGGCGACCCCGAGGAGTTCGGGCTGGCTTGCGCGTTTCTCTGCGGCGCCAAGGCGGGCTTCATCACCGGGCAAAACATCCTGATCGACGGCGGCGCGTTCCCGGGCACGCTGTGACTGAAGGCTCTTCCGAATGAAGGCCGTCTGGTATGAGCGAACCGGCGCGGCGCCGGAGGTGCTGACGTTTGGCGACATGCCGACGCCGGTAGCCGGCCCGGGCGAGGTCCGGGTCCGGTTAGAGGCCTCCGGCGTCAATCCTGCCGATGCCGGCCGTCGCGCCGGCAGTTATCGCCCGATGGAATTTCCCCGCGTGATTCCCAACAGCGACGGCGCCGGCATCGTCGACCAGGTCGGCGAGGGCGTGACGCGGCTGACGATCGGTCAGCGCGTCTGGCTGTTCAACGGCCAGCGCAACGGCCGCGCGTTCGGCTCCGCGGCAGAATATATCGCGCTGTTCGAACATCTGGTGACGCCGCTACCAGACAATGTGTCGTTCGCGGCGGGTGCTACGCTTGGCATCCCCTGCATGACCGCGTGGTGCTGCCTATTCTCCGACGGCCCGATCGCGGGCAAGACGGTGCTGGTCACAGGCGGCGCCGGCGCGGTCGGGCATTATGCGGTGCAACTTGCAAAATGGGGCGGCGCCCGGGTGATCGCGACGGTAAGCTCGGCGGCCAAGGCCGAGCAGGCGCGGCTCGCCGGCGCCGATCTTGTGATCGATTACAAGACCGAGGACGTCGTCGCCAGGACGATGGCGTTCACCGGGCAGCGCGGCGTCGACCGGGTGGTCGATGTCGACTTCGGCGGCAACATCGCGACCACCTTGAAATTGATGGCCATGAATTCCACGATTGCCGTCTACGCTACCAACGGCAATCGCAATCCTGTGATTCCGATGCGCGAGCTGATGGAAAAATGCATCGCGTTGCGGCCGCTGGTACTGTTTGCGCTTCTGCCACCCCTGCTCGCCGCAGCGCAGACCGATATTTCGAAATGGCTCGCCGCAGGCGCACGCCTCCACAATATCGCCGCACGGTTTGCACTGTCGGAGACGGCGCAGGCGCATCTCGCGGTGGAGAAAGGCGACAAGCTTGGCACGGTCATTGTCGACTGCGCGGGCTGACCGTCACTCCGGCGCGGTCCCTTCATCATCGACCCAGCTCAGCCCGAACGCAGCCAGTCCATCCGCCAGGTAGTCGCCCAGCAGGGGCTCGCCAAGAAGGTAGCGCGCGGTGTGCCGGTTGCGCTCGCGCTCATCAGCCGCCTCGCGGCGGAGGTCGTCCCATTCTTCGATCGTGCCGTCGCCGCGGCCGAGACGCATCAGTGCGACCAGATCGATCTTCTCCTCCTCGGACAGGGAATTGATGAAGCCGGCGATCTCGCTCGCCACGGGATCACTGCCATTGTCCTCGAGCACATCGATCATGTTGTCGTCGGTGGCGTTCGATCCGGAATCCGGATCGGCGTTGGCCTCCTTGACGTCGAATTCGCGGGCTTTCACGATCAAATAACCAACGTCTTCGGGCGAAATCGTTAATGTTGGCATCGGTCGCTCCTACCTTTCACGTGACCCTCAACGCGCTGGCGAGCGAGATGATCCATTGCGCAAGCCGGGGGAAACCAGCATCCTCGCGGCCAGAAAACGAGCAGAAACGAAGACGGAAGCCGCCGGATGCATTGGACCGTGGGCAAGGTCAAAATCACCAAAGTCGTCGAACTGGAGACGGTCGGCAGCACCCGCTTTATCCTGCCCCTGGCCAGCAACGAAGAAATCCGGAAATTGCCCTGGCTCATTCCCCATTTCGCCACCGAGGAAGGTCGGCTCAAAATGTCGATCCATTCCCTGGTGGTGGAAACGCCCTTGCGCCGGATCGTGGTGGATACCGGTCTCGGCAACGACAAGGAAGGCCGCCTGGTGCCGACCTGGAATAACCGCAAAGGTCCTTTCCTGGAAACCATGTCGGCAGCCGGCTTTCCGCCTGACAGCATCGACACCGTGCTGTGCACGCATCTGCATGTCGACCACGTCGGCTGGAATACCAGACTGGTCGGCGGCCAATGGGTGCCGACCTTCGCCAATGCGCGCTACGTGTTCGGCAAGACCGAATACGAGCACTGGCGCGACCATAGCGAGGAGCCAGACAAGGTGGCGGTTTTCAACGACTCGGTGAAGCCGATCGTCGATGCCGGCAAGGCCGAACTTGTCGGCAGCGACGCCAGGCTCGGCGATGAAATCGCCCTGGTTCCGACGCCCGGCCACAGTCCGGGCCATCTGAGCATTCATATCCAGTCGGACGGCGAAGAGGCCCTGCTGACCGGCGACGTCGCCCATCATCCCTGCCAGATGGCCCATCTCGACTGGTCGTCGACGGCCGATTCCGACCCCGTGCAGTCAGCTGCGACGCGGCGCGAATTGTTCTCCCGTTTCGCAGATCGTGCGACATTGGTGATCGGCGGACATTTCAGCGCGGGGCACATCCGGCGCGACGGCGGCGCCTTCAAGTTTGCCGTCCAGGGCAAAACCGATGCTCCGTCATGGTGAGGAGCGCGTCTTCGCGTCTCGAACCATCTGGACGGCCATCCTTCGAGACGCGACCAAGAGGCCGCTCTTCAGGATGAGGGGAGCTGCAATGCGGCGCGCCGCAGTTGAATTTCACCGCGCGCTGTTCCATGAAGCATCGAAGCAACCAAAGCCACATCAGGGAGCAATGAGAAATGAAGCTTGTTCGTTACGGGGCGATCGGCCAGGAAAAGCCCGGTCTGATCGACAAATCGGGTCAGTTGCGCGATCTGTCGGATCACGTGAAGGATCTCAACGGCGAAGCCTATGCGCCGGCCGCGCTGGCCAAGCTCGCCACCCTCGACCCGGCCAAGCTTCCGGAGGTCAGCGGCAAGCCACGGATCAGCGCGCCCGTGACCGGCATTTCGAAATTCGTCGCGATCGGCCTGAACTATGTCGATCATGCCAAGGAGACCGGCGCGCAGATTCCGACGGAACCGATCTTCTTCCTGAAGGCCAATACCGCGCTCAGCGGGCCGAACGACCCGGTACAGAAGCCGCGCGGCTCCACAAAACTCGACTGGGAGGTCGAAATCGCCGCCATCATCGGCACCCGCGCAAAATATGTGTCCGAGGCCGACGCGCTCAACCACGTCGCCGGCTACTGCGTCTGCAATGACGTATCGGAGCGGAATTTCCAGAACGAGCGTTTGGGTCAATGGACCAAGGGCAAATCGCACGACACCTTCGGTCCGCTCGGGCCGTGGCTGGCCACCAAGGACGAGATACCGGACGTGCAGAAGCTGTCGCTGTGGCTCGATGTCAACGGCGAGCGCCGTCAGACCGGATCGACTTCCACCATGATCTTTTCCATGGCGAAATGCATCTCCTACGTCTCGCAGTTCCTGACGCTGTTGCCGGGCGACATCGTCACCACGGGCACGCCGCCCGGGGTCGGCTCCGGCATGAAGCCGCCGAAATTCCTCAATGTCGGCGACGTGGTCACGCTCGGCATCGAGGGGCTCGGCGAACAGCGCCAGGAAATCGTCGCGGCGTAAGTCTTGCGGGCCATCCCGAAGC
>DASSGM010000175.1:0-7112 GCA_035693465.1 Bradyrhizobium sp. | reverse complement strand
GCTTCGCTTTATCTGCCCCCCGCGCTAGTCTGCCCCCATGACTTCCCTTGACCAGACCGAGCGCGGAACGGTCGCCGCGTCCGGCAATCAACTTGTGCTGGAGCTGACCGAGACGCTCAGGCTGGCGGTGCCGATGGCGCTGACGCAGCTTGGGCAGATCGCGATGATGACGACCGATCTTGCGCTAATCGGACGCCTCGGGGACGAGGCGGTCGCCGCGGCCGCTCTTGCGCATACCGTGTTCTTCGTCAGCTTTACCTTCGGAATGGGCCTGATGTCGGCGGTGGCCCCGCTGGCCGCGCAAGCGTTCGGCGCCCGCAACCCGCACATGGTTCGGCGCGCGCTTCGCGTCGGGCTCTGGGCGGGCTTGCTGATTTCCCTGCCGATGATGGCGTTTCCGCTATACGGCGAACAGATCCTTGTGATGCTAGGCCAGGCGCCCGCGACCGCGCATCTCGCGCAGCAATATCTGTTCGGCCTGGCGTGGGGCATCACGCCGGCACTGTGGTTCCTGGCGATCCGCGGCTTCATGGGCGCGGTCAACCGGCCGGAGCCGGGACTGTGGATCACGCTCGCCGCGATCCCGGCCAATGCCGTGCTGGTCTATCTCCTGATCCACGGCGAGCTGGGATTGCCGCGGCTGGAACTGTTCGGCGCCGGTCTAGGCTCGACCATCATCGATTTCGGCATGCTTTTGGCGGCGCTCTGGATTGCCTATGGCCGCCGGCCGTTCAGGAAATATCGCGTACTCGCGCACATCTGGCGCGTCGACTGGGTGCTGATGCGGCAACTGATCGTGATCGGCGCGCCGATCTCCATCGCGTTCCTGCTTGAATATGGCCTGTTCGCGGCGGCAGCACTTTTGATGGGCCTGATCGGGACCACGGCGCTGGCGGCGCATCAGATCGCTCTGCAGGTGACCGCCGTCCTGTTCATGGTGCCGTTCGGCATCGGAATGGCGGCCACGGTGCGGGTGGGACACGCCGTCGGCCGCAATGATCCGGCCGCGGTCAAACGTGCGGGCTTTGTCGCAACGCTGCTCGGGATCGCGTTGGTATCCGCCTTGACACTGGCGGTGATCCTTGGCCGATACGCGGTCGCGCGATTCTTCTTTGGCGAAGCTGCGGCGAGCGCCGGCGACGCCGTCGAACTCACTGCGACGCTTTTGGCGGTTGGTGCCACTTTCTTTGTCGCCGACGGCATCCAGACGGTCGCGGCGGGCGCGCTGCGTGGCTTGAACGATACGCGAGTGCCGCTGGTGTTCGCCGTGATCAGCTATTGGCTGATCGGATTTACCGCCGCCTACGGGCTCACCTTCCGGGCTGGATTTGGCGCTGTCGGTGTCTGGATGGGACTGTCGTGCGGAACTGCCGTTTATGCCATTCTCCTCATCTTGCGCTTCCGGCGCCTTGCCAGTCATCTGGCGCTCGCACCATCCGCAGAAAGTTGGCGATGAAAGTCCATGAGGTCGATCTGAATGTTGACAACGGCGCGCTGCTCGCCGGGGCGCAGTTCGTCGATGCCTACAGCATCGCGATTGACGGTGCCGCGTTTGATGCGCGGCAGGCGGCTGAGAAAATGCTGGCGCGCGCGCCGCGATGGATCGAGATGCTGCTGGCGTTGCGCAACTTTCTGGTGGCACCCCTTGGCCTGAAAACGTCGGCGCCGGACGAGCCCGGAGCCCGGGATATTATCGGCATATTTCCGGTCGTGCGCCAAACGCCCGATCGCCTTGTTGCGGGCTTTAACGACAAGCACCTGGATTTTCGCCTCGTCGTTGATGTCGCCAGCACCGGCGATACCCAGCGCATCACCGCGACCACGCTGGTATTGACGCACAACCTGCTTGGTCGAACCTATTTGGCGATCATCCGGCCATTTCACCGGCTCGTCGTCCCCGCCATGCTGCGGCAAGTCGCAGCCTAATCCTCCGCGAGGGATGTCGCCACCGGCGGCGCATCGGACCACTCCGCGACACATCGCTCCAGATCCTTCAGATTCTGCCGCATTTGCTCCAGCGAAAATCCAAGCGCGAAAAATCGTTCGACAACGTCGCCGGGCAGGCCACGCGTCAGGCCCTCGCCTCGCAGCGCTGTGACTTCCTCAGCCCAGGCTTGCAGAGCCTGTTCGACCGGACCAAGCGTTGGCGAACCAGCTCCAGTCCGCAACGCATCGGCTGTGGAACGCAGGAAGCTGGCAATTGCGTCGCTGACATTGGCCAACGGCACCGCCAGCCGCGTCTGCAGATCGGAAGGCAACGGGACTACGCTGGCCCGCCCGATCATCACGGCGTCATGGCGTAGCCGCAGGATTGTCCGCAGCAGTGGGCCGGTGTAAGGACCCGATGACAGACGCGCGGCACGCTCGCGTTCCGCTTCGGCGCCCGTCGCATTCAGATTGACCAAGGCTGCACCGATCCCATCCTGGATTCGATGCAAGGCATCGTTATCGAGCCCGCGCGTCAGGCCCGCCAGCAATTCGGAGAGCGCCGCGGCGATCAAGTCGAGCAGCCGCGCAGCATTGACGCGGATCTGGTTGTGCGCCCGCGACGGCAGCACCAGGAAGGACACCAAAAGCCCAGTGACCGCGCCGACCGTGACCTCCATCACGCGATCGATAACCGAATCGAGTGGATTGGCATGCTTCATTTCCGGGACCAGCAGCACGATGATCGCGGTGACGGTAGCTGCGTTCAGACTGGGGTGGATGGCGGCGATGAAAGCCAGCGGCGCGACCGCGAGCACCAGCAATGCAAGCAGTCCGATCTCCCCGGAATGCGGAATCAGCACCGCGATGGCACCGCCATAGATCGCGCCGCCCACGGTCCCCAGCATATAATCACGGCTCGCCTTCAGAGATCGGCCGACGCTCATCTGAGTGACAATGAGTGACGTCAGCACCGCCCACAGCGGCAACATCAAATGGAGTGCACTCGCGATCGCGAACGCACCGGCAGCCGCCACGGTGACCCTGAGCGCCAGCGCCAGTTGGGCCTTCCGGGACCGCGCCAGGGCGGACAGGCGTTTCAAGGCGGTCATGTGCCCCGTTCTGGAATGCTGCAGACCAAAACCCCTTATAGACGACATTCGGCATGGCTGCTTCCCATCGCCCGCAGCCGGCTTGAAAGGTGGAATCAGCCCGCCTACCCTGTGCTTGAACCGCGAGGAAACACGATGGCCGATGAAACCGCAACGCTCGCCGCCTACGTCGCCAACCTGAAATTCGAAGACATTCCGCACCAAGTGCTGGAACGCGCCAAGGTCTTGACGCTCGATTTTCTCGGCAGCGCCATCCGCGCGCGGCGCGACGCGGAATCGACGCCGTCACTGCTCAAAATGCTTGAGGCGCTCAGGCTCGATGGCAGCGGTGTATCCACCGTGTTCGGCGACGGTAAAACCTGGACGCCCGCGGTCGCAGCCCTGCTCAACGGTGCGCTCGGCCATTCCCTAGATTTCGACGACACGCACGCGGATTCCTCGCTGCATGCGAGCGCGCCGGTGGTGCCGGCCGCTTTCGCGGTCGGCGAGTTGACCGGCGCATCCGGCCGCGACGTGCTCACCGCCATCGTCGCCGGCTATGAGGTATGCTGCCGGCTCGGCAACGCGCTCGATCCGACCTCGCATTATGCGCGCGGATTTCATCCCACCGCTACCGCCGGGACCTACGGCGCCGCCGCCGCGGCGGCAATGCTGTTCGGGCTGTCGAAGGAGCAGATCGTCGCGGCGTTTGGCGTCTCCGGCAGCCAGGCTGCGGGCTCGCTGCAGTTCTTGGTCAACGGTGCCTGGAACAAGCGCTACCAGGTCGGCGCTGCCGCGATGAACGGCGTGATCGCGGCTACCTTGGCGCGCAACGATTTCATCGGCGCAATCGAGTCGGTCGAGGGCAAGCACGGCCTTCTGGTGGGCTACAGCGACAATGCCCATCCCGACAAGGCGGTCGCCGGCCTCGGCAAAACCTACGAGACCATGAAGATCGGCGTAAAACCCTATCCGAGCTGCCGCTATACCCACGCTGCCCTCGATGCGCTGATCGCGATGCGTCGCGAGCACAATCTCACCCCGGACCAGATCAAACGGGTCGAGATCGGCCTGCACCGCAACGGCATCACGTTGACCGGCGACGCCGTCACCAAGCGGCACCCGACCTCGATCGTCGGCGGGCAGTTCTCGATGTTCTTCACCGGCGCGGTGGCGCTCGATCAGGGCCGCTTCGGCTGGGACGATTACGACAGGCTGGGCGACCCCGCCGTCGATGCGCTCGCCGACAAGTTCGACGTGGTGCAGGACGATCGACTCGAGATCGGCCGCAGCCATCCGTTCGGCGCGCGCGTGAGCATCACAACCGGTGACGGCGTCCACGAGCGCCTCCATGCCGATCCCTCCGGCGAGCCGGATTCATTCCCTGACGCGCAGGCGATGGCGCAGAAATTCCTGACGCTCGCCCGCCCGGTGCTTAACGGCCGCGCTGAGGAGCTCGCCAACGCGATCCTGTCGCTCGAGAGATTCGATCGCGTCGAGAAAGCGACGCAGTTAGGACGGCAGTAAGTGGTAGCGATCTATTTTGTGAGTTGCGCCGTCCATCGGTCGCGGCGGGTCACCCACACATCCGCGGCATGGCCGAACAGGTCCATCCCGCCCTGCTTTTCCGCGCCGAGGCGCCGGGCCACCGCCTGGGAGGCGGTATTTTCGCAATCGATGCAATGCATGATCCGATCGAGCTCGAAGGTCGCAAATGACCAGTCAATCGACGCGCGCGCTGCCTCCAGCGCGTAGCCCTTGCCGCGAAACTGGCGGGCGATGCCCCAGCCCACCTCAAAACCTGGCCAGCCCGGCGGAAACCAGGGTCCAACCCGCCCGACGAATTGTCCGCTGGATTTTTCCTCGACCACAAACATGCCGGCACCGTGAAGCGCCCAATGTCCGGCCATCACTGCCGCGTTGCGCCATCCCGCCAATTCGCTGGTCGGCGGCTTGCTATCGGCGGCAATGAATCGCGCGGTCCCGGGATCGGAGAGCATGGCGGCGTTGGGCGCGACGTCGGCGCCGCACCACTGCCGCAGTTTGAGACGCTCCGTTTCGATCACAGGGCCGTTCGGTTGGGCAAGCGTGACGCCGGCTTTGAGCGGGGGTAACATCGGTTTCCGTCCTCACAATTATTTGGCAAGTACTGAGTCCTTACCGCCGTCATTGCGAAGAGCGCAAGCGAGGGTGAGATGGTATATCGCCGCTGGGACAGGGCTGGACAATTGCTGCTATGATGTCGACGAAAATCACGGAGGCCTTATGAGCTGGATGCCCACCAACGATCCCGTGCTCGGCGATCCCAAATCCTGCGACGCGCTTGAACTGGTCATCGTGCCGCGCACCCGCGACCTCGGCGATGGATTCGAGGTGCGCCGGGCGCTGCCGCACGGCAAGCGCCAGATGGTCGGTCCCTTCATCTTCTTCGACCATTTCGGGCCGGTGCAGTTCATGTCCGGCAAGGGCATGGACGTCCGCCCGCATCCCCACATCGGGCTCGCCACCGTTACCTATTTGTTCGATGGCAGCATCATGCACCGCGACAGCGAGGGCAACATCCAGGAGATCCAGCCCGGTGCCATGAACCTGATGACGGCTGGACGGGGCATCGCCCATTCCGAACGTACCCCCGAGGTGCAGCGAAAGAGCGGTCAGAAGATGCTGGGCTTGCAGAGCTGGATCGCGTTGCCCGCCGGCTCCGAGGAGATCGCGCCGTCGTTTCAGCATTATGCCGCCACCGATCTGCCGACCGTACAGGACCGCGGTTTTACCGCGCGCATCATCGCCGGCAGCGGGTTCGGCGTGAAATCGCCGGTCGCGATGGTATCGCCCTGGTTCTACACCGAGGTGACGGCGGAGCAAGACGCCAGGGTGCCGCTCGACCCCGACCATGAGGAGCGCTCCATCTACCTGGTCGACGGCGAAGTCGAGATCGCAGGCGATCGCTATGACGGCCCGCGGCTTTTGATTTTCCGGCCCGGCGATCGCATTACGGTCAAGGCGACAAAACCTGTGCGAATGATGTTTCTCGGCGGTGACGCGCTGGAAGGTCCGCGCCACATCTGGTGGAATTTCGTCTCCTCCTCCAAGGAGCGGATCGAGCAGGCCAAGCAGGACTGGAAGAGCGGCCGCTTCGCGCACGTCCCCAACGAGACCGAGTTCATTCCGCTGCCCGAGTGAGGCAACTCTCCCCGCCCCGTCTTTCCCCCGCCAACCCCATCCGCGCACGGGCTTCGCCAAGGCTTTCGAAAGTGTTCCAGCCATGACCACGATGCGCGCCAGCGAGCTGCCCCTGCCAAGGATCGGGCGCGGCAAGGTCCGCGATATCTACGCGGTAGGCGACGACCGCCTGCTGCTGGTGACCACCGACCGCATCAGCGCCTTCGACGTCGTCATGGCCGAAACCATTCCGATGAAGGGCGCGGTGCTGACCCAGGTCAGTGCCTGGTGGTTCGGGCAGCTTAACGGCGTGGTGCCGCATCACATGATCAGCGCCGACGCCGACGAGATCATCAGCGAAGTGCCTGCACTGCGAGATCAACACGCCGCCATCGCCGGACGCGCGATGCTGTGCCGCCGCACCGAGGTATTTCCGATCGAATGCGTGATTCGCGGCTATCTCTCGGGCTCGGCATGGAAGGAATACGCGCAACATGGCACCCTCGCCGGCGAGAAGCTGCCGCCCGGCCTCGTCGAAAGCGCCAAACTTGAGCCCGCGATCTTCAGCCCGGCGACCAAGGCCGAGACCGGCCACGACGAGAACATCACGATTTCGCGGATGCGCGAAATTGTCGGCGACAACGTCGCGAACCAGCTGGAGCGCATGACCCGCGCGATCTATGCGCGCGGCGAGAAAATCAGCCGCGACCAAGGCATTATCATCGCCGACACCAAATTCGAATTCGGCCGAGATGGCGATGGACGCATCATCCTGATCGACGAGGTGATGACCCCCGACAGTTCGCGGTTCTGGGCCGCGGATGTCTATCGACCCGGCCAGCCGCAGCCGAGTTTCGACAAACAGCCGCTGCGCGACTATCTTGACGCCGAGCGCCGGGCCGGCCGCTGGAACGGGGAGGCGCCGGCGCCGCT
>DASSGM010000174.1:0-6056 GCA_035693465.1 Bradyrhizobium sp. | reverse complement strand
GACCAGATCGCGAACGGCAAAATCCCCGGCGCGATCCTGCTGATCCAGCAGCACGGCAAGCCGGTCTATCATGAACTCTTGGGCGTGCAGGATGTGGTCTCCAGGCAGCCGATGACGGATCAGACGATCTTCCGCCTGTTTTCGATGACCAAAGCCATCACCAGCGTCGCGGCGGTGATGCTGATCGACGAGGGCAAGCTCAAACTCGAGGATACCGTCGCGAAGTACATTCCTTCCTTTGCCAATGTGAAGGTCGGCGTCGAAAAGAAGAACGAAGACGGCAGCAAGACGCTCGAACTGGTGCCGCCGAACCGGCCGCCGACCATTCTCGACCTGATGCGGCATACCTCTGGAATCACCTACGGCTTTTATGGCGACAGCCTGGTCCGCAAAGCCTATGCGGCTGCAAATCTCTACGCGGGTGATTTCGACCTTGCCGAATTCGCCGAGCGGATCGCAAAGCTGCCGCTGCACGACCAGCCGGGGTCGCTCTGGCAATACGGCCATTCCACCGACGTGCTGGCGCGGATCATGGAGATCGTATCTGGAAAAACCCTACTCGAGGTTGAGAAGGAAAGGCTGCTCGATCCGCTCGGCATGAAGGACACCGGCTTTTTTGTCACCGATCCGGAGAAACAGAAGCTGATCGCCCAGCCGATGCCGAATGACAGCGATTTCCGGGTCGGCCGCGAGAACAACCCGCAGGTTGCGAAGAAGTGGCAGTCGGCGAGTGGCGGGATGGTTTCCACCATGTCGGACTTCGCGCGCTTTGCGCAGATGCTGCTTGATGGCGGCAAATTCGAGGGCAAGACTTATCTGAGCCCCAAGGCCTTCGAACTGATGACCACGGATCATGTGGGTCCCGGTTCCGGCGTCGGACGTGACTATTTCTATTTCCCCGGCGATGGCTTCGGCTTCGGTCTCGGTCTTGCGGTTCGCACCGATCCCGGCAACGCCAAGCCGCCGCCGCCGGGTTCGCTCGGCGAATTGAAGTGGGACGGCGCCAGCGGCTGCTATTTCGTGATCGACCGCAAGCAGGACATGTTTTTCGTTCTGCTTGAGCAGACGCCCTCGCAGCGCCAGCCCATCCAGAAGGCAGTCAAGCAGCTGATCTATGAAGCGATGGAGAACTGACGGTTTTGAGTGCCGCCGCAGCTTCGCGGCGGCGCTTGCGCTCCTCATTATCGCAATCATCGCCGGGCAACAGAGCGCCGGTTACGCAGAACAGCCTTCGCCCGTCCCGGCAAGTTTTTCGCAGCAGAGGCTCAAGCCGGTCGGCGACTACATCCGCAACGAAATTGCGACCGGCAAGATTCCAGGCGCCATCATGCTGATCCAGCAGCACGGGCAGCCGGCCTATTTCGAGAATTTCGGAGTTCGCGACGTCGCGACCCAACTGCCGATGACGGCGGATACCATCTTTCGCCTGTATTCGATGTCGAAGCCGATCACGTCAGTCGCTGCGATGATGCTGGTCGAGGACGGCAAACTCTCGCTCGACGATCCCGTTGCAAAATACATTCCGGCCTTCGCAGACGTAAAAGTCGGCGTCGAGCAGCGCGAGCAGGACGGAAAGCCGGCGCTGGTGCTCGAACCGCCCAATCGACGGATCACCATCCAAGACCTGCTGCGCCACACCTCCGGCATCACCTACGGCTTCTATGGCGACAGCGAGGTGCGAAAACTCTATGTGAACTCCGATCTGTTCAATGGCGATTTCGACAACGCGGAGTTCGCCGAGCGTCTGGCCAAACTGCCGCTGGCCGAACAGCCTGGGACGCTCTGGGACTACGGCCATTCGACCGACGTGCTCGGGCGCGTCATCGAGGTAGTATCAGGACGGTCGCTGTTTCAGTTTGAGAAGCAGAGATTGCTCGACCCCCTTGGCATGACCGACACCGCGTTCTATGTCGCGGATGCCGCCAAGCGGCCGCGCATCGCAGAGCCGATGCCGGACGATCGTTTTGTCACGCCGGTCGCCGGGATCAGGGATCCGATGGTGCCGCGCCGTTGGGAATCCGGTGGGGCGGGCATGGTCGGGACCATCGGCGACTACGCGCGATTTGCGCAAATGCTGCTGAATGGCGGCACCTTTGAGGGCCGACGCTACCTCAAACCTGAAACCATCGCGCTGATGACCTCCGATCATATCGGGCCGGAGACCAAAATCGCCCGCGATTATTTCTATTTTCCGGGTGCTTCCAGCGGTTTCGGCCTCGGCTTTGCCGTGCGCACTTCGCCCTATCCCGGGACGTCCTGGCCGCTGGGCGAATATCGCTGGGACGGCATTGGCGGCACCTTCTTCTTTATCGATCCGAATGACGATATGTTTGTGATCTTCATGGTGCAGACGCCATCGCAGCGCGGACGGATTCAGCTGGCGCTAAAGACGCTGATCTACGAGGCGTTGAGGAATTGATCGCGCGGGAGAGGCGACGATGCTGGATCATGAAAACCGCGTGCGAGATGAGTTTACCCGGCAGGCCGAAACGTTTTCGGTGTCGGCGGCGATTACGGATGCGGCGTTGACGCAGCGTTTCATCGACGCCTTGGCCGAGGCAGCGCAGGGTACGGTGCTCGACGTCGCCTGCGGCCCGGGCATCCTCAGTGCAGCGATTGCGAAAAGCGCGCGCGAGGTAGTGGCGTTCGATCTCACGCCACAGATGCTGACGAAGGCGGCGCAGCGCTGCGCCGCCGCCGGACTTGGCAACGTCACATTCCGCGAAGGCAATGCCACCGAGCTGCCATTTGCGGATGCGGCTTTCGACGCCGTGGTGACGCGGCTTTCGGTGCATCATTTCGACCGGCCAGGCCGGGCGATGTCCGAGATGTTTCGGGTTCTCCGGCCCGGCGGCAGGTTTGTCATCGCTGATGTGATTTCGTCCGAAGTACCCGCTGAAGCGGAATTGCAGAATGCAATCGAGATCCTGCGCGATCCTTCCCACGTGCGGATGCTGCCGGGCTCCGAACTGGCCGCGTTGGTCAGGGGCGCAGGCTTTGCCATCGAATCGCTTGCGACATGGGACAAGCCGCGCGAATTCGAGGAGTGGATGGGCATCGTCAACAACGCCTCACGCGTGCCGCCGCTGCGCGCGGTGGTGCGGGCGCTGGCCAACGCCGGCGCGTCGGCCGGAATGGGATTGTCGGTCGATGCCGAGAAGATCAGGTTTTTCCACCGCTGGAATCTGATTGCCGCGCGCAAGCCAGCCGGTCTTTTGATTGCTTCGTCGGTTCGCTCCTCGCAATGACGACAAATACGGCCTGCATGAGACTCTACGCTCCCCGCACGATCTCGCGCACCAGTCCGAGCGTCTCCTCGATCATCGCTGCGGTGACATCAAGATGGGTGCAGGCCCTGATACGGCCGTCCATCATGGCGAGCAGCACGCCGCGCTGACGCAAACCCGCGGCCATTTTCTCGCCGCTAACGCCGGCGCCGTCGGGGTTGAAGAAAACCAGGTTGGTCTCGGGCTGCTGCACTTCGATGCCGGCAATTTGCGATAGCCCCCGCGCCAGCGCCCGGGCATTGGCGTGGTCATCGGCGAGCCGGTCAACATGGTGGTCGAGGGCATAACCGCAAGCCGCGGCGCAGATGCCGGCCTGGCGCATCGAGCCGCCAAGCCGCTGCTTCCAGCGCCAGACCTCGTCGATGAAATCGCGCGAGCCGGCGATGGCAGCGCCGATCGGCGCGCCCAGCCCCTTTGAGAAATCGATCCAGGCCGAATCCCAGCCCGACGCCATGTCGCGCGCGGCGATGCCGGTGGCGACGCAGGCGTTCAGGAGCCGCGCGCCATCCATATGGGTGGCGAGACCAGTGGCCCTTGCGATGTTTACCACCTCATCAAGATCAGCCTTCTTCCAGATCGTGCCGCCGCCGATATTGGCGGTCTGCTCGACGCTGACGACCGTCTGCGGTGGCTGGTAACGGCTGCGCGGATGAAGCGCGGCGCGAAGAGTGTCGGGCGCAAATTGTCCGTCGGCGCCCGCTAGCGGCGTGATCTGGAAACCGCCGAGCGCGGCGTGCGCGCCGCCTTCGCGGGCGATGATATGTGCGGTCTCATGCGCCAGGATCTCGTCGCCGGGCCGGCAATGGACCAACGTCGCCGCAACATTGCACATGGTTCCGGACGGCATGAACACGGCCGCCTGCTTGCCAAGCAAATCAGCCACGCGCTCGCACAGCAGGTTCACGGTCGGATCGTCGCCGATCTGCTCGTCGCCGACCTCGGCCCGCGCAATCGCCTCGCGCATGCCGGGCGTTGGGCGGGTCTGGGTGTCCGACAGCAGGTTGATGCGGACCGGTGGCAGTTTCGGATCGCGCGGAGCAGGGGTGTAGTAGGTCATGGTGAACTCTCGTCACGCACCACGTCATGGCCGGGCTCGTCCCGACCATCCACGTCTTTGCTTGTTTGCTCTAACATAAAGACGTGGATGCCCGGCAGCGCAGGCAAGTATACGTAGTCTGCGCAAGGCAGACTACTATGGCCGGGCATGACGAGCCCAAAAAGGCCCCGGCAAAACCGGGGCCTTCGATCTCACACGCCGCCGATCAAATCAGCGCGAATAGAATTCGACGATCAGATGCGGCTCCATCTGGACCGGGAAGGGCACATCCGACAGAGCGGGGATGCGGGCGAACTTCGCCGTCATCTTGGAGTGATCGACTTCGAGGAAATCGGGCACGTCGCGCTCGGCAAGCTGAATGGCTTCCAGGACCGGAGTGAGCTGTTTTGAGGATTCCTTGACCTCGACCACATCGCCGACCTTCACCTTGAAGCTCGGGATGTTGACGCGGCGGCCGTTGACCTTGACGTGGCCGTGATTGATGAACTGGCGCGCTGCGAACATGGTGGCCACGAATTTGGCGCGATAGACCACGGTGTCGAGCCGACGCTCGAGCAGGCCGATCAGGTTTTCGCCGGTATCGCCCCTCATCCGCCCGGCTTCGACATAGATGCCGTGGAACTGGCGCTCCGAGATGTTGGCGTAATAGCCCTTGAGCTTCTGCTTGGCGCGCAGCTGCACGCCAAAGTCGGAGAGTTTTCCTTTGCGGCGCTGGCCGTGCTGGCCGGGACCATATTCCCTGCGGTTCACGGGGCTCTTCGGGCGGCCCCAGATATTCTGGCCCATGCGGCGGTCGATCTTGTATTTCGCCTCACTGCGCTTTGTCATCGCGTCCTCTTCAAGTTCAGGTTTTGAGGAAACGCGCCCTCCTGTGCGCCGGGGGAATTCCCGGCGCCGACAGGCCCCGCCCTTAAAGCTTGAAGGGATGGACCACGGGTCGCGAAACGCATCGCGGGCCGAAACCGGCCCGCGAGCAGGCGGTTTCTAGGAAGAAACGGCCGCCCTGTCAATGAAAACGGCCCGGGTTCCGGGCGCGAATGCCGAGATTCCGGACCCGTCGCTGCCGCGACGCCCCGAAATTATCGTTGGAGAGGCCGGCTTTCAGGTGGCGGCCGTCCGGATCAATGTCGAACACGAATCGACTATTCGCGCTGGCTAACGTAACTGTTGATCATGTCGCAAGTTGCCCCGCCGATGAATGATGACCAGAGCCCACTGACAACGCTCATATCGTGCGTCGAATGTGCAAAGACCATGCGAATTGAGAAGATCGATCCCGACGGCAATGGCCGGGACTTGATTCAATATCGCTGCAACTATTGCAGTCGGATCGAACGGGTGCGTCTTATTCGCCGGACCTGGCCATCGGCCCGATAGACGAGAAGGTGACACAAGGGGATTTCAGTGTTTCAACGCCTGATCCCGTCAAAGCTCGCGGCAATGCCGCGCTGAAACAGCGACCAGTCGAAGCCGAGCGCGAGTCCCACATAGCCGTGCTCAATCATCTGATTGGCCTGTTCCGGTGTGCGCGCCACGCCGCCGATCGGGACGCCGCTTTTGAGGATGCCGGACTCGGCGCGCGCCATCAGCGCCAGCACCTCGGGATCGTCGGCGCGGCCGCGCTTGTCGATCGAGGTTGCGAGGTCGCCCGGTCCGATCACAGCCATGTCGATGCCGGGCGTCGCCATGATCTCGTCGATGCGGTTGACCGC
>DASSGM010000173.1:0-3329 GCA_035693465.1 Bradyrhizobium sp. | reverse complement strand
CGTCTGGCATGCCGATGATGACGGCTTCTACGATTCGCAAAAGCCGTCCTACCAGACGCAGGGGCCGTCATCCCGGGCACGGTTTATCACCGATGCCGACGGCCGGTTCTTCTTTCGCACCATCCTGCCCTGCAGCTATCCGATCCCGACCGATGGTCCGGTCGGGGAAATGGTCCTGCAGACGCGGCGCCATCCGATGCGACCGGCGCATGTGCATTTTCTCGTCAATGCGCAGGGCTACGAGCCTCTGATCACCCACGTCTTTATCGAGGGCGACAAGTATCTGGACTCCGACGTGGTGTTCGGGGTGAAGAACGACCTGATTTGCAAGATCGAGAAACGCACCGACCCGCTGATGCCTGACGGCAAGCCTGCAACCGGGCCTTGGCATTTGATGACCTACGATTTCCGACTGAAGCCGGGCGTAGGGACCGCGCCGAAGCCGATGATGGCTGAGGTCACCGAAGCGGTCTGAATTTCAATTTTTGGGCACTTGCTCATTTCTTGTGCGCCGCACAAGAAATGAGCGAATCGCAAATTTTGGATGCGGATTGCAGTCAGGGGTCGCTGCGCGCCCAAGACGCAAGCTTCTATGATTTATAGCCTTTTTGCGTCGCGATGGCTTGGCACGAAGCTTGAATAGTTGGTGCCGACGCCATTGTAGCCGTCCCTTCGAAACCAACTATCCGAATGTGACACCGCCAGACTGGGCCTCCCCAGGCGCGCCTCCATGACTTTCGAGCGCGATGTCAGGTGGCACCCAGCGGACGGCAATTCAGACGCAAAAGGACGACGCCACCCATGACGAAGCCCATCGATCCAACCTCACGCCATGGCCTTAGCCGCCGTCAAATCCTGAAGGCGAGTGCAGGAACGGCCGCGCTGCTCGCCGCGGCAAAGCTGAATTTTCCCGCCGGTGCCTTCGCGCAAGGCGCGGGTCCCGAGGTGACGGCAGCGAAACTCGGTTTCATCGCGCTGACGGACGCATCCCCGCTGTTCGTTGCAAAAGAGAAAGGCATCTTTGCCAAATACGGCATGCCCGACGTCGAGGTGCAGAAGCAGGCATCATGGGGCACCACGCGCGACAACCTCGTGCTGGGCTCGGAAGGCAGCGGTATCGATGGCGCGCACATCCTGACGCCGATGCCGTATCTGATTTCGTCCGGCAAGGTGACGCAGAACAACCAGCCGACCCCGATGTACATCCTGGCGCGGCTCAATCTGAACGGTCAGTGCATTTCGGTCGCCAAGGAATACAGCGATCTCAAGATCGGCCTCGACACCGCACCATTCAAACCGGCACTGGAGAAGAAGAAGGCCTCCGGCAAGTCGATCAAGGCCGCGATGACGTTCCCGGGCGGCACCCACGATTTGTGGATTCGTTACTGGCTCGCCGCCGGCGGCATCGATCCGGACAAGGACATCGAAACGATCGTGGTGCCGCCGCCGCAGATGGTCGCCAACATGAAAGTCGGCACCATGGATTGCTTCTGCGTATGCGAGCCGTGGAACCTGCAATTGATCCACCAGGACATCGGCTATACCGCGATCACGACGGGCGAACTCTGGAACAGGCATCCGGAAAAATCCTTCGGCATGCGCGCCGCCTATGTCGACAAATATCCAAAGGCGGCGAAGGCGCTGCTGATGGCCGTCATGGAGGCGCAGCAGTGGTGCGAGAAACCGGATAACCGCGAGGAAGTCGCGACGATCTGTGCCAAGCGCCAGTGGATCAACTGCCCCGTCGATGACGTCACCGATCGCGTCAAGGGCAAATTCGACTACGGGACTGGCAAGGTGGTCGAGAACAGCCCGCACATCATGCGGTTCTGGGCCGACAACGCGTCGTACCCCTATCAGAGCCACGATCTGTGGTTCCTCACCGAGGATATCCGGTGGGGCAAATATGAAGCGGGCTACGACACCAAGGCGCTGATCGCCAAGGTCAACCGCGAGGACCTTTGGAAAGAAGCCGCAAAGGATCTCGGCGTTGCTGCATCCGACATTCCGGCCTCCAAGTCGCGCGGCAAGGAAACCTTCTTCGACGGCAAGGTATTCGATCCGGAAAATCCGGCGGAGTATTTGAAATCCCTGACCATCAAGCGTGTTGAGGTCTGATCGAAACGGGGCCGCTCGGGCGCGTGCGGCCCCGTCCATTGCACACGGAGATACACTTTCGATGAATATGCCTGCAATGAAGACCGAATCCGCCACGATGCGTCCGGCGACGGCGGCGCCGGTTGTCGCGATGACGCCGAAGCGACCGCCGCGCGCCGAAAAATACATCAAGATGGGGCGCGAGACCGCGCTACGGGTGGTACCGCCGTTGATCGTGCTGGCGCTGCTGCTGCTGTTCTGGGAACTGGCCTGCCGCCGTGCTGGTTCGACGCTGCCGCCGCCGTCGCGGGTCTACAAGGACACCAAGGAGCTGATCTTCGATCCGTTCTTCGATCGTGGCGGCATCGACAAGGGACTGTTCTGGCATCTGTCCGCCAGCCTTCAACGCGTCGCGTTGGGCTATTCGCTCGCGGCGGTCGCGGGTGTCGCGCTCGGCACGCTGGTCGGGCAATCGGTGTGGGCGATGCGCGGGCTCGATCCATTGTTCCAGGTGCTTCGCACCATTCCACCGCTGGCATGGCTGCCGCTGTCGCTGGCGGCATTTCGTGACGGCCAGCCCTCGGCGATCTTCGTGATTTTCATCACCTCGATCTGGCCAATTATCATCAACACCGCCGTCGGCATCCGCAACATCCCGCAGGACTACCGCAATGTCGCAGCGGTGGTTCAACTCAATCCACTGGAATTCTTTACGAAGATCATGATCCCGGCGGCGGCGCCCTACATCTTCACCGGCTTGCGGATCGGCATCGGCTTGTCCTGGCTTGCGATCGTGGCGGCGGAGATGCTGATCGGCGGTGTCGGCATCGGCTTCTTCATCTGGGACGCCTGGAATTCCTCACATATCAGCGAAATCATTCTGGCGCTGTTTTACGTCGGCATCATCGGCTTCGTGCTCGACCGCATGATTGCGGGACTTGCGAAGATCGTGACCCACGGCACCGCGATGAATTGAAGGAACATGTGATGAAGGCCTATCTGAAAATCGATCACATTGACAAGATCTTCACCCGCGGCAACGCCTCGACCGAGGTACTCAAGGACATCAACCTGACAATCGAGAAGGGTGAGTACGTCTCGATCATCGGGCATTCCGGTTGCGGCAAATCCACACTGCTCAATATCGTCGCCGGTCTCACCGACGCCACGATGGGCGGCGTGCTCTTGGAAAACCGCGAGGTCAATTCGCCGGGCCCGGATCGCGCGGTGGT
>DASSGM010000172.1:0-16483 GCA_035693465.1 Bradyrhizobium sp. | reverse complement strand
CCGGGTGCGATTGTAGTCAGCAACGAAGCGGTTGAGGAAGGCGTCTCGATCGGCGTGGCAGGGAAAAGTGCGCCGCGCGCTGCCGCGCTTCGGTTCCCGGCCGATGGCCTCGGTGATCCGGCGGTTGAAGCGTTCGACGAGGCCGTTGGTTTGTGGCCGATAGGGTCTGGTCAGGCGGTGATCGATCTTCTGGTTGGCGCAGACGAGATCGAACGGGTGATTGCCGGAAGGCCGGCCAGGCGGCTTGTTCTTCATATCGACGGCAAAGCGGTCGGTGAACTCGGCGCCATTGTCGGTCAGGATGGTATGAACGGGATGTGGGAAGTGGGCCAGGAAGCGCTTGAGGAAGCCCGCCGAGGTCTTGGCATCGCGCCTTCGATGGATTTCGACATAGACGTAGCGGGTGGCGCGGTCGATCGCGACGAAGGCATAGCTTTTGCGCCGCTCCAGGGCAGGCAGATGCTTCAGGTCGAAGTGAATGAAGCCGACAGCGGCCTGTTCGAAGACGCCGACACTGGGCCTGTCAGGTCTCTTCCGCTGGCTGATATCATGGCGCTGGAGGCAGCGATGGATGGCGCTGCGGGACAGCTTCCCGTTGACGCAACGCCGCATCACCTCGACGATGTCGTCCAGCGGCAACTGCAGCGACGTTCGCAGTTCGCAGACCAGCGTCTCTTCCATGGCCGACAGACTCGTCGTCAGCCTTTTCGGCCGGTGCGAGCGGTCCCCGACCGTGCTCCGGCCGCGCCAGCGCCGGATCGTGGTCTCGCTGACGCCCAGTTCACCCGCCAACTCCCCCACCGGCTTTTTGCTGCGCTGGATGTAGGCTCTGGTTCTCGGAGTTGTGGTCGCATTGGCGTGCAGAACTAATTCCATGACCGAAGGCGCTCCCCAACGTAACGGATGCCACCTTCTACACCGATTCCATCCAGCCAATCTCCCGGGACCAAACACGTCGCAGGGACCATGCGCCGCAGCTTCTCGTTTTCGCAGTAACGCCCGACGCCTTCTGTCACAACTGGCGCCGGGAGTTATGGGTCCCTGCGTTCGCAGGTTCGACAAATAGCGCGTGTTATATCAAGCCGATTTCTCGAACAGCTCCCGGCCGATCAGCACGCGCCGGATCTCGCTGGTGCCGGCGCCGATCTCATAAAGCTTGGCGTCGCGCAACAGCCGGCCCGTGGGATAATCGTTGATATAGCCGTTGCCACCGAGCAACTGGATGGCGTCGAGCGCGCACTGCGTCGCCTTCTCTGCGGCATAGAGAATGGCGCCCGCTGCGTCCTCGCGGGTGGTCTCGCCGCGATCGCAGGCTTTTGCGACTGCGTACACGTACGCGCGGGAGGCATTCATGGTGGTGTACATGTCAGCGATCTTGCCCTGCACCAGTTGAAAGCTGCCGATCGGCTGCCCGAACTGCCTGCGCTCGTGCACATAGGGCATCACCACGTCGAGGCAGGCCTGCATGATGCCGATCGGTCCCGCGGCCAGCACCGCGCGCTCGTAATCAAGTCCGGACATCAGCACATTGACGCCGCGGCCGGCCTCGCCGAGCACATTTTCCTCCGGCACTTCGCAATTCTCGAACACCAGTTCGCCGGTGTCGGAGCCGCGCATACCGAGCTTGTCGAGCTTTTGCGCGGTGGAAAATCCCTTCATGCCCTTTTCGATGATGAAGGCGGTGATGCCGCGCGGTCCGGCCGCCGGATCGGTCTTGGCATAGACCACTAGTGTTTCCGCGATCGGTCCGTTGGTGATCCACATCTTGCTGCCGTTGAGGACGTAGCGATCGCCCTTCTTCTCGGCGCGCGTCGACATCGACACCACGTCGGAGCCGGCGCCGGACTCAGACATCGCCAGCGCCCCTACATGCTCACCCGAGATCAGTTTTGGCAGATATTTCCGCTTCTGCGCTTCGTTGCCGTTGCGGCGGATCTGGTTGACGCAAAGGTTGGAATGCGCGCCATAGGACAGGCCGACCGCCGCCGATGCCCGCGACATCTCCTCGACCGCGATGCAGTGCTCGAGATAGCCGAGCCCGGAGCCGCCATATTCTTCCTCGACGGTGATGCCGTGCAGGCCGAGCGCGCCGATTTTGGGCCAGAGATCGCGGGGAAATTGATTGCTCTTGTCGATCTCGTCGGCGCGCGGCGCAATCTCGTGGCTCGAGAAGTCGTGTACGGTCTCGCGAATGGCGTCCGCGGTTTCGCCGAGATCGAAGTTGAACATCCGGTACGCGTTGGGAATCATGGTCGGGCGGCCTCCGGGCAAGTCGTGCGGCTTTCTCGCGCACAGCCTTATGCTTTGGAAATAAGCTTGTCACGGGCCGAAGTTGCTGAGAAGGGGGCATTCCCGGAATCGCGCCCGCTGCGGCAGAAGGGGACAAAACTCTCCCTTGCTCTGGCGGGCGCAACGGGATGTAATTCGGTCAATAATCCCGCTTCCAGAGCCAACCACGGAGGCGGATCATGAGGAAGCACCGATGCACGGAACAATCGATCTCGCTGCGGACCCCTATCAGGAGGCCGCCCGGGAAAGGGCCTATTCCATTCCGCTTGAAGACATCGACGTTGGTCATCCCGAACTGTTCCGGACCAATTCGTTCTGGCCGTATTTCGACCGGCTGCGCAAGGAAGCGCCCGTGCATTACTGCAAGGACAGCATGTTCGGGCCGTACTGGTCGGTAACAAAATACAACGACATCATGGACATCGAGACCAACCATGCGGTGTTCTCGTCGGCCGCTTCCCTCGGCGGTATCACGATCCGCGATGTCGCACCCGACCTGCGCCGCGAAAGTTTTATTGCCATGGATCAGCCGCGCCATGGCGCACAGCGCAAGACCGTCGCGCCGATGTTCACGCCGACCCATCTCGACCAGCTCGCGATCAACATCCGCAAGCGGTCGGCCGAATGCCTCGACAATCTGCCAAAGAACGAGGTGTTCGACTGGGTCGACAAGGTCTCGATCGAACTGACCACCCAGATGCTCGCCGTGCTGTTTGACTTTCCCTGGGAGGACCGCCGCAAGCTGACACGCTGGTCGGACGTCGCAACGACGCTTCCCGGTCCGGACGGCCTGGTCGCGACCGAAGACGAGCGGCAGGCCGAGCTACTGGAATGCGCGACCTATTTCGGTAGGCTCTGGAAAGAGCGCATCAATCAGCCGCCGAAGAGCGATCTGTTGTCGATGATGGCGCACAGCGAAGCAACTCGCGACATGGACCCGAAGAATTTCCTCGGCAACCTGATCCTGCTGATCGTCGGCGGCAACGACACCACCCGCAATACGCTGTCGGGCAGCATCTATGCCTTGAACAAGAATCCGGATCAGTACAGGAAGCTGCGCGAGAATCCGGCACTGATCGACAGTTTCGTGCCGGAGGTGATCCGCTGGCAGACGCCATTGGCGCATATGCGGCGGACAGCGCTCGAGGACATCGAATTCCGCGGCAAGCGGTTCAGGAAGGGCGACAAGGTCGTGATGTGGTACGTCTCGGGCAACCGCGACGAAGAGGTGATCGATCGCCCCTACGACTTCATCATTGACCGGGCTCGACCGCGCACCCACATCTCATTTGGGTTCGGCATTCATCGTTGCGTTGGGCTCAGGCTCGCCGAGTTGCAATTGAAGATAATCTGGGAAGAAATCCTGAAACGCTTCGACAATATCGAGGTGGTCGATGAACCGAAGCGGGTGTATTCCAGCTTTATCAAAGGCTACGAAACCTTGCCGGTGCGGATTGCCGGCTGACGAAATCCACCATGGGATCGATGACCGATGAACATCCAGACAGCGGTCCAAACAGACAAGGCCGAGCTTCAGCGCCGGGCGCGTGAAGAGGCCTATTCAACGCCGCTGAAGGATTTTCATCCGGGCGCGCCACGGCTGTTCCAGGACGACATCCTGTGGCCGTTTTTCGAGCGGTTGCGCAAGGAAGAGCCGGTGCATTACTGCACCAACGCGCCGATCGAACCCTATTGGTCGGTGACCAAATACAACGACATTATGCATGTCGATACCAATCACGGCATCTTCTCATCCGACTCTACCCTCGGCGGCATCTCGATCCGCGACCTGCCGGCGGGTTATGACTGGCCGAGCTTCATCGCCATGGACCAGCCACGGCACTCGGCCCAGCGCAAGACCGTATCGCCGATGTTTACGCCGACGCATCTGGACGAGCTCGCCGTTCTGATTCGCCAGCGCTCCGCCAAGGTGCTCGATAACCTCCCCCGCAACGAAACCTTCAATTTTGTCGACCGGGTGTCGATCGAGCTGACCACGCAGATGCTGGCCACGTTGTTCGATTTTCCCTGGGAGGAGCGCCGCAAGCTGACGCGCTGGTCGGACGTCTCGACCGCACTGCCCAAGAGCGGGATCGTTGAATCGCCGGAGCAGCGCCGCAAGGAGATGGACGAATGTTACGCCTATTTTGCCAATCTCTGGAACGAGCGCGTCAATGCCGAGCCGCGAAACGACTTGCTCTCGATGATGGCCCACAGCGAAGCCACACGTCACATGGATCCCGACAATCTGATGGGCAACATCATCCTGCTGGTGGTCGGCGGCAATGATACCACCCGCAATACCATGAGCGGTTCCGTGCTAGCGTTGAACGAACATCCCGAGCAGTATCAGAAATTGCGCGACAATCCGGCGCTGATCGATTCGATGGTGCCGGAGGTCATTCGCTGGCAGACGCCGTTGGCGCATATGCGGCGCACCGCGCTGGTCGATACCGAGCTCGGCGGCAAGAAAATCCGCAAGGGCGACCGGGTCGTGATGTGGTATGTCTCCGGCAATCGCGACGAAGAGGTGATCGAGAATCCCAACGACTTCATCATCGACCGCGCCCGGCCCCGCATCCATCTGTCGTTCGGCTTCGGCATCCACCGCTGTGTCGGCATGCGGCTCGCCGAGCTGCAGCTGAAGATCGTGTGGCAGGAGATGCTGAAGCGTTTCGACCGGATCGAGGTGGTCGGCGAACCGAAGCGGGTCTATTCCAGCTTCGTGCGCGGCATCGAGTCGCTGCCGGTCCGCATTCCCACATGACGTGGGCGCGCTTGCGCTTTGGCCCCCCCACGTGCTGAGATCGTAGGGTGGGGAAAGACGCATCTGCGCCGTGCCCGCCGTTTCGCAGGTTTTTGCGCGTCCTCGATGTGCCAGCCGAGTTCCGATGACGGTACAAGAACAACCAGACGAACATGCCGACATCCGCGACGCGGTCGCAAAACTGTGCGCGCAATTCCCCGGCGAATACTGGCGCAAGCTCGATCGCGAGATGGCCTATCCAAGTGCCTTTGTCGATGCGCTGACGCAGGCCGGATACCTCTCGGTATTGATCCCGGAAGAATATGGTGGTGCCGGGCTAAAACTGTCCGCCGCGGCCGCGATCCTCGAAGAGATCCAGCGCGCCGGATGCAATGGCGGCGGCTGCCATGCCCAGATGTACACCATGGGGACACTGCTGCGACACGGCAGCGAAGAGCAAAAGGCAAAATGGCTGCCGAAGATCGCGAGCGGCGAATTGCGGCTGCAGGCCTTCGGCGTCACCGAGCCGACCAGTGGCACCGATACCTCCTCGCTGAAAACTTTTGCCAGGCGCGAGGGTAACGACAGCTACGTCGTCAATGGCCAGAAAATCTGGACCAGCCGCGCCGAATATTCCGACCTGATGATCCTTTTGGCGCGCACCACGCCGAAGGAAAAATCCAGGAAGCGCACCGACGGCCTGTCGGTGTTCATCGTCGATATGCGGGAAGCCAAGGACAACGGGCTCTCGATCCGTCCGATCCGCACCATGATGAATCACTCGACCACGGAAGTGTTTTTCACCGACATGCGGGTGCCGGCCGAAAACCTGATCGGCGAGGAAGGCAAGGGCTTTCGCTATATCCTCTCTGGCATGAATGCCGAGCGCATTCTGATTGCCGCCGAGTGCGTTGGCGATGCCAAATGGTTTATCGCCAAGGCTTCCGCTTACGCCAAGGAGCGCGCGGTGTTCGGCCGCCCGATCGGCCAAAACCAGGGCATCCAGTTCCCGATCGCAAAGGCCTACGCCTCGATGCGCGCTGCCGAATTGATGGTGAAGGAGGCGACGCGCAAATACGAAGCCGGTCTCGATTGCGGCGCCGAAGCCAACATGGCAAAAATGCTGGCGGCCGACGCCTCCTGGGAAGCCGCCAACGCCTGCCTGCAGACCCATGGCGGTTTCGGCTTTGCGGAAGAATACGACGTCGAACGCAAATTCCGCGAGACCCGGCTCTATCAGGTGGCGCCGATCTCGACCAATCTCATCCTGTCGTACCTTGCCGAGCACGTGCTGGGCATGCCCCGTTCCTACTGAGAGAAAAGATGCTCCCGCTTGAAGGACTGACCGTCATTGCCGTCGAACAGGCGGTCGCCGCGCCGTTCTGCAGCTCGCGCCTGGCGGATGCCGGCGCCCATGTCATCAAGGTGGAGCGGCCGGAGGGCGATTTTGCGCGCGGCTATGATGCGGCGGCCAAAGGCCAGAGCAGCTATTTCGTCTGGCTCAATCGCGGCAAGGATTCGGTGGTGATCGACCTCGCCACCAGGGAGGGTCGCGCGAGTCTCGAAAAGCTGATCGCCGGTGCGGATGTGCTGATCCAGAATCTCAAGCCGGGCTCAATGGACAAGCTCGGCTTTTCACTGGCTCGGCTGCGCAAGGATTATCCAAAGCTGGTCTGCTGCACCATCAGTGGCTATGGCGATGACGGCCCTTACGCCCATCGCAAGGCCTACGACCTCCTGATCCAGGCAGAAAGCGGGCTCGCGTCGATCACCGGCGGTCCGGACGGCCCTTCGCGGGTCGGCTTATCGATCGTCGATATCGCCACCGGCGCCACCGCGCATGCCGCCATCCTCGAAGCGCTGATCGCGCGATCGCGCCACGGCAAGGGCGCCGATATCCGGATTTCGATGTTCGACGTCATGGCCGACTGGCTGTCGGTGCCGCTGCTGAACTCGGAAGCCGGCAATCCGCCGGAGCGGATGGGCCTCGCTCACCCCTCGATCGCACCCTACGGCGTATTTCGCTCGAAGGACGGCAGGGACATTCTGATTTCGATCCAGAGCGAGCGCGAATGGAAGAAATTATGCGCGGATGTTTTGGGCCAGCCCGAGTTGCCCAACGATGTCAGGTTTTCCAGCATGGTCGAGCGCGTTCGCAACAGAAAGCTCACCGACCAGACCGTCGGCGATATTTTCGCGACCATGACCCGTGACGAGCTGCTGCAGCGATTGTCCGCGGCCGACATCGCCTTTGCCGAGGTTAATATGATGGCCGATCTCGCGGTGCATCCGCATCTGCGCCGGATCGAGGTGGACACCCCGGCGGGACCGATCCGCTATCCGGCGCCGGCGCCAATCGTCGTCGACCAGCCGCGTCATTATGGCGCCGTGCCGGGGATCGGCGAGCGCTTCGATATCGCAAAACCCACTTCTGCCCGGACCAAATCGTCATGACCGACAAACCCGATCTCGACCATTTGCGGCAGTGGATCGGCCGCACCGACGAGGCCTCCGATGTTGTCACCGCGCAACTGGTCAAAGGCCTGCGTGCAACCCTGTTTATGGAGATCGGCAAGCCCAAGGCCGGCGATGCCGCGCCCTTCACCGCGCATTGGTGCCTGGCGCAACCGGTCTACCCGATGTCGGAGCTGGGACCGGACGGCCATCCCACGCGCGGCGGCTTCCTGCCGCCGGTGCCGCTGCCGCGCCGGATGTGGGCCGGCGGCGAGCTGGAATTTCTTGATGCGCTGCGCGTCGGCGACGAGATCACGCGGACCTCGCGCATCGCGGACGTGACGATGAAGACCGGCAGCACCGGCGCATTGTGTTTTGTATCCGTCGATCACCAGATCACGACGCCGCGCGGCACCGCGATCCGGGAACGGCAGGATATTGTCTATCGCGGCAACTCGCCTACGCAGGCGTCGGCGCCCGCCAAGCCGGCAGCGCCGCCGCCGGCCGTGCAGCACCGCGAAAGCCACATGGCCGATCCGGTGCTGCTGTTTCGCTATTCTGCGCTGACCTTCAACGGCCACCGCATCCACTACGACCGCGACTATGTCACCAGGGTCGAGGGCTATCCGGGCCTGATCTTCCACGGCCCGATGCAGGCGGCGTTCCTGGTGGAATTCGCGGCAAAGCTCCATCGCGGCACCGCGCCGAAAAAATTCAGCTACCGCGGGGTGCAGCCGCTGTTCGAAGGCAGCGAGTTTTCCATCAACGCCAACGATACCGAGGCCGGCATGGAGCTGTGGACCGCGAATTCGGCAGGCCAGCCGACGATGAAGGGCACCGCGACGTGGTGATCGTCATTGCGAGCCAACGGGTCGCACGAACGCGCGCCCGATGATAAACTCCGCGAAGCAATCCAGAGCTCGGGATGCGGCGGCTAATAGATGGATTGCTTCGTCGCTTTGCTCCTCGCAATGACGGGCGATGCATTTCTCGTTATCCTCTCTAAAGGCGCACATTGTCTCGCAAACCGGCCAAACCTGGTTCAATCACCGTCAAGGACGCGACGCTTAATCTGTTGCGGGCATTCAAAGTCCGAAAGATGTTCGGCAATCCCGGCTCGACCGAATTGCCGTTCCTGAGCGACTGGCCCGATGACATCGACTATGTGCTGGGATTGCAGGAGGCCTCTGTCATTGGGATGGCAGACGGCTACGCCCAGGCCACCCACAACGCCGGCTTTGTCAACCTGCATTCCGCCGCCGGCCTCGGCAACGCGCTCGGCAATATCTACACCGCCCACCGCAACCAGACGCCGCTGGTGATTACCGCGGGCCAGCAGGCGCGCAGCATCCTGCCGCTGCAGCCATTTCTCTATGCCGAGCGCGCCTCCGAATTTCCGCGGCCCTACGTCAAGTTTTCGGTCGAGCCGGCGCGCGCCGAGGACGTCCCGGCGGCGATCGCGCGCGCCTATTACGTGGCGATGCAGCCGCCGTGCGGACCGACCTTCGTGTCGGTGCCGATCGACGACTGGACCCATCAAACGCAGGCGATGGACGCCCGCGACGTCAGCCGCGAGCTTGGCCCAGACGCCGGCGCGATGAAGGTGCTCGCCGCCGCGCTCGCGGCAAGCAAGCGCCCCGCCCTCGTGGTCGGCCCCGCCGTCGATCGCGCGCAGGCCGTCGATCTTATGGTGCGTCTTGCGGAGAAGGCGAAAGCGCTCGTCTGGGCCAGCCCGTTCTCGGCGCGCTGCAGTTTCCCGGAACGGCATCCGCAGTTCGCAGGTTTTCTGCAAGCCTCCCCGGCGCAGCTCTCGGACGCGCTGCGCGGCCACGATCTGGTGGTGGTGATCGGCGCGCCAGTATTTACGTTCCACGTCGAGGGGCATGCCTCGATCTTCGATGGCGCGACCACGATCTTCCAGATCACCGACGATCCGACCGCGGCCGCGGTATCGCCGCTGGGCGCCGGCATCGTCGCGACCATGAAGCCGGCGCTGACGATGCTCCTCGAACTGCTGCCCGAGACCAGGCGCGCGATGCCGACGGCCCGCGCATTGCCCGCTGCACCACGCGCGGCCGATCCGATCCCCGTCGACTTCCTGTTGCACACGCTTTCGGAAGCCATGCCTGATGACGCCGCGCTGGTGGAGGAAGCTCCTTCGCACCGTCCGGCGATGCAGAAATTCATGCCGATGCGCGGACAGGACAGTTTTTACACCATGGCGAGCGGCGGCCTCGGATATGGTCTGCCCGCTTCGGTCGGCATGGCGCTAGGCCGCCCGGATCGCCGGACCGTTTGCCTGGTCGGCGACGGCTCCGCGATGTATTCGATTCAGGCGCTGTGGACCGCGGCGCAACGCAAGTTGCCGTTGACGGTCGTGGTGATCAACAACGCCGGCTACGGCGCGATGCGCTCGTTCAGCCAGGTGATGCAGGTGCGCAATGTTCCAGGCCTCGATCTGCCCGGCATTGACTTCGTCGGGATCGCGCAGGGGCTCGGCTGCGATGCGGCGCGCGTGACAAGATCATCCGAACTCGCGCCCGCGCTCAAGCGCGGCCTGGCATATGACGGCGTCAGCCTGATCGAGGTCATCCTGGATTCGGCGGTGCCGCTGCTCTACGCGCAGAAGGGTTAGTTCCGTCATTCCCGGATGGTCCGAAGGACCAGACCTCATATGTGCAATTGCACATCGGGGAACTCGAGATTCCGGGCTCGATGCTTCGCATCGCCCCCGGAATGACGGAAATTACTTCCCGTAATCTTCCCGCATCCTGGCCTGGATCTTGGCCATGCCTGATATCCAGCGATCGTAATTTTCCGCCTTCCTGCGCATGTAGCCCAGCACTTGCGGATGCGGCAGGATGACAAATGTTTCCTGCTCGATTCCTTTCAACGCATCGTTTGCGACTTGCTCCGGCGTCAAATCGCCGTCGCCGGATTGCGGGCCTTTCGGAATCGAACGGAGCATGTCGGTATCGACGCCCTGCGGGCACAGGATGGAAACCCGGATGCCGTGGGCCTTGTGAGAGATCGCAAGATTTTCGGCAAATCCGACGGCAGCATGCTTGGTCGTTGAATAGGCCGGACTTCCGACCTGCGAAAGAAGTCCCGCGGCGGAAATGGTGTTGAGAAAATAACCCTCCCCGCGGGCCTTCATGCGCGGGACCAGATGCCGCGCCGCATAGACGTGGGCCATGACGTGGACCGCCCAGCTTCTCGACCATGGCTCGTCGGACGTTCCGCCGGCGTTGTCCGCCAGCGGATCGAACCCGCCGCCGATGCCGGCATTGGAGCAGAACAGCGCAATCGGGCCGAACTGCCTCTCGGTCTCCTCGATGACGTGGCGGATGTCTGTCTCCTTGCCGACATCGCATTTGAATGCCGCACCGTCGATCGAAGCCGCGACCGCTCTCGCGCCCGCCGGATCGATATCGGCGACGATCACCTTGGCCGCCCCAGCGCGATGAAAGACCTCGCACAGCGCGCGCCCGATGCCTTTAGCGCCACCGGTGACAACCACGATCTTGCCCGTCACCTGCATCGCTGCCTCAGCTCTTTGTAGCCAAATCTCTAGGTCAGAACCAGATCGAGCACCGCCGTGTAATGGCAGGCCGCGCCCAACAATACGAAACAATGCCAGATCACGTTTTGAAAGCGAAGCCGCTGCCAGGCGTGAAAGATCACACCCAGGCTATACAGCGCACCGCCCGCGATCACAAACCAGAGCGCCATCGCCGGCAACACCGCCACGACGGCATCATAGAGCATAGCGCCGCTCCAGCCCATCGCCAGAAAGAGGCCGACCGAGAGCCGGTCGAATCGGCCCGGCAACACCAGCTTGAGCGCGGCCCCGGCAATCGCCACGCACCACACGCCGATCAGCAGCGCGAGCGCGAAGATGCTGTCCTTCAATTGCGTGATGAAGGGCGTGTAGGTCGCCGCGATCAGGACATAGATCGCGGAATGATCGAAGCGGCGCAGCAGCCATTTGGCCGGCGAGATCGGCCATAGATTGTAGGTCGCCGACAATACCAGCATGGCCAGCAGCCCGACGACGTAAACCGAGACGACCGCCACTTCAAGCGGCGAGGCATAGACCGCGGCGAGCACGATCAGCACCGTGGCCGCGACCAATCCGCCGAACACGCCAATTCCGTGCACGACGCCGTCGGCGATCAGTTCGGCCCGATCGTAATTCCAGCGGATGGCGCCGACCGCCGCATGGGCGGAGGTCGAAGCCAGTTGCTTAAGTCTGAAGATGGTCATGGTGGTTCCGGCAAGCTTGGTGGCGTTAAAACATATCTCAGGCGAGGTCAACGAACCCTGAACTCTTTGGCTCAATCGCGTCGTAAGTATGAAGCTTGATTTATGGCCGCCAATCGCCACTTTCCAGATAGCTCTCCCGCCAATTGCCCCCCATCAAATCGAGTACTCCACGCCCGTATGGCCCTCCCTATTTCCGATATCATCGAGGAAGCGCGCCTGTCGGCGCGGGCGCTGTTGGAATATGGCGACCACTTTTTCCATCCGACAGTTAGGCTTGGGGTCACCGGATTGTCACGGGCCGGCAAGACTGTCTTCATCACGGCGCTGATCCACGGCCTCACCCGCGGCGGCCGTTTTCCGGTTTTCGAACCTTTCGCCACCGGCCGGATCGCTCGCGCCCGGCTTGAGCCGCAACCCGATGACGCGGTGCCGCGCTTCGATTATGAGAACCACGTGCGCACCCTGATCGAGAATCGGCGTTGGCCGAATTCGACCGTCGATATCAGCGAATTGCGGCTCGTGATCGACTACCAGCGGCAGAATGGCGCGGATCGCACGCTCACGCTCGATATCGTCGACTATCCCGGCGAATGGCTGCTCGACCTGCCGCTGCTCAACAAAAGCTACCAGCAATGGTCTCGTGAGAGCCTAAGCCTGTCGCGGGAACGACCCCGCGCGCGGCTCGCGGCGCAATGGCATTCGCATCTGGCGACACTGAACCCGCAAGCCCGCGAAGACGAGCAGGCGGCGCTGACGGCCGCGCGGCTGTTTACGGACTACCTGCGCGCCTGTCGCGACGAACGCTTCGCCCTGAGCCTGCTTCCACCCGGCCGCTTTCTGATGCCGGGCAATCTCGGAGGCTCGCCGGCGCTGACCTTTGCGCCACTCGATCTGCCGGCTGACGGCACGGTGCCCGAGGGATCGCTGTGGGCCATGATGATCAGGCGCTACGAGGCCTACAGGGATCTGGTGGTTCGCCCGTTCTTTAGGGATCATTTTTCGCGGCTCGATCGCCAGGTGGTGCTGGTCGATGCGCTGGCGGCGTTCAACTCGGGACCGGAGGCGCTGCACGACCTCGAGGCGGCGCTGGCCGGCATTCTGGATTGCTTCAGGATCGGCCGCAGCACGCTGCTTTCCAGTTTGTTCCGGCCGCGGATCGACCGCATCTTGTTTGCCGCAACCAAGGCCGATCACCTGCACCATTCGAGCCACGATCGGCTCGAGGCGGTGTTGCGGCGGACCGTGACCAAGGCTGCGTCCCGCGCCGAGAATACCGGCGCCGATATCGACGTGGTCGCGCTGGCCGCGGTCCGTGCTACCCGCGAGGCCCAGGTGCAACGCGGCCGCGACAAATTGCCGTCGATCCTCGGCACACCCGCCTGCGGCGAGATGGTGGGTAGCGAAGCCTTCGACGGCAACACCGAGGTTGCCACCTTTCCGGGCGATCTGCCGGCCGATCCGGAACAGCTGTTCAAGGGTGACAGCGCATTTCGCGGTCTCTCCAGCGCCACGGCCGAAAAGACCGATTTTCGTTTTCTTCGTTTTCGCCCGCCTCGGCTCGAACGCGAAGGCACCAATGAGCCCGCTCTGCCTCACATCCGCCTTGACCGCGCCCTCCAGTTCCTGATCGGAGACAAACTGCAATGAGCGAGCGATCTCATCATCGGCGGCCGGCGACGTTCAAGCTCGACGACCCCGGCGTCATTGTGATGGATCCGGAAGAGTCCAGCCGGCCGCCCCGCGGCACAGTCCAGGTCACGCCCGAAGTTGAACCCGCTGCGTTGCCGGTTCTGGTCGAGACGCCGGTCCTGCGCCCGCAAAGGGGTTTTCGCTGGGGCGCTGTGTTCTGGACCGCGATCGGCGGATTGATCCTGCTCGGCGTCGGGCTTGGCGTCACCCACTTGATTGAGGATTTGTTCGCGCGCAGTGAAGGCCTCGGCTTTGTCGGGCTGGCTTTTGCGTTCGCCGCCACGCTGGCGTTTATCGTTGTTGTCGCACGCGAGGCGTTCGGACTTGCCCGTCTTGCGGCAATCGAAAAATTGCATTTGCGGGCCATCGCGGTGCTCGCAAGCGACGATCGTGCGGAAAGCCGGGCCATCGTGCGAGAACTGCTCAGGCTTGAGCATCAGAACCCGCAGTTGGCGCGGGCACGCGCCACGCTGCAAGGCCATACCGACGACATCATCGACGGCGCCGATCTGATCCGGCTCGCGGAGCGCGAGTTGATGACGCCGTTGGACCAGGAGGCGCGCCGCCTGGTCTCGTCAGCCGCGCAGCGCGTTTCGATTGTCACCGCCGTCAGCCCGCGCGCATTGATCGACGTGCTGTTTGTGTTCGCAGCGTCACTGCGCTTGATCCGGCAATTGGCGCGGCTCTACGGCGGACGGCCGGGAGCGCTTGGCATGATCCGGCTGATGCGCCAGATCATCGCCCATGTCGCAATCACCGGCGGAATGGCGGCGAGCGACGGCCTGATCCAGCAGGTGCTCGGCCATGGCATCGCGGCAAAACTGTCGCAACGTCTTGGCGAAGGCGTTCTCAACGGGCTGCTCACGGCTCGGCTCGGGCTCGCGGCCATCGACGTCACCCGCCCGCTGCCGTTCACCGCATTGCCCAAGCCCGCGCTCGCCGATCTCGCCAAAGACCTGCTGCGCAAACGCGACGACGAGGCTTAGGCTAGCCGGCGCGATAGCTGGGCTAAACAAAACGGCCGCCCGAGGGCGGCCGGATTTGATCGTGTTCACGCCGGTAGCGCAGAACAGTTCTGCGATCAATCGCAGACCTGGACCCGGCGAACTTGCCAGCCATAGCCATCCCAGAAGCGCTCGCGAACGAGGCGGCAGACAGGCTCCTCGACATAGACCGGCGCCGGCGCGTAATAAACCGGTGGCGGCGGAGGTGGCCGCGACGCCAGAGCGCCACCGAGCAATGCTCCACCAATCAGTCCACCCACCACGCCGGCGGCGATTTGACCGTTCTCCGCTCTTGAAGATACCGGTACTGCAAGCGGACTCGTGACCAACGCAACCGCCACGATAGCTGACGCGATTTTGCTCATGATGTTTCCCCAAGTCGCGGTACACGGCCGCCGTACCGACCATCATACATTGCGCAATTAAAGCTTTGTTAAGTCTGCACGCGAACGGGCAAAATTATTTTTGCAAGCCGAACTCGCGGTTTTGTGAGGAAAGCGGGGATTTACCGCATGCCCATTGATTCATGAGCGCCCCTGAGGCTGCTCGTTGGCATCTCCAGGCGTTTGCTTCATCCCCACTGCACTTTCAGCGTCAACCGGCCTCACCGCCCCGGACAAGGTTGACCGGTTGGAAGCACGCACGGCTTTCCGGGCGCCGGAGCCGGACGCGCGGCTGGAGGTGGCGGTGGGGCGGGGCGCGCGACAGGCGGCGGCGGTGGCGGTGGTGCCGGACGCGCAACCGGAGGCGGAGGAGCCGGGCGCGGCGGTGGCGGCGGAGCCGGGCGCGCAACCGGAGGCGGCGGTGGCGGTGTCGGACGCGCAGCGGGAGGCGGTGGTGGCGCCGGACGTGGCGGTGGCGGCGGAGCCGGACGCGCAGCAGGCGGTGGCGGCGGCGTCGGGCGCGCAGCGGGAGGCGACGGCGGTGGGAGCGTCGGGCGCGCAGCAGGAGGCGGCGGTGGCGGCGGTGTCGGACGCGCAGCGGGCGCTGGAGCCGCCGGCGGTGGCGCGACTGCTGGCGGCTTCGGTTGAGCCGCCGGAGACGGCGGCTGTCCGCTTTTGGTTTCGGGCAACGACGGCTTCGGCGGTTGCCCTGGAGCGGAGGGTTGCGTCGGCTGCGAAGGTGCAGGCAGCGGTTGACCGGTGACCGGTGGCTTGCCGTTTACTGACGGCAGCAGCTGTCCGCCTGATCCCGGCAACGGCCGTCCGCCCTTGGTTTCCGGCACGGCCTGCTTCTGCGCCTGGCCAGGCGCAGAAGGCGAAGGAGCAGGCCCCGGCTGACCCGTGACGGGTGGCTTGCCGTTTATCGGTGGCAGCGGCTGTCCGCCTGATCCGGGCAGCGGCTGTCCGCCTTTGGTCTCCGGCACGGCCTGCTTCTGCGCCTGGCCAGGCGCAACCGGCGAAGGAGCAGGCGCGGGCTGGCCGGCGACCGGTGCCTTGCCGTTTACTGACGGCAGCGGCTGTCCGCCAGCTCCTGGCAGCGGCTGTCCGCCTTTGGTTTCAGGCACGGCCTGCTTCTGCGCCTGGCCAGGAGCAGGCGGCGACGGAGCGGGCTGCGGCTGACCGGCGACCGGTGGCTTGCCGGGTGCCGGTGGCGTGCCCGCGGGCGTCGAACCCGGAGCCGGCGTGCTCGGCGCAGTCGTGTTCTGAACCGGTACCGCCTTTGGCGCGACCGACGGCGGCAGCGAAGGCGCAAGCAACGCAGCGGCGCCGGCGCCAGCAATGCCGGCAGCAGCAACGCCAGCACCCGGCGATGATTTTGCGCCGGCCGATGGAGGCTGGGCTCCTGGAGGCTGCGGTCCTGCAGCCGGAGACTGCGGCTGAGACGCAGGAGACGGAGCGGGCGGCGAGATTGTCTGGGTCTGCCCAGCTGGATTGGTCACCGTAACCGTATTGGTGGTGTTGTTGATCACGATGGTGTTGTGAACGTTGTTGTAGATGAAGTTGTTCGGCGGCGGCGCAACGTATCGCGGTGGATTGACCCACACCGGCACCGGCACATAGACCGGAATGGGAAGAACGTATTCGTAAACCGG
>DASSGM010000171.1:0-5980 GCA_035693465.1 Bradyrhizobium sp. | reverse complement strand
GTCGGCGATATCGTCGACGGCTGGGCGCTGCAGGCGAACTGGTACTGGCCGCAATCGCATAACGACTTCGTGCAGAAAATGCTGCGCAAGGCCCGCAAGGGCGCCAAGGTCATTTACGTCCCCGGCAATCACGACGAGTTCTTGCGAAACTATTACGGCACGCATTTCGGCGGCATCGACGTCGTCGAAAACACCATCCACGCCGGCATCGACGGCAAGCGCTACCTCGTGATCCACGGCGATATTTTCGACCTCGTGGTGCAGAACGCGCGCTGGCTCGCCCATCTCGGCGACAAGGCCTACGATTTCGCGATCCAGATGAACCGGCTCGTCAACTTCTTCCGGCGCGCCTTCGGCGTGCCCTACTGGTCGCTTTCGCAATGGGCGAAGCTGAAGGTCAAGAATGCCGTGAATTACATCGGGGCCTTCGAGCAAACGCTGGCAGCCGAGGCGCGGCGTCACGGCGCGGACGGCGTGATCTGTGGCCACATCCACTACGCCACCATCCGCGACGAACATGGTATCAGCTATATGAATTGCGGCGATTGGGTGGAAAGCTGCACCGCGCTCGCCGAGCACGAAGACGGCCGGTTTGAAATCATCAGCTGGACCGATCCGCTGCGGCGGGCAGCGCCGGTTGTCTCCGTCGCGGCGCGTGCCGCCTGATGCGAATTCTGGTCGCGACCGATGCGTGGCATCCCCAGGTCAACGGGGTGGTGCGGACGCTGATCATGATGGCTGAAGCGGCAAGGTCATTTGGCGTCGATGTCAGCTTTCTCACCCCGCAGTCGTTCAAGACGGTTGCGATGCCGAGCTACCGGGATCTGCGCGTGGCGCTGCCGTATCCGGCGAAAATAGCGCAACTGATGGCCGAGGCGCGGCCCGACAGCATTCACATCGCAACCGAAGGGCCGATCGGACTATTGGCGCGGCGTCATTGCCGCAAACACGGATTGCCGTTCACCACGAGCTTTCATACCCGCTTTCCGGAATACATCTCGGCGCGCGTGCCGATTCCCGAATCCTGGATTTGGGCGGCGCTGCGCGCCTTCCACGGACCGAGCCAGGCGGTAATGGCGGCGACGCCGGCACTGGCCGGCGAGTTGCGGGCGCGCGGGTTTCGCAACGTGGTATTGTGGCCGCGCGGCGTTGACGCCAGCCATTTTCATCCGCGCCCGGTCGATCTTGGCCTGCCGCGTCCGGTATTTCTCTGTGTCGGCCGCGTTGCGGTGGAAAAGAATCTCGAGGCATTTCTCGATCTCGATTTGCCCGGCTCAAAAGTGATCGTCGGCGACGGGCCGGCGCGCGCGGCGCTGGCGCAAAAATATCCGCAGGCGGTGTTTGTTGGCGCGCGGCAGGGCGAAGCGCTGGCGGAGGCCTATGCGGCCGCCGACGTCTTCGTGTTTCCGAGCAAGACCGACACCTTCGGCCTGGTGCTTCTGGAGGCGCTGGCAAGCGGCCTGCCGGTTGCGGCGTTTCCCGTGACCGGGCCTCGCGACGTGATCGGCGCGGCGCCGGTCGGCGCATTGAACGACGATTTGCGGGCGGCCTGCCTGTCAGCGCTGGCAATTTCGCCGCAAGCCTGTCTCGAGTTTGCCGCAAGCCACACCTGGGAGGCTTCGGCGCGGACATTCGTCGAAAACATCAGCGCTATCCGCAACGTCGATCCGGAAAGCGATACGATCGAATTCGCGGCGGAGAACCCGGCCTTCGTCGCCTGATCTCGCGCAAGTGTATTGCCGGCCTGTTGGGGTACGCGATACAAGTCGCTGATAATGGAACCCGCATCGACCCTGCCTGTCAGTTCGGTGGATATCGACGCCGCCGCCCGCGTGCTGGCGCCGTTCGCGGTGCGGACGCCGTTGCTGTCCTCGCCGGCGCTCGACGAACGCGCCGGAACAAAAGTGTTTCTCAAACCGGAAATGCTGCAGCGGACCGGATCGTTCAAGTTTCGCGGCGCCTTCAACAAGCTGTCCTCGATCCCGCAGGCCGCGCGCGGCGGCGGCGTGGTCGCGTTCTCCTCCGGCAATCACGCCCAGGGCGTGGCGGCGGCGGCGCAACTCCTGAACATGCAGGCGACCATCGTGATGCCCGCCGATGCGCCGCGCTCCAAGCGTGAACGCACCAGGGCCTACGGCGCGGAAGTGGTGCTGTACGATCGCGACCGCGAGGATCGCGAAGCCATCTCCCGCGACATCGCCGCCAAACGCGGCGCGACGCTGGTGCGCCCCTATGACGATCCGTTTGTGATCGCGGGCCAGGGCACGGTGGGGCGGGAGATCGCCGAGGATATGGCCGCGCTTGGCATGACGCCGGATATCGTGGTGGCGCCGGCCTCCGGCGGCGGCCTGATCGCGGGGGTCGCTACCGCCGTCAAGGCGCGCTTTCCGCAGGCCATGCTGATGTCCGGCGAACCGGAGGCATTCGACGATCATGCGCGCTCGCTGCGCGCCGGCACACGGCAGCCGCATCGCGCCGAAGGCCGGACCATCTGCGACGCGCTGATGGCTTCGATCCCCGGCGAACTCACCTTCGCCATCAACAGCCGGCTGCTCACCCAGGGCATCACCGCGTCCGATGCCGAAGTTTGCACCGCAGTCGGATTTGCATTCCGGGAGTTGAAGCTCGTGGTCGAGCCGGGCGGGGCGGTCGGCCTCGCAGCCCTTCTGGCCGGTCGCATCGAGGCGCGCGGCAAGAACGTCGTCATCGTCCTGTCGGGCGGCAATGTCGACGCCGACTTGTTCGCAAAACTGATCGCGTGATCCGAACTTTTAGCTCGACTGAAAAATGCGCGAGGTATTTGCGTCATGGCCGGGCTCGTCCAGGCTCGCCCCGGCCATCCAACTTGAGGCGTCGGCGGCGTATCTTGGGAGGGAGGCGCGCATGAGGGCGATCGGCATCGCGGTATTCGCGGTTTGTTTCCTCGCGATTGTTTACGCGGCCTTGGATTTGCGCCGCGACCACAACCAGATCAACCGGATTAGGGAAGAATGCCAGCGGACACACAGCGATGCTGGCAAAGTGAAAGAATGCATTGCCGGCTTGGCGCTTCGGCACGCAAGGGAACCGGAGATGCCGTGAACCCGCACCTGTCCATGACCACGGCGGCGGGTACTGTCCTAGGGCGTGTACTCATAAACGCTCATGCGACGTCCGCTTTCGACCGGTTGAGCCGGCAGACATAAACTGGACTGAATCCCCGCAGTGCAGCAGGTCTCGTGCTGGCGTGTTACCCCTTCGGCGCCGACCTCATCCGTAAATGGCTAAGAGAGGCCGTTGTCCTGTTACCATTAAATCCCGAAGAACCGAGTAAAGTATGAATTCAGGCATCAAAGGCGCGGCACAATGAGAATCTCGCGACGTGACTTCGTCAAATCGGCCACGGCGAGCGGCATTGCGCTCAGCATCACGCCCTTGGCAATCCCCGGGGAGCCGAACTTTGCCGCACGCGAGACGCTGCCGGGACGGCAAGGCTGGAATCCCGCCGCCACTGGGGTTGGTCGCATCGATGGTGTGGCCAAGGTTACCGGAGCCAAGCTTTACGCGTCGGATTTTCGTGCAGCCGATCTCCCCAACTGGCCGCAAGGCACGTCGCATGCCATGCTCATTCGAGCGGCGGACGCGACGCACGTTTATGACGGCCTCGACCTATCGGTCCTGAGCGGTGCGTTGAAGCCTGCGGTAGCGGTGACCGCCGCCGACCTTGCGCGAACTGGCATCCGCGTTCCCAAATTCTATGCCGGCGACCTCCTCTGTCCGGTCGGCAAGACGCCGCTCTATCTGGGTCAGCCCGTGGCGTTGTTGATCTTCGAGGATTTCGACGCCTTCGATCAGGCGCGGCGCGCCCTGCGCGACGCGGCTGTCCTGAAGTTCGGTCAAGAAACCGGCCCGGTCACGATGCCCGACTACGGCGCCTTTCGTTTCACGCGCGTGGGCGGCCCAACCCCTGACGCACCCGATGTGTACTCGCTGGCCAAGAACGGCCGGGTTAGTCCGGGGCGTTTCGAGAACTCGGGGCGCCCGATATGGTCGACCCCGACCGGACAAGCTTATGCCGAAGCCGCGACCTATGGCGAACGGATCCGCGCGGACCTTGCAGCCGACAATCCGGCACTCTTGGTGCTCGATCGCGAATTCGAGACGCAGTCGGTCGACCCGATGGCTCTCGAGCCGGAAAGCGGTCTTGCCTGGTATGACGCCCGCCGCAAGAACCTCGAACTCGTTATCAGTGTGCAGTCGCCCTACGAAGCCGCGGGCGCGATCGCCTATCTGCTCGGCAACGCCCAGGCCGCCTTCAAACCGGCTCGCATCAACACCAATTTTGCCTCTTGCGGCGGCGGATTCGGCGGGCGCGACTCCACGCCATTCCCGCTTTACGTCGCGTTGGCGGCGATGTTCTTCCCGAATCGTCCGGTCCGGCTCGCGAACAACCGTTTCGAGCAGTTTCAATCGGGCATCAAGCGGCACGCCTTCAAGATCCGCACGCGGCTAGGTGTTGATCGGGCCACCGGCAAAATGGTCGGATTCGCCGCCGACCACGCGTTGGATGGCGGAGGCCTCGCCAACTTTTCGGCCGATGTGGCAACCGTTGCCGCCGTCACCGCGCTCGGTATCTACTATGTTCCGAAAGGCGACGTGACGACGTATGCGTTCCACTCGCGCGGCGTGACCGCAGGATCGATGCGCGGCTTCGGGACGCTGCAGACGGCGACCGCGCTCGAGGTACTGATCGACGAAGTAGCCTCGGTATTGCCGCTCGACCCAATCGAATTCCGACGCCGCAATGCCCTCGCGACCGGCGGCCGGACCCTGGCAGGAAACACTTACAGCGTGTCGATCCGCACCCCGGAGGTCCTGGACAAGTTGGAGAAGCATCCGATCTGGAGGGAGCGTGCCGACGAGAAGGCACGCGGACAGCAGGCGGGCATTCTCGTCGGTACCGGCGTCGCGGTTGCCGCCAAGAACTACGGCACCGGCGGGGACTGTTCGTTGGGATCGGTCGACATCGCGCCTGATGGCCGGATCACCATCCGTTGTGACGGCGTGGAGATGGGCAACGGCATTGGGACAGCGGCCGCCAATCGGGTCGCAGCGCATCTGGGTGGCGTCGCTAACGAGGTCGCCCTCGCGCAAATCGGCACATTCGCCCCACTGGCGCTCGTCACCTCAGGCGACTCTTTCACCATGACTCAAAAGACGCAGGACGCCGCGGCGCGCAATCCGCGCTGGGTACCTGCGATCAGTTCAGCCACCGCCGCCTCGACCGGCGCGCATGTCGGGACCCACCCGGCCGCCGAGGCCGCGCGCGTCGTGTTCCGCTTCGGCCTCTGGCCGGCTGCGCTCGAACTGTGGGGCATCGGGCCGAACGATCCCAGGGCCAACGAGTGGCAGAAGGCGCGCTGGAAAGACGGACAGCTGATCTTGCAGGGACTGGCGCCACTGCCCTTGCCGGCGGTCGCGGCCAGGGCGCATGCGCGCAATGGCGTGACCGGGGCGATGGCACACGGCTTCAATCGTTGGGCATGGTCGCGGGCGACCTTCGTGGTGAACAGACAGGCGTGGACGGCGGACATCGATGCGCTGGCCGTGCGTCGTGGCGCAGGCAAATTTGTTCGCCTCGATCGTTCCGACGTGAAGTTTCCGCCGACCGATCTCAACCGCAGCGGACCCACCTATACGGCGTTGTGCGGCACGGTTGTCCGCATAGAGATCGATCGCGGAACCGGCGGGTTGCGGATCGCAAAAGCCTACAACGTGCTGGAATGCGGCCAAGCATTGGTCCCCGAGGTCGTGCTGGGCCAGGTGCAGGGCGGCTTCGCGATGGGTGTTGGCTATGCGTTGCTCGAGAAGCTGCCGCTTTACGAGGATGGACCGGGCAACGGGACATGGAACCTCGGTCAATATGTCATCACGCGCGGGTCGGACCTGCCGCTCGACGGGCTCGAGGTTGAGGTATTGCCGCCCGTTGTTGCCGACGAGC
>DASSGM010000170.1:0-3869 GCA_035693465.1 Bradyrhizobium sp. | reverse complement strand
CGCGTCCAGGCTAAGCGCGGTGATCGCAGGATCGACCACCTTCATGCACACCGAGGTATTGGAACGGATCGCCGGGTCCTTCGCCAGGAAATCGATCCACGGCGTCTTCGCTTTCCAGTCGGCGAGCACCTTGGTGTTGGCCTCGGCGCGCGCAATCAGGGCTTTGAGGCCACCAATCGATTTCGCCCAGTTCAGCGCGTCAAGATAATCCTCGACGCACAGCATCGACGGCGTGTTGATGGTTTCACCCTCGAAGATGCCTTCGTTGAGCTTGCCGCCCTTGGTCATGCGGAAGATTTTCGGCAGCGGCCATGCCGGCTTGTAGCCCTCGAGCCGCTCCACAGCGCGCGGAGAGAGCACCAGCATGCCGTGCGCGGCCTCTCCGCCCAGCGCCTTCTGCCAGGAGAACGTCACCACATCGAGCTTGGGCCAGTCGAGTTCTTGCGCGAACGCCGCCGAGGTCGCGTCGCAGATGGTGAGGCCTTGGCGGTCGGCCTTGATCCAGTTGGCATTGGGGACGCGGACGCCCGAGGTGGTGCCGTTCCAGGTGAAGACGATGTCGGAAGCAGGATCGACCTTGCTCAGATCGGGGATTTCGCCATAGCCGGCATGCAGCTTGGTCACGTCCTTGAGCTTCAACTCCTTGACGATATCGCCGACCCAGCCTTCGCCGAAGGATTCCCAGGCGATCGTGGTCACCGGCCGCGCGCCAAGCAGCGACCACAGCGACATTTCGACCGCGCCGGTGTCGGACGCCGGCACGACGCCGATCCGGTAACCGGCAGGCACTTCAAGCACTTCGCGCGTCAGCTCGATCGCTAGCTTGAGCTTGGCCTTGCCGATTTTCGCGCGGTGCGAACGGCCGAGGGCGGCGTCTTTGAGATTTTGGGCGTTCCACCCGGGGCGCTTGGCACAGGGGCCGGACGAAAAATGCGGCACATTCGGCCGCAAAGCAGGCTTCGCTGCAGTCATGATCTACCCTTCCAGATAGCTGCCTCTCGGTGGGGAGAGGTTTCCCGCCGCGGTGCATAAGGGAATCAGCTTAAATCGTCAAGGAACTTTGGATCGATCAGGTATGTCTTTGGGATCACGGGCGATTGATAACTCGACATCCTGGTCCGGCGGCGTCAGCCGGGGCGACTGCGAATCCAGTAGTTCGGCCGCGTCGGTGACAAGCCTGGCAGCCTTTTTCCTGCTGGAGATTTTCAGGACGCTCTTTTCGTTCGCCTGCACCACGTACTCATTGCCGATCCTGACAATCGAATAATTTTTCATCTGACATCCCCAAGCTGCCCGAGCCGCCCCACGGGATACGTCAAGTTGTCATGGATCGCTGCGCAAAAAAAATTACGAAGGGCCAGTTAGTTTATCACGCGTTAACCGGAATGAATTGCAAAACACGTTTCGCAATGGACGCAACGCCGCCCGGATCGGTGCCCACGATAGCTGTATCAAAATCGCAGCGTCATTCCGACATGGCTCGGCTGAAATCCCAATCGCGCGTAGAATCGCTGCGCGTCGACGCGGCTGTTATGGGTCAACAGTTCGACCAGCTTGCAGCCCTTCGCGCGCGCTTCCGCGACGGCCCATTGCACCATGCGCTCTCCGATGCCGCGGCCACGGCGATCCGCGGCGACGCGAACATCCTCGATCAGGCCGCGCGAGGCGCCCTGCGAGCTTAGTCCCGGCAGGATGCAGAGCTGCAGGCAGCCGACGACGGCGCCTGCGCCATCCTCTGCCACCAGAAGCTGGATGTGGGAAGCGTTGGTGAGCGCTTCGAAGGCGTGGAAATACGACGGCGGCAGCGGGTCTTCCAGCCGTTCGCGCGCGCTGCCGAGCGGATCGTCCGCCAGCATCGTCACGATAACGCCGACGTCGTCGCGCCGCGCGCGCCGGATGGTAATCGAGGAATTTTTGGCCATGACAATTCCAGCAGACCTCAGCGCGCCGGCGGCAGCCCAAGAGACCGTTCGGCCTCGCCGATCCAGCGCCGCACGGCGGCATAGCCGTCGAGGTGGAAACCGCCCTCATGCGCCAGCCTCGTATAAGCAAGCAGCGAGACGTCGGCGAGGGAGAAGGCGTCGCCCACCAGAAACCTGGTGGCGGCAAGCTGGTGCTCCATCCGCGCCAGCGCAGCGTAGCCGCGCTTGATCTTGTCGGGATCGAGGTCCGATGCGGCCTTGCCGAGATACACCATCTGGAAGCGGCATACCGCGACGTAGGGCTCGTGGCTGTATTGTTCCCAGAACAGCCACTCGTCCATCTTGGCGGCGGCGAACGCGTCGGCCGGGATAAGATCGCTGCCGCGGGCGAGATAGCGGATGATGGCATTGGATTCGGCCAGCACGCGGCCATCGTCGAACTCGACCGTCGGCACCTGGCCGGCGCTGTTGAGCTTGAGAAACGGCGTGGTGCGGGTCTCGCGCTTGAGCGTGTCGACGGCGATCCAGGTGTAGGGCAGCGCCAGCCTGTCGCAGACCCATTTTACTTTCAGGCAATTGCCCGAATTGCTGTCGCCGTAGATTTTCATGGCCGCTGCCGCCGTGGTTACGGCGGCACTGCAACAGTCCAAGGTAATTCTGTCAACAGGAGCAGACCGACAAGTTGGACGGCGGGATCAGAATTTGTAACCGATACCCGCATGCACGCTGTTCACATTGGAGTCGAAATTCGACGTCACACGCAGATATTCGTATTCGACTCGTGCAAAAAATCCGCGCGCCAGCATGATGTCGACACCGAAACCCAGGGAGTATCCATACACTAGCTTCGTCTTGCCGGCGGTCCACGCCGGAACCACCGGAGGATTAGCCGAAAAGCTGCCTTCGACGGTCTGGCTACCAAGGCCGGCGCCGCCAAATAGATAAGGCAGGAAGCATCCGATGACGTAGGCGCCACGAACGCGCAGCGAACCAAAGTCCGACACCTGTACCGTCTCGTTGGAAGTGGTCACTGCAGTAATGCCGTTGACGACGGTAACCCCCGGAGAACGGGAGGACGCGCGCAATCCGCCATGCAGATAGTTTGCTTCGATGCCAACGACGACATCGTCCCATTGCGAATTGTAACCGGCAAATGCGCCACCGCCGCCATTTTCGCCGTTCAGCTGTCCTGACGGTTGCCATGCTGGCGGGACGAACGCCAATGGCAGGCCGATGCCAGACCGCGGCTTTGACGTGATTGATCCGTAGCTTCCCTGTCCGCCGATGTAATAGCCCTGCCAGTAGACCGTTGCCGCAGGCGGCCCTTCCGTGAAAGCCCCACGAAGAAAGTCGGGCATGTCGGCCGCCTGCGCGCCGGCCGCCGCTCCGAGCATCACCGCCGCCAGCAGTAACCTGCGCATCGCACCACTCCATCAGACACTTCAACCCGGCGCCGATCATCGCCTGTTAACCTTAACCAATCGTTGTCGCCGCGCTGCGATCGGCATGATCCTGTCCCGAAAGGCGAAATCCACTTTCGAAAGTCATGCTTCCCGCGCAAAGCAAAACGGCGCGGGAAGGTCCTGCGCCGTTAAGAAGTCTTAAGATAAATACCCCGCCGATCAGCCCCTGCGCAGCGGCGGCACCTCGGCCGGCGGGCTGTCGAGCTGCCAGCGCACGCCCATTTTGACATCATGCGAGGTAAGGCTCTTGAACGTCGTCGGATTGACGATGGTGTTGGTGCCATCAGGAGACCTGAGATCGCCGGTCAGGCCATTGCCCATGTCGAGATAGCGATACGCGAGCTCGACGGTGAAATTCGGCGAGACCCTGTAAGCGAGACCGGCATGAAGCGCCCAGGCGAAATTCCATTTCGAGACGTTGTCGCCGAATACCAGCCCCGGCGACACGCCGGCGGTGGTGACGGTCAGGTCGCTGAAGTTCGCA
>DASSGM010000169.1:0-15063 GCA_035693465.1 Bradyrhizobium sp. | reverse complement strand
CAACGACGGCGCAGACCGATCACTCAATCGAGCCAGCGTCGTTGTTGCCCTAGTCGCCGGCGGAGGTCGCCGGTCACCTCAACCCATCGGGAGACCAACCATGTCCAAGCGCCTTGCACTTTTCTCGGCCGCCGCCTTTGGCGCGCTGGCTCTGACTGCCGCCGCCGTCGCGCCTGTGGGCGCGCAAGACAAGACGATGAAAAGCGAGATGTCCGGCGAGAAGACCGTCATGGTCGGCGGCGCCGCGATGTTTCCTTCGAAGAACATCATCCAGAACGCCGCGAACTCCAAGGACCACACCACGCTGGTTGCGGCGGTGAAGGCCGCCGGCCTGGTCGAGACCCTGGAAGGCAGGGGACCGTTCACGGTGTTCGCGCCGACCAACGCCGCATTCGGCAAGCTGCCGGCCGGCACGGTCGACACCCTGGTGAAACCCGAAAACAAGCCGACCCTGACCAAAATCCTGACCTATCACGTGGTTCCGGGCCGGCTGGAGGCCTCTAGCCTGACCGACGGCAAGAAACTCAAGACCGTCGAGGGCGAAGAGCTGACCGTCAAAAAGTCGGGCGGCACGGTGACGATCGTCGATGCCAAGGGCGGCGCTTCGACGGTCACGATCCCGAACGTCAACCAGTCGAACGGCGTGATCCACGTGGTCGACACCGTCTTGATGCCGGCGTCATGACTTCACGCGTGTCCCGATCCCATCCCCAACAGGATGCGCGAGCGGCGAGCCGGGGCATCCCGGCTCGCTTTTTTGTGACCGCGATACCCTGCAGGCATTAATCTGATAGCCGGCATGGCAGTAACGAAGCTGCGGGTTCCGGCGTATAATCGGCATATCGACGTCAGCGATGGAACAGCCAGGGATTGACATGTCCAGCCTTGCAGCCAGCCATGAGCGCACACTAGCCGCCCCGGCGACAGTCATTCAGCCTGCCTGGGTTCGGATTGCGCACTGGATCAACGCCGTGGCGATGATCATGATGATCATGTCGGGATGGCAGATCTACAACGCGTCGCCGCTGTTCGATTTCAAGTTCTCAAGCAGCATCACCCTTGGCGGCTGGCTTGGCGGTGCGCTGCTCTGGCATTTCGCGGCGATGTGGCTGTTGATGGTCAATGGCCTGGTCTACCTCGTGCTCGGATTTGCCACCGGCCGCTTCCGCAAAAAACTGCTGCCGATCACCCCGAGCGGGGTGATATCGGATACCAAGGCAGCGCTGACCGGCAGATTGTCGCATGACGACCTGACCAGATACAATTACGTGCAGAAGCTACTTTATGCCGGCATCATCGTGATCGGCGTCTTGATCGTGCTGTCGGGCCTTTCGATCTGGAAGCCGGTGCAGTTCCAATATCTGACGGCGCTGTTCGGCGGCTATGACGTGGCGCGCTATGTCCATTTCTTCTGCATGGCGGCGATCTGCGCCTTCCTGGTGGTGCATGTCGCCTTGGCGGTGCTGGTACCGAAAAGCCTGCGCGCCATGATCATCGGGCGCTAGAGCATGATCCGGAAAAGTGGAAACCGGTTTTCCGAAAAGATCATGCTCAAATAAGAGTTTTCGAGGAGATACGTCATGGGCCGACTTCGCTCGCTTCTGATTCCCGGCGTCGACAAGAAACTTCTGGTCAGGGACGCTACCAGGCTGATGCCGGATCTGGCGCGACGGCGCTTCATCGCCGGTGGCGCCAGCCTCGGCGCGCTGACGCTGTTGACCGGCTGCGACGTGTCAGACAGTTTTTCGGCCGAAGAGATGCTGAAGCAAATCTCGAAGTTCAACGACGCGGTACAGGCCTTCATCTTCAATCCCAACGCGCTGGCGCCGACCTTCCCGGAAAGCGCGATCACAAAACCGTTTCCCTTCAACGGCTATTACGCGGTCGAGGATGCGCCTGACATCGACGGCAAGGACTGGAAGTTCGAGGTGCGCGGTCTCGTCGACAACAAGAAATCATGGACGCTGGAGGAACTCTACAAGCTGCCGCAGGTCAAGCAGGTTACCCGCCACATCTGCGTCGAGGGCTGGAGCGCCATCGGAAGCTGGACCGGCACGCCGTTACGCGATTTCCTGAAACTGGTCGGCGCCGACACCCGCGCAAAATATTGCTGGTTCCAGTGCGCCGACATGGACGGCTACAACTCACCGCTCGACATGGCCTCGGCGCTGCATCCGCAGACCCAGATGACGTTCAAGTTCGCTGACGAAATCCTGCCCCGCGCCTATGGCTATCCGATGAAGATCAGAGTGCCGACAAAACTCGGATTCAAGAACCCGAAATACGTGATCTCGATGGAGGTCACCAACGACTACAAGGGCGGCTATTGGGAAGACCAGGGCTACAATTCATTCAGTGGGAATTGATTTTTTGTCATTCGGGCTCGCTCGTTTCACTCGCGCCCCGGAATGACGGCGGTTGATTTCCGCACCAGCCTCCTCTGAAACGCCGCGGCGATGGCGCCGAGCGCCAGCATCGCCGCCGAGACGTTGAGCGCATAAGAGAGGCCAAACACATCGGTAACCGCGCCGACCGCGATCGGCCCCAATGTCTGGCCGAGCCCGAACGCAATCGTCATTGCCGCAATCCCCGTCGGCCATGCCGCCGGCGGGTAGTTGAAGCGCACGAAGGCGGTGGTCGATGCCACCACGGCGAAGAACGCAACCCCGAACACCAGCGCCGATATCGCCAGCAACAGCGCGGAATGCCCGAGCAGCGGCAGCGTCGCGCCGAAAGCGTTGACGCCGAGAATGATCGCCGTAGAGAGGCCGCCGCTGTTGCGTGCCAGCACCCCGCGCCACACCCATGGCGTCACGAAAGCGCTCAAGCCGATCAGGCACCAGAACACGCTCTGCGCCGCCGCGCCGCCGCCGGCATCGCGCACATAGGCAATCATGAAGGTCATGTAGGCGATGTACCCGGCGCCGAACAGAAAGTAGCCGGCGAGATAGATCGATACAGGCAGAATCGCGAATTTGGCTGGCGCCACATCGGCGATCCCGGCACTTCTGTCGATCGGCGCCAGCAGCAGCGGAATGGTCATGAGAACCGAGAGCGCCGTCATCGCCCACCAGACGATCCACCAGGATCCTGGCCCGAAAGCCTGCAGCATGAATGGTGCGATCAGGCCGGACGACACGATTCCCAGCCCCGGGCCGGCGTAGAACAAGCTAAGCAGAAAACTGTCGCGCGCGGGTTGCGACTGCGCAATCGTCGCCGCCAGCGCACCGGCGGCGATAAATCCGGCGGCCGCGCCCAGGCCCGCGAGCAGCCGCGCAAAGCTCAAAACGACAAAATTGCCTGACATGGCGCACAGCGCGAGCGACACCATGCAAGCGATGGTTCCCCAGCGTACCGCCGCCGACAGGCCAAATCGCTTGATGAGCCTTGAGGCCATCAACGCGCCGGCAAGATAACCCGCGGCGTTGACGGTGTTCATGAAGCCTGCGGCGGAATACGACCAGCCGAGCGTATCGCGCATGTCCGGCAGCACCAGCGAATAGGCGAAGCGGCCGATGCCGAGACCGACCGTGGGGGCGAGCGACAGGATGAGGATCAGACGCGCGGGATGCACGTAAGGGTGTGGACGGTCGGGAGCGTGCAAGGGATTACTCCTGCTGAAATGCATTGTGGCAGCCAAAGCGGGCCTTGCACAGGCGCTCGGTAAGCAATGGTGTCTTGCCATCGGCGCAATGCCGCACTAGCACTTCGCGCGCAGCGAAATTAGTCGTCATGGGCGGGCTTGTCCCGGCCACCCACGTCCTATTTGCGGTGAGCTGCAAGAAGACGTGGATGCCCGGCACGAGGCCGGGCATGACGTGTCGAATGAGGTAATGAACAATGGCGACCCATAAACTGCTGCTTCTTCCCGGCGACGGCATCGGCCCCGAAGTGATGGCCGAGGTCAAACGGCTGATCGACTGGCTCAACACGCAAGGCATTGCGCGTTTCGAGACCGAGCAGGGCCTGGTCGGCGGCGCGGCCTATGATGCGAGCAAGCAGAGCATTACAGATCCGACTATGGCCAAGGCGATGGCCGCCGACGCCGTGATCTTCGGCGCGGTGGGCGGGCCGAAGTGGGACAGTGTCCCCTATGAGGCGCGCCCAGAGGCAGGATTGCTTCGGCTGCGCAAGGAACTCGGCCTGTTCGCGAACCTGCGCCCCGCGGTATGTTATCCCGCGCTCGCCGACGCTTCGAGCCTGAAGCGCGAGGTGGTCGAGGGCCTCGACATCATGATCGTGCGCGAGCTCACCGGCGGCGTCTATTTCGGCGAACCCAAAACCATCACCGATCTCGGCAACGGCCAGAAGCGCGCGATCGATACCCAGGTCTACGACACCTATGAGATCGAGCGCATCGCCCGCGTCGCGTTCGATCTGGCGCGCAAGCGCCGCAACAAGCTGACCTCGATGGAAAAACGCAACGTCATGAAATCGGGCGTGCTGTGGAACGAAGTGGTCGGCCAGGTTCACGCGCGCGAATACAAGGATGTGCAGCTCGAGCATCAGCTCGCAGACTCCGGCGGGATGAATCTGGTGAAATGGCCGAAGCAGTTCGACGTCATCGTCACCGACAATCTGTTTGGCGACATGCTCTCCGATATCGCGGCGATGCTGACGGGTTCGCTCGGCATGCTGCCGTCGGCTTCGCTCGGCGAGGTCGACGTCAAGACCAAAAAGCGAAGAGCCCTGTACGAGCCGGTGCACGGCTCGGCGCCCGACATCGCCGGCAAGGGATTGGCAAATCCGATCGCGATGATTGCTTCATTCGGAATGGCGTTGCGCTATTCCTTCGATATGGGCGCGCTAGCCGACAAGCTCGATGCTGCAATTGCGGCGGTGCTTGCCCGCGGCCTGCGCACCGCGGATATCAAGGCTGAGGGCACGACCGCGGTCAGCACCACGCAGATGGGCGAAGCGATCGTCGCCGAACTGGAACGGCTCAGTACCTGACTGGCCATTGCTGTTGAATTTCCATGCGCGTAACTTCCGGCCTTACGTCCCTTATCGCCGTCTGAGCTACCCTTTGCCTGGCACGAAACAGTTGCGGCGAGGACTTGCCTTGTGTACAACCGGTGATAGAGTCCTTCAGAGGGAGAAAGTCTGTGGGTGAACTCGTAGCTTGGGGCCTAGGCCTTGCTTTCGGCTATGTGGCGAGCGGCATGCTGACCACACACTGGCGAATTTTGATTTTTGCATTCTCGGTTTTGCTGCTCGGCGCGCTCATCACCTTGCTTAGCGGGGAGATGTTCGACGAGCCTTGGCTGGTCTTTGTCGATATCGGTCAAGTGGCGATAGCTGCGTTGATCGGCGTCTTTGCCGTGCCTTTTGGGCTTCGCCTGCTCCAACGTTTCGTGCGGTCGGAAGCGCGCTGATCGCCTGTGCTGAAGCTATCAAACGTTCGATGCCCGCGATCGGGTTATGACCGGTGGAGCTGGCGCTTATGGCAAAGTCACGCAAGAAAAGAAAAGTCCGGACCCGGCGGGTGAAAACGGCACGCGCGCCAACAAAGCGCGCTGCGATTGAACTCGACTTTTCCGGTGCGCCGAAGAAGAAGCGACCGAGCGGCCTGCCGGCGCCGCGCACTACGACTCACAAGAAGCGAACAGTGTGGTTCCAGGCGCGTACCGCCTGGCCTTATCGAGAGCCATCGGCTCATTCGTTGCTCCTTGAGCGGTCGCGCGCCGCGGCTGCATTGGCGCCACAGACGGGTGCGGCCCAGTGGGAGCTGGTCGGGCCCACCAATGTCGGGGGGCGGATGACCTCTGTCGGGTGCGCGCCGAAGAAGCCGAACACCATCTGGGCCGGCGCGGCTGGTGGCGGCGTCTGGAAAAGCGACGATGGCGGCCAGCACTGGCGGGGGCTGTGGTACAACCAGCCAACACTCAATATCGGGTCGATTGCCGTCGATCCGACCAATCCCGCGATCGTGTATTGCGGTACAGGCGAGGCGAATCTTTCCGCCGATTCCTATCCCGGGGTCGGCATTTTTCGATCCACTGACGGTGGTGACAGCTGGCAAATTCTGGCGCCGGCGAACCCTGCGGGAATCCCTACACGAATCGGATGTCTCGTTGTCGATCCGTTCGACACCACTCACCTCTGCCTCGGGGGCGTAACCCACACTACGGGCGGAAGCGACGGTATGTTCGTATCGCGCGATGGCGGCCTAAGCTGGGGACGGCAGACCTTTCCGGGCACGGGACCGTACAGGTGCCATGCGATCGTCTTTCATCCGACGATCCGCGATACACTGTTCGCGACCATCGCCGCGCGCGGCGCTCAAAGCGGCATTTGGAAATCCACCAACGGTGGCTCTTCCTGGGTTCAACTGAAGAACGGACTTCCTTCGCCGGAAATGTTCGGTCGAACCTCCCTGGCCTTTGCGCCATCGAACCCGTCGGTGATCTATGCGAACTCCAGCACGGTGCAGGACGGTGTGCTTGGCGTTTTCAGGTCCGATAACGGAGGCGCCAACTGGACCAACATCGCGGGAAAGCATTTCGTCAAAGAAGGCCAGATGTCGTACGGCAACACGATCGCGGTTCATCCTACCAACCCCGACCATGTTCTATGTGGGGGCGTCGATCTGCATCTGACCCGGGATGGCGGGAAGACCTGGGTTCGCGCCACGAAATGGGACGCCGATCGCGGAAAGCCGAATTACGCTCATGCGGATCATCATTGTCTTCTGATGCCGGTGGAGCAACCCGGACTTGTCTATGACATGAACGACGGCGGCATGGACGTCAGCATGGATGGCGGGCTGACATGGACAAACCGGAGCAATGGACTGGCGGTCAGCATGTTCTACGATGTCGATGTTGCGCAAAGCGACGGGCGCATGTTCGGCGGTGGATTGCAGGATAATGGAACGAATATCACGCTGACCGGCAAGCCCGACGATTTTGTCGAGATCACGGGCGGTGACGGTGGATGGATGCTCATCGATCCAAGGAACACCGGACACCTCTACACCACATCGCAAAACATGAGCGTGAATCGGTTCCGCAAGTCTGACGGCTGGGCTGACGTTTCTCCACCCGCGGACAGCAGTGAGACTGACGCCGTGTGGATGGTTTTTCTGGAGTTCGATCCTAATGATTCCCGCACGGTATTTGCCGGCGGATTGCGCGTTTGGCGCACAAAGGATGACGGCAATAACTGGTCGGCTGTTTCACCCGTTCTCGATGGGAGTGCGATCTCGGCGGTGGAGATCGCGCAGGCCGATTCGAAGCGCGTCTACATTGGAACGGAAAAGGGCGGAATCTACCGGAGCCTGGACGGCGGCAATAGCTGGAGCGAAGATCTGGCAAGCCCGGTGCTTCCGGGGTTCACCATCACGCGCGTCCTAACAAGTCCGACCAATGCTCAAATTGTTTACGTGACCGTGGCAAATTTCAATGCCCGCCATGTTTTCCGCTCGAACGATGGCGGGTCGACGTGGACGGACATTGATCGGGGACAGTTGCCGGACGTTCCACACCACGCCATCGCGATCCCGCGCGCCAAGCCATCGACGCTTTATGTCTGTAGTGACGCCGGCGTTTATGTGTCGCCCGATGCAGGCAATACGTGGAAATCGCTGACAGGCAACCTGCCCACCGTTCCGATCGTCGACCTCGTCTACCATGAACTCGATGGCACGCTGACCGCAGCCAGCTACGGACGAAGCATCTGGCGGCTCAAAGTGTAATTACTTTTCACCACCGGTACGGTTACGGAACCATTCGGCTCGCTGACGAAGATTTTCATTGCCTTCACGGACCGGGCGCGGGGCGTCCTTGGTCACGGCGTGATCGGCGGAATCATCCGACCCAGTCTTTCGCTTCGCATCACTTGAATTTTCAGGGGAAGATTTGCTTGGCTTGGCAGTCATGTGAAGGCCTCCAGATCACAAGCCCAACGCTGCTGCGCAAGCGAGGTTCCGTACTAGATCGGCACCGATGATGGCTCGGTGCTTTGGTCTGCGGTATCACGGGAGCTACGGGCCTGCGCGGTTAGGCAATATTGCCCCGCCAGAGATGCCAGGTCGTCGAAGGCTTTCGCAGGATGCAAACGCCTCAATACAGCGGGAACGTCTGCGGATAGCCGCCCAGATCCGACGGCGGGTTCAACGGCTGACGGTCGATCGGGCGATTCTTGTTCTCGCGACCGAACGATGGATACCCGATCTCCGGCGGAAATGCGTAATCGGTGAACTTGCGCTCGCCGGGCAACACCTCGGTACCGGCATCGAGCCAGGAGCGTTTTGTCACGTAGATCCGGGTCCGCGGTCCCTGCTGATAGGACACGTTGGGGCCGTTCGGTCCGTAATAGGGACGGCCGCGGTCGTCATATTGGCGCCTGGACTGCGCGTTCGCCGGGTTGATGTCGAAGCTAACAGCAACAACAGCGCTCGCGGCCAGCAATACCGCAAGCTTGTTCGCAGCAGGGAATCTGAAGGTCATCACGTCCTCACGGGCGGCCGGACCGCCATTTCCGATTTGCGGTCATCTTAGCCGCCGCCGGCACATCGTTACTAGGTCAATTGGGCCACACCGCATCACATAATGCGGCGGTGAGTGAAAAAGTTGCATGAAAACCAGCACCTTGGCAGGCGCGGCCGATCGAAGCGTGCCAGGCGGTCGAGATTTTTCGGGGCTAGCTGGAGGCCAAGCAGCATTTTGCGCCCCGCAACTGGATTTCCGTGCCGCGCTGCCCGGCGACGGACGTCCTCGCGCCCGGGGTGCCGGAAGAGCCGTAGGCCGCTGTTTTTTCGAGCAATTCGTCCGGCGGACGGGTGCCGACAACGGAAGGAGGGTCAAGAATACCGATACGGGCAAAGAGGTGCGCCACCCTATCGCAACATCGGTCGCCGAACCTGGTCGACGCCGCATCAATTCTTGATCGCATCAAATGCCTGAGCATCGCGGTATAACGTTGTCTTAACGGCGTTTCTCGCATAGAAGCGCTGCCTCTTCCCTTTTCCGCTGAAAGGGCGGGGCGAGGCATTTTTCTTCGGAGAGTGAACGATGGGTTACAAAGTCGCGGTGGTCGGAGCGACCGGCAATGTCGGGCGGGAAATGCTCAACATTCTCGACGAACGCAAATTCCCGGCTGACGAGGTGGTTGCGCTGGCGTCACGCCGCAGCATGGGCGTCGAAGTGTCCTATGGCGACCGCACCCTGAAGGTCAAAGCGCTCGAGAACTACGATTTCTCGGACGTCGACATCTGCCTGATGTCGGCGGGCGGGGCGGTGTCCAAGGAATGGTCGCCGAAGATCGGCGCCGCCGGCGCGGTCGTGATCGACAATTCGTCGGCGTGGCGCATGGATCCGGACGTGCCGCTAATCGTTCCCGAGGTCAATGCGGGCGCGGTCTCAGGCTTCGTCAAGAAGAACATCATCGCCAATCCGAACTGCTCGACCGCGCAGCTCGTGGTGGCGCTAAAGCCGCTGCACGACAAGGCGGTCATCAAGCGCGTCGTGGTCTCGACCTATCAATCGGTCTCGGGCGCCGGCAAGGACGCCATGGATGAACTGTTTTCGCAGACCAAGGCGGTCTACACCAACGACGAACTGGTCAACAAGAAATTCGCCAAGCGGATCGCCTTCAACGTGATCCCCGAGATCGACGTGTTCATGGAGGATGGCTACACCAAGGAAGAGTGGAAGATGATGATGGAGACCAAGAAGATCCTTGATCCCAAAATCAGGCTTACCGCTACCTGCGTGCGGGTGCCGGTATTTGTCGGCCATTCCGAAGCGGTCAACATCGAGTTCGAGAATCCGATCTCGGTCGACGAGGCGCGCGACATCCTGCGCAATGCGCCGGGTTGCCTCGTGATCGACAAGCGCGAACCGGGCGGCTACGTCACGCCCTATGAGGCGGCCGGCGAGGATGCGACCTACATCAGCCGCATCCGCGAGGACGCGACGGTAGAAAACGGCCTGGTGCTGTGGTGCGTCTCGGATAATCTGCGCAAGGGCGCCGCGCTGAACGCGATTCAGATCGCCGAATGCCTCGTCAACCGCAAGCTGATCAGCGCCAAGAAAAAGGCGGCGTGACGCGGCTAATGTCGAATGGCAAATATTGCGTAGCGAGTAGGATTTCTTCTATTCGCTACTGCTGCTTGCCTGTCAGCTGCTCAACGCTGCGAAATTCCTTGGCTGCCTGATCGAGCACGAACAGCGAGCCCTCGGCGACACCGAAATAGGCGCCGTGCAGATGCAGCGCGCCGCGTTCGACCAGAGCCTGCACGAAAGGAAACGTCATCAGGTTTTCCAGGCTCCGGAACACCGCGGCCTTCTCGATCCGGATCGTGAAATCCGCCATCGTCTCGTGATCGCGCTGGCTGACGGTCTCGCCCGGCTTGATGAACATCGACATCCACCGGCCGATGAAGTCGCCGGGCGATAGCGGTTCGATGTTGTCAATGAAGGCGCGGATGCCGCCGCATTGGGCATGCCCGAGCACTACGATGTGTTTTACCTGCAAAGCCCGGACCGCGTATTCCAGCGCCGCCGAAACGCCGTGTGCGCCGCCGTCCGGCTGGTAGACCGGCACCAGATTGGCCACGTTGCGTACCACGAACAACTCGCCAGGACCGGCGTCAAAGATCACCTCCGGCGATACCCGGGAATCGCAGCAGCCGATCACCATGACCTCGGGCGACTGGCCCCGTTCGGACAGTTCGCGATAACGCGACTGCTCGGTCGGCAGCCGCTGCGAGGTAAAGGTCCGGTAGCCCTGAAGCAGATGTTGCGGGAACAATGACATTCGAGTTGCTAACCATAGGCCGCAAGCCGGAACAAGCCTTTCGCGCGATGGGCTGAAATGTTATCGCGTGGACTTCAAAACCGAAAAGGGGATGAAACCATGATCCGTCCGCGCCGCAGCCTGTTGTTCATGCCCGGATCGAATGCGCGGGCTCTGGAAAAGGCCCGCAATCTCCCGGCCGACGGCATCATCCTCGACCTCGAGGATTCCGTGGCGCCGGACGCCAAGGCCATGGCGCGCGATCAGATCGCACAGGCGATCGCCGCGAAGGGGTTCGGCAAACGCGAGGTCCTTATCCGCGTCAACGCGCTGGATTCGCCGTGGTGGATCGACGACGTGACGATGGCCGGCAAGGCGGCGCCCGACGGCATTTTGGTTCCGAAAATCTCCAGCGTGAGAGACCTCAACGCCATTGCCGATCGTCTCGCCGATATCAACGCGGACATCTCGATCCAGGTCTGGGTGATGATCGAGACCGCGCGCGGTGTGCTGCATGCCGAGGAGATCGCGGCGGCCTCGCGCGATGCCGAAACCCGGCTTGCCGGCTTAGTGTTCGGGCCGAACGACATTTCACGGGAGACACGGATAAAAATGCAGCCGGGCCGCGCGGCGATGATCCCCATGATCACACACTGCATTCTTGCGGCCCGCGCCCATGGCATCGAAATTCTCGACGGACCCTACAGCGACTTCAGCAATGTCGACGGCTTTGCGCTGGAATGCGCGCAAGCGCGCGACCTCGGCTTCGACGGCAAGACCCTGATTCATCCCGGGCAGATTGTGGCTTGCAACGCGATCTTCACGCCGCCCGCGGAGGAGGTCGCGCATGCCCGCAAGATCATCGCGGCGTTCGAGCGGCCGGAGAACGCCTCGCGCGGCGCGATCCAGCTCGACGGCCAGATGGTGGAGCGGCTGCACGCCGATATGGCCCGGCGCACCATCGCGATCGCGGATGCGATCGCGGCGATGGGGAGTTGATTTTTCCCCTTCTCCTATAACGGGAGAGGGGGGAAGCGGCATTGCAGCGGGTCATCAATCTCCAAAGCGCTCGGCTGCCCAGGCATAGAGGCTGCCGGCAACAGGCGGCAGGTTGCCGCGGCGTTTTGGCGAAACATGCAGCCCGATGATTTCGGGATCGCCAATCAGCGGCGAAAAATCCTGCGGCTCGAAGAAGCGTTTCGGCTCGGCATGCACGGCATAAAACGATTTCTTTGGCAGCGCATAGTGCAGTTCCCCGGCGCGGCGGGCGAGCGCGGTCAGCGCCGCCGGGCCGTAAATTGCAACCCGAATGTCAGAGACGCGGGTCGATCTGCGTTGTAATTGACGCAGCCTGAACAACAGCCGGTGTCGCAGCGCCAGCCAGTCCGGCGTCAGCTCGTCCTGCTCCATCAGGTCCGCGAACGCGGCAAGGACCGGGTCGCCTGGCGGCAGATACAGGACCGAATTGCCAAGCTGGCGCGGCCGCTCCCAGGCGAAATAAGGCTTTGCCGGATCGATCTCGACCGCCTTCAACAGGAGCACGTCGGCGTCGAGCCACAGGCCGGCACTGAGCGCCATCAGCCGCATGCGGAAAAAATCACTGAACTGCAGGATGGTCCAGTCGCGCCACGCGCCATCCGGCTGCGGCGGACGCAGTTTTTCGGAGAATGCATGCGGCAGGATCGCTTCGGCTTCGGCGTTGCCGACGCCGTCGGGCAATTGCGCGATCGGCTCGAAACTGTAGACCGTGACTTTATGACCTGCCGCGACCTGCGATCGCAGGCACGTCAGCCTGAGCGCATCGAGCGGGCCGTGCCAGAAGGTGACGACGTCGGGCCGCATGCGTCACCTTCTGGAGCGTTTTCGACGAAATTCTCGAGGGAAATCAGGCCCAGGCGCGCGAGGTTTTCGCTCTTGCCTCGTAGCTGTCGATCGAGGCCTTCTTCTCCATGGTGAGGCCGATGTCGTCGAGGCCGTTCATCAGGCAGTGCTTGCGGAACGGGTCGATCTCGAATTTCACCGTGCCGCCGTCAGGCCCGCGGATTTCCTGATTGGGAAGATCGATGGTCAGCGTCGCGTTGGCGCCACGCTCGGCGTCATCGAACAGTTTGTCGAGATCGTCCTGGCTGACGCGGATCGGCAGGATGCCGTTCTTGAAGCAATTGTTGTAGAAAATATCGCCGAACGAGGTCGAGATCACGCAGCGGATGCCGAAATCCAGGAGCGCCCATGGCGCGTGTTCACGGCTAGAGCCGCAGCCGAAATTGTCGCCCGCCACCAGAACCTTGGCGTTGCGGTAGGCCGGCTTGTTGAGGATGAAGTCCGGGTTCTCGCTGCCGTCGTCCTTGTAGCGCTGTTCCGAGAACAGCCCCCTGCCAAGGCCGGTGCGCTTGATGGTCTTCAAATACTGCTTCGGGATGATCATGTCGGTGTCGACATTGATGATCTTCAAGGGCGCCGCGACCCCTTCCAGCGTGGTGAATTTTTCCATCGATCGCACTTCTCGGATTGAGAATAGATATATCGCGACCGGTTTATCGCGAATGCGCCCGATATTAAAGAGCAAATTGACTTAACCTGCCGCCGCCTCGATCGCCTCCATATCGTCGTCGGACAGCCCAAAATGGTGGCCGATCTCGTGAACCAGCACGTGGCGGACGATATGGCCCAGCGTCTCCTCATGCTCGGCCCAGTAATCCAGGATCGGCCGGCGATACAGCCAGACCATGTTCGGCAGCCGAGCGACGTCGTCGTTGCTGCGAAACGGCAGCCCGACGCCCTGAAACAGACCGAGCAGGTCGAATTCGCTCTCGGCGTTCATCTCGTCAAGCACCTCGTCGGTTGGAAAATCATCGACCCGAATGATCACGCCCTCGCACAGATCGCGAAAGCGCCTCGGCAGCTGTTCGAAAATTTCGTGCGCCATGGCTTCCATCTCGGCGAGCGATGGCGCTCTCTCGGTTTTCCACATTTCGCCTGTTTAGCGCGGGTTCTTTGATCGTGCACACGGTTTTGCGCGCAGTTGACGTCGGCCGGGCAATCGGAGACGTTGCGGCCCATAACAGATTTGGGTGGGCGTAATGATGTGGGTCAGGACGGCGGCAATATTGGTGGCTTTTGCAGGCACTTTTGTATTGCCGGCGGCCGGAACGAGGGCGCAGAGCACGCCGCCGGGGATGCGGACGGTGCAGCCGTCGCAGCCCGTCGTCACGGAGGCGTCGGCGCAGCGCCGTGTGAGACGGCCCGCGACGCGGTTGCGCGTCTATCCGCTCTACCAATGGGAACCCGGCGTTTATCCGCGCTACAATCCGGGCCCCAACGCCGTGCGCGACTGCAACGCAACCTACGTGCAGGAATTCAGGCCGAGTGGCACGGTGATCGTACCCCGCATGAGCTGTTTCTGGCGCCCCGGTTAGCGCGAGCGCCGGCGCGCTGCGCCGATCAACCCGGCGCCGAGCACCACTGCCGATGTGCCGTAAACAATGAGCGCCATCATCACTTGCGTGAATTTGCTCGCGGTGCCCGGGCTTACGCCGGGACCTTGCGACGCGAATACCGCATTGGCCCACAACAAGCCGGCGACGGTTGACGTGGCGGCGAAAGCGAAGCGCGATATCCGGCCTCTTATGAAAGACGATGCCATGACAATCTCCTGTGGCCAGAAGCTTTCAGAAGATACGACGGCAGCCTATGGCGGTTTTGAGCGCCGGTGAAAAATTGTGTTGTGGCGCGCAAACCGGCTCGCGCGATTCGCATTCATCTCGACGGCGCAGCTATTCATTTCATATTCACGTCGCTCACCTTAGCCTGATTTCCACGTTGCGGCGTAGACGTCCGAGTCGATCGGGGCGGGCGGCGCAGGCGTGACATCGAATGGCTCAAGGAGAATACAGATGAACATGACTAGGCTTCTGGGGCTTGCCGCCGTCGGCGGATTGCTGGTCCTGGCCGCTCCGGCCGAGCGTGCCCAGGCGCTGTCGCTAGGCAACCCCGGCGCCGCCGCGGCGATTCAGGACGGTTCACAGCAGATGACCACCGAAGTGCACTGGCGCCGCTGGCACCGCCACCGCTGGCATCATTGGCGGCACTGGCGCCGCTGGTGAGATCGGGCGCGCCATTGTGCTGCGCATCAGCGAAACGGGCTCGAGGTGCGGGCCTGTTTTTGCGCACCAGGAAGTCGCATGAAACCCGCGCGCCTGCCGTGCGTTGTCAGCGCGCTGAGGAAACATGAGGAGCTTGCGATGAAGACATTGATTGGAGCAGCGATCGTTGCGGGCGGCTTGGCGCTGGCCGGACTGGCGGCGATTCAACCGGCCGCCGCGG
>DASSGM010000168.1:0-5553 GCA_035693465.1 Bradyrhizobium sp. | reverse complement strand
TGCAATCTTAATCCTGCGGCTCGGTCGGCACGTCGCCCGTGGCATCGACGCGCAGCCAGCCTGACGGCGCAAGGCGCTGCTGCGGCAGGAAGCGGCCTTTGTAATCCATCTTCTTGGAGCCTTCGATCCAGTAGCCGAGGTAGACGTAAGGCAGTCCCTGACGCCTGGCGCGCGTGATGTGGTCGAGGATCATGAAGGTGCCGAGCGAGCGATTTTCCTCCGACGGTTCGAAGAACGAATACACCATCGACAGCCCGTCGCTGAGCACGTCGGTCAGCGCGACTGCCACCAGTTCGTCGCCGCGGCCGGTCGCGCCGGCATCGCCGCCCCGCCGCCGATATTCGATGATGCGGGTTTCGACGTGGCTGTCCTCCACCATCATCGCGTAGTCGAGCACGGTCATGTCGGCCATGCCGCCATGGCGATGCCGCTCGTCGAGATAGGCGCGGAACACCGAATACTGCTCCGAGGTCGGCACCGCGCTGCGCTGCTCGCCTGTTATGTCGGTATTGCGCGCCAGAATTTTCCGGAAATTGCGCGAGGGACGAAATTCGTTGGCGATGACGCGAACGGAAACGCAGGCGCGGCACTGGTCGCAGGCGGGCCGGTAGGCGATCGACTGGCTGCGGCGGAAGCCGCCATGGGTAAGCAGGTCGTTAAGATCGCCCGCCTTGTCGCCGACCAGGTGCGTGAACACCTTGCGCTCGTGCCGGCCCGGCAGATACGGGCAGGGCGAGGGCGCCGTCAGGTAGAATTGAGGGGTGTCACGCGAATGCTGGGTCACGGGATACTGTCAGGGCTCCGAAGCAGCGGCAGACAATAGCATCGCGCCGCCGAGCCTGACGGTCAATTGGTTTGCCGAAAGGAACAAATTGTTTGTCCTAAGTCAGACGGCCGGTCTCAGAAGGTTCGCGCCGGTTGCGCTACCTGAGTACGGACCGAGCTATTGATGATGATGGTTCCCAAAATGATATCGTGCAGCAGCCGGCGGCGGCTGTTGAACAGGCCGATCAGCAGAACCAGCGGCGTCAGCATCGAAACCGAAAGCCAGAACAGCACGGCATGCGTGGCGCCGAGGACGAAATAGCTCGGGGCCCCATACCAGGTGCGCAGTTCCAGATCCATCACCCGCATGCCAAGCGTGGCTGAATGCGGTCCACCAAGCGATGCACCATAGTAGATGATGGCCCAGATCACCGAGGCCGGCGACACCAGCCAGAACAGCACCCAGCCCAGCCCCAAGGTGACCACACCGAACACGGCAATGAACATGCAAGCCAGGATCACCGGAATCGAAATCACCACGACGTCGATCAGGAATGCGAAGATCCGCCGTGTCAGCACGCCCCGAAACAATTCGGGCTGCGTCCAGGGATCGAAGGCATGCGGCGGGACGCCCCCGTCATTGCGCCAGGCGCCATCGGAATTACCCGAACCACTGTAAGACATGATCAGTCCTCCCGACTGTGCCGTCACGTTGCAGGACATGGGAACGGTTGTTCTCGGCCGCAAGAGCTGAACCGGCCGTCATTGCGAGCCAACGGGTCGCGCGAATGCGCGCCCGATGACAGGCTCAGCGAAGCAATCCATACCTCCTAGTGGAAAACTGGATTGCTGCGTCGCTTTGCTCCTCGGAATGACAGGGCTGGGGGTCGCCCGAACAACCCTTAGCCCTCCGCCTTCAGCTTTTCCGCGGCCTGGGCTGCGAAATAGGTGAGGATGCCGTCGGCGCCGGCGCGCTTGAATGCAATGAGGCTTTCCATCATCGCCCGCTCGCCGTCGATCCAGCCATTGCCGGCGGCGGCTGATATCATCGCGTATTCGCCGGACACCTGATAGACGAAGGTCGGCATCGCAAAGGTGTCTTTGACCCGCCGCACAATATCGAGGTAGGGCATCCCCGGCTTCACCATCACCATGTCGGCGCCCTCGCTGATGTCGAGTTCGACCTCGCGCAAGGCCTCGCTGGAATTGGCGCTGTCCATCTGATAGGTGCGCTTGTCGCCGGTCAGCGTCTTCGCCGAGCCGATGGCATCGCGGAACGGGCCGTAGAAGGCCGACGCATACTTCGCCGCATAGGACATGATCTGCACGTCGACGAACCCGGCGGCGTCCAGGCCCTCGCGGATCGCGCCGACCCGGCCGTCCATCATGTCCGAGGGTGCGATGATGTCGCAGCCCGCTTCGGCCTGCACCAGCGCCTGGCGCACCAGCACTGCAACCGTCTCGTCGTTGAGGATTTTGCCGTTCTCGATCAGGCCGTCATGGCCGTGGCTGGTGAAGGGATCGAGCGCCACGTCGCAAAGCACGCCCAGACCCGGAAATTCCTGCTTGATCGCGCGCACCGATTTGCAGACGAGATTGTCTGGATTGACCGCCTCCGAGCCGTGCTCGTCGCGCAAGGAGGGCTCGGTGTAGGGAAACAGCGCGATGCAGGGAATGTTGAGTTTTACGGCGCGCTCGGCATCGCGCACTGCCTGATCGACGCTGAGCCGGTCGACGCCCGGCATTGAAGCCACCCCTGCGCGCTTGTTGTGGCCATCGATCACAAACAGCGGCCAGATGAGGTCGTCCGTGGTGAGAACGTTTTCCCGCACCATCCTGCGCGCCCATTCGGCTTTCCGGTTGCGGCGCGGGCGAACCACGAGATCGAGCCCGGGGCCGGGGAGCAGGAGGTCCCGCCGCGGCGCGTCGCGCATTTCGACCGGACGCCCGAATTTGATCGCCATGTGAAAAAATCTCCTGAAAAATCTCCGAAAGGCGGTAGACCGGATTGGACCGGTTCCAATCCTAACACCTTGTATGGCTTCCGTCACCGCAGCCTTGACCTGCCGCAAAGCTTGACGAGCTTCCTGACCATCTCCGGGTCCGGATTGATTTTGCCGCGCCAAGGGGCCATGAGTTGCTGCCATGAACAACAGTTCCCGATCATGAACAGCTTTTGCCATGTCTGAAACCCCAACGCGCGAACAGTCGCGCGACAACGCCATGTCGGTGGCGGCGATCTCGTCGGAGCGGATTGAATCCGATGACAATGCGTGGACCCGCCGGCTGGTATTCTTCCTGCGCATCATGGCCGTGGTGTCGGTGGCCAAGGGTCTCTATCACTGGGCGCAGGTCACGGGCTTTATCGGCGGTGAGGAAGACGCCTTCGAAAATCAGCCGATGGCGTGGCAGACCGCGACCGTCTATTTCGCGGTGATCGAACTGGTCGCCGCGGTCGGATTGTGGCTCGCGACACCCTGGGGCGCGGTGGTGTGGCTGACCACCGTGGTATCGATGGCGGTGATCGAACTGATGTTTCCCGGTATCTACGGCGGCAGCCTCACGGTCGTCGGCCTCGAAGCGCTGATGCTCGCGGCCTATCTGGCGCTGGCCTGGATGGCGGCGCGCGAACGGCCGCCATAACTCCATTGAAATGCGCCACCTGAAAAATTCGGGTTGGATAAAATTTTCGGAAAAATTTTGCGGTAACTTTTGGGTCACCTTAAGGCGACCGCCATACCCGTTACGCAAGCGTTTCGAATTCGAACGATGCTGTTTCCATATGCGACAGCGCTCGCCAACGAAGCGTGAACAGGGGAGATGCACCGTCAATGAAAGGTTGCGAAAAGTCCTTTGTCCATGGGCTTAATCCGCCATTCACTGTCTTAAATTCATGATCTCTTTATTGTCTTATTTAAGCTGATCTTCAAACCGCCCCCTTAAGTTGACGCTATCAGGCGGGACAAAAGTTTCGTCGAATAAGTCGACAAAAACGACAACAGGGGAAGTGTCATGATCAAAGCCGTTGCAACGGCGGTAGAAGCCGCCGAACGCGCTCCCGGCCAGGCTCCGGTGCAGTCGCTCTATCTCGAAGCGTTGACTTTGGTAGAGCGCCTGCATCGCCGCCTGCTCGACGTCATCAAGGATGAATTCGATCGCCGCGGCCGCGCCGATATCAATTCGGTGCAGGCGCTACTGCTCTATAACATCGGCGACAAGGAACTGACCGCGGGCGAATTGCGCACGCGCGGCTATTACCTCGGCTCCAACGTCTCCTACAATCTGAAGAAGCTGGTCGAACTCGGCTTCCTCGATCATCAGCGCTCGCGTGTCGATCGCCGTTCGGTCCGCATCCGCCTCACCACGCAGGGCCAGGAAATCCGCCGTATCGTCGAGGCGCTCTATCAGAAGCACGTCAAGACCGTGGAACAGGTCGGCGGCATCTCGAACGAGGAATTCGCAACGCTGAACAAGTCGCTGCACCGGCTCGAGCGGTTCTGGACCGACCAGATCCTGTATCGGCTCTGAGACTTTCACAATCGCGACAAAAAGGCCAAGCCGGGGCACTCGAAAAAACCGGCAGCTACGCCGAAAAAGACAACTTCCCCAAGCGCATCGGCCCGGTTTCCGGTCCGGTGCGTTTGTTTTGGTGGTCAAAAACAGGTTTCTGTTAGCGGAACCAGTGACCGGGCTCGCGCTTTAATAATCCGTACCGGAAGGATTGAAGTCATGCTGGTCGAGCGTGGTGTACGGGTTATGAGCGTGGAGGTGGTTGGCGACGCCTACAGCATCGCCTCGAACTATCTTCGCCGCTCCGGCGCCATCAGCGACAGCATTGCGACCAACGAACGGCTGCTTCAAATCATTGTCGCGATGTTTCATCGCGGCGAGTGCAACAAGCTCAGGCTCGCCAACAAGGCGATCACGCAATTTGAATCCGAGCTGGTTTGAGCGATAGCGGCCTGACCGACAGCCAAGGGAAATCCATGGAAGCTGCCATCGACCGCATCATGCAGACCTATGATCTCTTGATGAACCGCAGTGCCGCCGCCAACGCGGAGGCCCGCGCCAAGGTGACGGAGTATGTCACCACGCTGTTCGAGGGTGGCGAAACGGACGTGCATCGCTTGACGGTGTGCGGGCTGACCTATTTGCGCGAGCTCGACGGCTCAAACGATCCGGTGAAGGCCGGATTTACGGGGCTATAGAGAAGAGCGTCTGCTGCTGGAAATCTCCAATTCTCGTCATGCTCCGCGAAAGCGGGGCATCCAGTACGCCGTGACCTGTCGATTCAATGGTCAGCTGCTGTGGAATACTGGGTCGCCCGGTTAAGCCGGGCGATGACAGCTACATGCGTTGCTGACTCTCCACCGACACGTCTGCTACACCTTGGTTCGAACAAAAGCTGAGGAAACGCCATGCTCACGCTCCATCATCTCAACGATTCCCGCTCGCAGCGGATTCTATGGCTGCTGGAGGAATTGGGCACGCCCTATGAGATGAAGCGCTATCAGCGCAACCAGGAGACGCGACTGGCGCCGCCAGAGCTGAAGCAAATTCATCCGCTCGGCAAGTCGCCTGTCATCACCGACGGCGACATCAGGATCGCGGAGTCCGCTGCCATCGTCGATTACATCATCCGCACTTATGGCAAGGGCGCGATGATGCCTGAGCCCGGCAGCGCCGATTACGAGACCTATAACGAGTGGCTGCATTATTCGGAAGGTTCTGCGATGCTGCCGCTGATGCTCAACCTCTATGTTTCCAGGTTGAAGGAGGCGGGCGCTC
>DASSGM010000167.1:0-19480 GCA_035693465.1 Bradyrhizobium sp. | reverse complement strand
TGCCTGATGGCATCGGTCGCCTCCTTGCCCGGCTCCAGGGCATTGAAGTCCAGGAACGGCCGGAACTCGATGAACGCGCGGCGGTCGGAATCGGCCAAAGGTTTGTCGCTGACCAGTTCGCGCCAGGAGAACGTTGCACTTCCCGTATTCAACACCTTCTCGACGGTCTGGGCGATCAGGTTGAAGGGCCGCTCGGCGCTGTCGAGTTTGACTTGCCCGCGCTTGATGCCGGCGAGGCCCGTTTCCAGCGCGCCGGTCAGTCCTCGTATGCTGGGATCGCCGGCCATGATTTCGATCAGGGGCGCCGCAGATTCGAATTGCGCAACCAGCCGGCCGACATCGCCCACCGGGAGGAACAACAGCCCGTTCTTTTCAAAGAATTCGCCAGAACCCAAAGGACGAATCGACACGAAATTCCTGGTATCGCCCGACAATTTTTGCTCGAGCGCCTTGGTTGCAACGTTGGTCAGTTCCGGAGTCGGAGCCTCCACCACGGCAAGGATCGTTCTGTCCCGATCGAATGCGTGCTCGAATTGATTGTCGCGCTGGCGCCAATCAAGTTTCTGGGAAATCAGCGTGTTGATGTCGGTGTTGATCTTGAAGTGATCGGCTGTGTAGAAGCCCGCCGCTATCGCAAGGATGAGGCCGACGAGGACAATGAGAGGGGCAAACCGCGTGCAAGCTTTGACAATCGATACGACAATACTTGTCAGCACGGTTTTTCTTTCCGCCGTTAATGGGCCCTGCCTCGAACGCCCGCTGTCTACCGGAGTTCCGCGAGCCGATCTAATGTTGTTTTGGGTTGTTTTTCCTGGCGCACGCGGCGATGCGGCGCAAACCTGCCGAACCGCGATGCAGGGCTGATATAGCGGGGATTGCCGGCGGTAAAATGACGAACGAGTGAGAGTTCAAAGGCTCTTCGTAACATACCCGCTAAAGTGCGGTATCTAACTACCGTCCTTTATACATAACAGCCAGCTCGGCTTGCGATCCTCCTTTTCGAGCCGATCTTTTTTTGACACAAAGCTCCCCTTATCCCCTCATTCGGGAACCTACGGGTTTGGAACCTAACCGTGGTGCGGATATTGCAGATATCCGAGCCGCACGGAGAGGCAGAAACGAGTTTGGTGCAATTTGCGTAACGGACATCCCATGGAAGTGTATCTTGCGCAGCCCCGCGGATTTTGCGCGGGGGTCGTGCGCGCAATCGAGATCGTCGAGCGCGCCCTCGAGAAGTATGGCCCGCCGGTCTATGTGCGGCACGAGATCGTGCACAATAAATACGTGGTCGAAAGCCTGAAGAACAAGGGCGCAATCTTCGTCGAAGACTTGTCGGAGGTTCCCCCGCTCGCCGTGACCGTCTTCAGCGCCCATGGTGTGGCGAGGAGCGTAGAGGAGGAGGCCGCCGCGCGGGGTCTGCCGGTCCTCAATGCTACCTGTCCGCTGGTAACCAAGGTCCACAATCAGGGCAAGCGCTACATGTCAAAAGGCCGGGCGCTGATCCTGATCGGCCATGCCGGCCACCCCGAGGTTGAGGGAACCATGGGTCAGGTTCCCGGCCCGGTACTGCTGGTCCAGAACGTCGATGACGTCGCGGCTTTGACGATGCCCGCTGACACCCCGGTGGCCTATATTACCCAAACCACGCTCAGCGTGGACGACACCAAGGACATAATTGCCGCACTTCAGCAGCGTTTTACGGATATTCAGGGCCCCGACATCCGGGATATCTGCTATGCCACACAGAACCGCCAATCCGCGGTAAGGGACCTGAGCAAGCTCGTGGACGTCATTTTGGTGGTGGGGGCCACCAATAGTTCCAATTCAAACAGGCTGCGCGAGATCGGCACCGAAGCCGGGGTCGCGAGTTATCTCATTGCCGACGGCAGCGAGCTGGACCCGGATTGGCTCAAGCACGCGAAAGCCGTCGGCATCACCGCCGGCGCCTCGGCGCCGGAGATTCTTGTCGATGACGTGATTGAGGCCCTGAGGCGGATCGGGCCGGTCACGGTGTCGGTACTGCCTGGCCGGGAAGAGAATATCGAATTCCGGCTTCCGGCCGAACTCGCGGCGGGCTGATCCACTTCTCTATCGAGTCCAGAAAGAAAACCTGTAATGGCAATACCGTTCTTCAAGGAGCTGCGAATAGCTGGGTACGTGGTCAAGCAGAAATTGCACGGCCGAAAGCGCTATCCGCTGGTGCTGATGCTTGAGCCGCTGTTTCGCTGCAATCTGGCATGCGTCGGCTGCGGCAAAATCGACTACCCCGACGCGATTCTCAATCGCCGCATGTCGGCGCAGGAATGCTGGGACGCCGCCGACGAATGTGGCGCGCCGATGGTGGCGATTCCCGGCGGCGAGCCGCTGATCCACAAGGAGATCGGCGAGATCGTCCGTGGTCTGGTGGCACGCAAGAAATTCGTGTCCCTGTGCACCAACGCGCTGCTGTTGGAAAAGAAACTGCATTTGTTCGAACCTTCGCCATATCTGTTTTTCTCGGTGCATCTGGACGGTTTGAAAGACCACCACGACAAGGCGGTATCGCAGCCCGGTGTGTTCGACCGAGCGGTCTCGGCCATCAAGGCCGCCAAGGCCAAGGGCTTCACCGTCAACGTCAATGCCACGATCTTCGACGGACATGCCGCCGAGGACATCGCCAAATTCCTCGACTTCACCACCGAACTCGGCGTCGGCGTTTCAATGTCGCCGGGCTATGCCTACGAGCGCGCGCCCGACCAGGACCACTTCCTCAACCGCACCAAGACCAAGAAACTGTTCCGCAACGTGTTTGCGCTCCGCAAGGGCAAGAAGTGGAATTTCCTGCATACCGGCCTGTTCCTGGATTTCCTGGCGGGCAATCAGGAATACGAATGCACGCCGTGGGGGATGCCGGCACGCAACATTTTTGGCTGGCAGAAGCCCTGCTACCTGCTCGGCGAGGGCTATACCAAGACCTTCAAGGAATTGATGGAGACGACGGACTGGGACAGCTACGGCACTGGCAAGTACGAGAAATGCGCCGACTGCATGGCGCATTGCGGCTATGAGCCGACCGCGGCGACCGCGGCGCTGAACAATCCCTTGAAGGCGCTGTGGGTAGCACTGCGCGGCGTGCGGACGACGGGTCCGATGGCGCCCGAGATCAATCTCGATAAGCAGCGCCCCGCGCAGTACATCTTCTCGGCGGAAGTGCAGAAGCGTCTGTCAGAAATCCGCCGCGACGAGGCTCTTGCCGCCCAGCAGAAAGCCTCGACAGCCGCGTAGGCTGCGCAGCGCGCGGTTGAAGTCGATCCCTGTCGAGACCAGCGAGCGCAGGGTAAGCGGATTGCGCGCGACACCACGCAGGATCTTGCGCAGATCGATGTCGCCGTTCGGTTTGATCGCGGCCATCACCATCGCCGGCAGGGCGCGGCTGGCGGGGTCGCTGATGACGCGCAGGGCCGCGAATGGAAGGCCCACCTCGGCAGCGTAGGCTGCGGCGATGTGGCTCTCCATATCGACCGCGGCTGCTCCTGTCTCCGAATGCAGGGCGGCCTTTACGGCCCGGGCGGCGACTACGTGTTCCACGCCGGCGAGACGGCCCCTGACGACGCGTCGGCGTCCCAAACCCACGCTGGCGATCATTCCTTCGTTCAGGGTTAGACCGGCCAGCCACCTTGTGTCACCGGCCAGCACTTCGGTCGCCATCACGACGTCGCCCGATTTCAATGTGGGGTCCAGTCCACCGGCGACGCCGAAGCTGATCACCCCTCTGATCGTCAAGGGGTCAAAGACCGTCAGCAGCGCGCGCAATTGCTGCGGATCGCTACTGCTGCAAATGACGGTCATGCCGGGCCCTGCCGCGATGCGGGCCTCCTGCGCCAAGCCAGTCACTATCAACACCGGCCGCGGGTCAATTAGATTGCCCGCGAACGTGTCGTCCTCCGCCCCCAAATTCACATTCCGACCCCTACCACCCTGTTGTTGGAGTTCCTCAAATTCCGATACCGCGCCAACGCCCAGAGCGGAAAGAATTTCGGATATCCATGATAGCGCAGATAAAACACCCGAGGAAAGCCTGTTGCCGTGAAGCGCTGCTCATCCCACAGACCTTTTTCCGTCTGTGTGGCTATTAGGTACTCGACGCCACGCGCGACCGCCGGATGGCCGACCTCTCCTGCCGCCATCAGGGCAAGCAAGGCCCATGCCGTTTGCGAGGCGGTCGAGGACGCACCTTCGAAGCCCTTATAGTCGAGTCGATAACTGGTGGCGTCCTCGCCCCAGCCCCCGTCCTCGTTCTGGATCGAGACCAACCAGGCCACGGCCTTGCGAATCGCCGGGTCCTGGTGGTCGACCCGGGCGGCGTTGAGCGCGCACAGCACCGACCAGGTGCCGTAAATGTAATTCATCCCCCAGCGGCCATACCACGATCCCTCGGCAAGCTGGGTCCTGCGCAGATAGGCAAGTCCGGCGGCGACAGCCTTGTTGCTCTGCGCGGTTTCACCCAGTTGGGCCAGCATCGAGACGCAGCGCGCAGTAACGTCTTCGGTCGGGGGATCGAGCAGCGCGCCGTGATCGGAAAACGGAATATTATTGAGGTAGTATTCGAGATTGTTGACGTCGAAGGCGGCCCAGCCGCCATCGCGGCTCTGCATGCCCTCGATCCATTCGCGGGCGCGTGCGATCGCGGCATCGTATTCATGGCTTCCGGTAGCCCGTCGCGTGCGATCCATCGCCATGACGACGACCGCGGTGTCGTCGAGGTCGGGATAGTAGGCATTGTTGTATTGGAAGGCCCAGCCGCCCGGCCGAACCTCGGGCCGCTTCACGACCCAGTCGCCTTTGATATCCAGCACCTGTCTTGGCAGCAGCCAGTGCAGACCCTGCCTGGCTGGAGCAAAGGCCTCCTCACCACCGGCTTCGATCAGGGCATGACAGGCCAGCGAGGTGTCCCACACCGGCGAGACGCAAGGCTGGCAATAGGCCTCGTGATCGCCGATCACCAGGAGCCTGTCGAGCCCCCTTCGCGTGATGGCGCGCGGCGGATAATCCGCGGGCTTGCCAAACGCGTCGTACATCATCACGGTGTTGGCCATCGGCGGATAGATCGCGCCTAAACCATCCTCGCCGTTCAACCGTTCCTCGATGAACGCAACGGCGCTATCGATCGCTCGCGCGCGCAATTTCCTGGGAAACAGCGGTTCGATCACCCGCAATATGGCGTCCAATCCGCGAAACAAGAGAAACCAGCCCCAGCTTTGATGCGGCGCCTTGGCGGTCATTCCGATGGAGTGCGGCTCCTGCAGGAACAGCTCATCGATGCCGACACCGCTGGCGTTTTTCGCCCGCGGCTTCAGCGCTGCCAGAACCATCAACGGCACCATCGTGGTCCGCGCCCAATACGAGATCTTGTTGATATGAAACGGCGACCACATCGGCAGCAGCATGATCTCGATCGGCAGGACCGGCGTGCTCCGCCATTTCAACACGCCGAACATCGCCAGCATGAAGCGGGTGAAAACGTTGCTGTGGATGGCGCCGCCACGCGACTGGATCGCCTCGCGCGCACGCGCCATGTGCGGCGCGTCGGGGGAATCGCCGATCATCTTCAGCGCGAAATAGGCCTTCACGCTGGCGCTCATGTCGAAATCGCCGTCGTGCACCAGCGGCCAGCCGCCATGGGCACCCTGAACCCGGCGCAGGTAATTCGCTATCCTGGCTTCAAGTACGGCGTCGACCGGCTCGCCGAGATAATGACGAAGCAGCACGTACTCGGCGGGAATCGTGGAATCGGCCTCCAGTTCGAAGACCCAATGCCCATCCGGCTTTCTATAGCCAAGCAATGCGCGCGTTGCCGACGCGATGCTCGCTTCCAGCGCGCCGTTCTCGATTCCTGCTGACTTGTTGACGGAATGCATCTGGCTCGACATCCCCTAAGATGAATTGAAATGACCTATCCGGTAATACCGAAACCGCCTGTGACCTCGATCACGCACGCCGCATCGCCAGCACCAAATCGGCGGCGCGGTCTCCCGAGCGCACTGATCCTTCGATGGTGGCCGGCAATCCCGTATCAGTCCAGTCCCCCGCGAGAAACAGGTTTCTCCAGTTCGTGGACGCGCCGGGCCGCAGCGCGTTTTGCTCGGGCGTGGCTTCGAATGTCGCTCGGCGCTCGCGCACGATCTGCCAGGGCGGCAGTTCACCCTGCACGTCTGCGGCCTTGCAGATATCCCGCCAGATTGCCCGCGCGAGCTCCTCACGCGGCATGTCCACCAGCCGGTCGGCGTTGCTGACGGTGATCGACAGGCGCTGGGGAAACGCAAACAGCCACTCCACCAGGCCGCCGATAATCCCGAGAATCGGAGGCATGTCCTTGGGCGGGTCGATGCGGAAATGCGCATTCACGATCGCCCGGAATTTGGACGGTGTTTTCAGGCCCGGCAGCAGCGACGAGGCCGCGCGTGGCGGAACGGCCATCACCACGGCGTCGCCAGGCTCGACGGTGACGGTATCGTCGCCAAACTTCAATTGCCCAACTGAGTCTGCCGACATGGCGAACTCGCGCAGTTCATGCCCGAACCGGATGTTGGCACCCTTTTCCTGCAACAGCTTGATTGCCGGTTCGATCAGAACCGCGCTTAAGCCGTCGCGTGCAATCAGCGGCCGGCAGGCCTGTCCGCCCGCCAGCAGAGTTTCCCGCACCACCGCGCCGGCAAGCCCCGCGGACCCTTCGGGCGGATCGACGTTCAGCGCCGCAAGCAGCAGCGGCTGCACTAGCCGCTGATAGAGCGTTCCCTTGCAGCGGATGGCATCACCGACCAGCTTGCTTTCCGCCGCCCAGATCAGAGGCATCAGTGCGAAATAATCGAGCAGGCCGGTGTCGGGCACACGGCGGGTCTGATCGAACACCCACAGCGGCAGCCGGCCTGCTCCGAGGTCGACCTGCCAACGCTGGCCCGTGCCAAGATCAACGAACGGAAATTGCGCGCGCTCGGGCCCGGCCAGTCCCGCTTCGGTGCCGATCGATCGTGCGTAAGCCAGCGCGTGGCGGTTGCCCGAGAGCAAGAGATGGTTGCCGTTATCGATCATGAGGCTGGTCGCCGCGTCGAAATACGACCGGCAACGGCCGCCGGCTTGTTGCGTAGCCTCGTGGACATGCACCCTGTAATTCGCATTCGCCAGCCGAACGGCTGCCGAAAGGCCCGAAATTCCAGCGCCGATGATGTGGACGGATTTCTGCATCAGATAAAGGCGTAGCGCAGAACAATGGCGATACGGGCCATCTTGTTGAGGCTAACCGGCGCGCGCGGCGGCGCGAACCCTCTGGCCACCAGCAACTCCAGAATCGCGCGATAATATTTCGACATGATCCTGGGTGCGCGCACCACCCGCCGCGGATTGCGGTCCATGACCTCGTCGGCTCTCTGAAAATGCGTGCGCGCGCGCTCGACGAGCGGCGCGCATGCTTTCGGCAACGCCGGATCTGCGACGACCTTCGACGGCTCGAAATCGGTGATTCCGGCATGCAGCAGCGCTTCGCGCGGCAGGTACAGCCGGCCGATGGCCGCATCTTCATCGACATCGCGCAGGATATTGGTCAATTGCAGCGCGCGGCCAAGATGGTGGGCGAGCAGGATGCCCTCGTCCCGCGCCAGACCGAACACCCGCACCGACAAGCGTCCGACCGCGCTCGCGACGCGGTCGCAATACAGATCGAGCGTCGCAAGATCCGGCGCCCTGATATCCCGGGGCACATCCATCTCCATGCCATCGACGATGGCCAGAAAATCCTCGCGCTGCAGGTCAAATCTTCGGACCGAGGCAACGTAATTCACCAGACGCGCCGGCGGACGGTCCTGATACAGCGCGTCGATATCATCGCGCCATTGTTGAAGCGCCGTCAGCCGTTCGGGCCGCGGACCATCCGAATCTGCGATGTCGTCGACCTGCCGGCAAAAGCTGTAGATCTGAAACATCGCCTCGCGCTGCTCGCGCGGCAGGATGCGCATCGCCGCGTAGAACGAACTGCCGGACGCGGATGTCCCGTAATTCGCGTTGGCCGCCGCCTCAAGCGTCATGCGCCGGCCGCCGGCCTGGACACGGGCCGCCGTCGCACCGTTCGGTGGATGATCTCGCTTGCCACCCCGGCGATGCCGTAGGCGAGCAGTTCAATCGGGCGCAGATGCACAGTTTCGCTTAGAGGATCGCGCACTTTCAGCAGACGAACGATCCTGTCCGCGAAAGCCTGGATCACCGAGATCTCGAGCCCGAGCCGAAAATCCTTCACTTCGGCGCTGAGCGATTTGCTTTCATTAAGCAGACCCTCGGTCCGGGCCGCCAGCGAATGCAGGCATTGCAGCAGGGCCGCCGATGCCCGCGCCTCGCCGAGAGCTTCGACGGAAGCCCCTGCAGCAGCCAGCGCATCAAGGGGAAGATAGACGCGATTGAGAGCTCTGTAGTCTTTGCCGCAGTCCTGAAGGTGGTTGTTGATTTGAAGACCGGCGCATAATGCGTCCGAGGCCGCCCAGGTCGACGTACTCTCGCCGTGGACGTCGAGCATGAACCGGCCGACCGGCATGGCCGAATAGCGACAATAGTGGATGACTTCGTCCCAGTTTTCATAACGAAGCTTGGTGACATCCATCCGGAACGCGGTCAGAACATCGAGGGCGTGGCGCGGCGGCATCGAACGCTGCGCCAGCGCGCGGCGCAGATTGACCGCTTCGGGCTGGCTGTCGCCCCGGCCCATTAGCTCAGCCTCGAGCAGATCGAGATAGTCGAGCTTTTCGCGCTCACCCAGCGTTGCATGATCGGCGATATCGTCGGCGGTTCTGACGAAATTGTAGAATGCCAGGATCAGCGCCCGGTGACGCGGATGAATGATCCAGGACGCGACCGGAAAATTCTCGTCGCGGTGTGTCTTGCCGGATCGCAGTTCGCTCGCAGTGGTCATCAGGAACTGGCTACATTGGTCTGGGCATGGGAAGTTCGCATCCCCTGTCGTCCGCGCATGCCGTTACGCCCGCAAACCCCATATAGGGGAATACGCTACCAAAACCAATGCTCTGCGATTGCTCGTAACCGCCGACCGCGGTCAAATCACGCGAGTAACAGGCCCGCAGCGGCGATTATGATGCGCGTGCGGTGCTATTGCCCGTGGGTTCTCAGCACCAGATCACAGGCCTTGGTCAATTTGGGACGATGTTGCTGGAGGCAGGCCAGAACGGTGAAGTCGCCCTGATCGATTACCGGGCGGCAAAAGCGCTGGACATCGCGCGTACAAGCCGCCTGCTCCTGCGGCGTGCCGCTGCGCTGCTGCTGGGCAATGGCCCCGGTGGACGCCGATAGTGACAACAGGATAAGTGCCAGGAAAGATTTACGCATCGTGTTCCTTCATTGTGACGGCAGGGAATCCAACCCGAATAGCACATGGCATGACCGGGACAGACTATTCAGATTGCAAACGCCGCAAGGCGTAGCACCCAACGAAGCAAAGGCGCTGGTAAATGCGGCCAAATTTACGGCGGCGCAATCCCGAATATCGCATGCTCACGAATCAGTTCGCGAATACCCAATAACTATTTGATATCATGCTGTTATTTTTGCGATAATCTTGCTGGTGATGGACCGCTGCGAAGCCACGGGGCCGACATCAAAATGCTTCCGGCTACAAATTGGTGATATCTGAGGCTTTTCGATTCCACTGAGCGAAAAAATGCCGTTCGCTTGCGCCGATTGGTTTGTGTATTTTACAGATCGATCCACGGCGGGACCGGTCAGGCGCATTTGCAGGCACCCGGTCTTGCCACTTGAACCCGCCACATTGCGGCGACACTAAATCTCTGATGCGGCGAGACGTCTCTCGGGTGAGAACGTCCATTTGAACGGGAAAATCACATGAAGCTTGGTTCCAGATTTCTTGGGCAGGCAATCAAGGCCGCAGGCGTCGGCGCCGTGCTTATGTTGTCGGTGTCGGCCGGCTACGCCCAGTCTGGCCCGTTTGCCGGTTTTGACGGAAGATGGTCTGGCAGCGGGACGGTTTCGCTTTCCGACGGATCGACCGAACGCATCCGATGCAAAGCCGACTACAAGGTCGACGGCAGCGGGCTGGGTCTGAAGCAAAATCTGCATTGCGCCAGCGATAGCTACAAATTCGATTTGAGCAGCGATGTCACGAGCCAGGGTGACCGCATTTCAGGCAACTGGAGCGAAGCCAGCCGCAATATTTTCGGCAATCTGCAGGGCACCGCAGGGGGTGGCAAGATCGACGTGTTCGTCGAGGCTTCCGGTTTTGCCGCAAATCTCACGCTGCGCACCAACGGCAACAAACAGACCGTACAGATCAGCTCCAAAGGCGAGATCAGAGGCGTGACCATTACGATGGTCAAGAGCTGACGCAGCCTGTGCCGGTTCAGCAATCCGGTTTAGTCCGCCGGCTTGGCGTGACCTGCCGTCCCGCGAAGCCGCTGCGACAGGTTGATCAGGAACATCGCCGTCGGCCGCAGGATGAAAAGGTCCGCGACCAGCGCCGCCACCATTGAGAACGCGCTGAGCCAGCCGAACAGGCGCAGCGACGGCAGATCGGAAAACACCGTCACCACCAGGCCGCAGGCTAGCACCACCGTGGTCAGGATCAGCGCCGGACCGACCAGCACGGTTGCGCGCTCAACCGCCAGTTCCGACGTGACGCCGGGCCTCGACTCGAGCCTCAGCCGATTGAGGAAGTGAATCGTCGCGCTCAGTCCCAAACCAAAGGACACCGTGAGTGCGACGACGCTTGCGAACTGCAGTCCCTGCCCAAGCAACCACAATACCGTGCCCGACAATACCACCGGGAAAATGCCGGGCAGGATGCACGAGAACATCACCACCACCGAGCGGAACGCCAGCCCGATGAAGATCGCAACCAGCGCAAACTCGATCGTCAGCCCGCGGTTGAGTTTTTGGATCATGTTGGCGCTGTTGCGCGCGGCGATCGCAGACAGGCCGGTGACGGCAATCTCATAACCCGGATGCTTCTTGCGCACAGCGTCCAGCTCGGCATCGAGCTTCTCGACCACCGGCAGAATTTCGCTCGAATCCAGATCGGGCACCCTGCCCGAAACCACCACCGCATCCTGATCGGCCGAGATAAAGCGCCGGACCAGATGTTCCGGAATCACGCTGACATATTGCTTCAAGGTCGCGACATCGGTGCTACCGGCTTTTTCGGCGAGCCAGCGGCGCAACGTTTCGAGCGACCAGACGTTGCCGACACCGGCTGTCTTTTCGACCGTCGAATGAACATCCGCGATTGTCTGCAAGGTCTCCGGCCCATATAGCGAGGCGCCCTTGGGGAATTCGATCAACACGTCGATTGGGTTGGCACCGGTCAGCTTGGCATCCAGCCGTCCGCTGGCCTCCACCGCCTGCCGCTTGTCCGGCACCTGATCGGCAAGCCGGTAGCGCGGCTCAAGATTGGCATAGACAACGGCGAGACTGCCGACAAACAACACCGCAATCAGACTGAACAGCCCGGGACGGCTGACCATGCGTACCGCGATCCAGTAGCAAAAATTGCGCAGCATCTGAACGCCGGCATCGGCGGCCTGGAACTTGACCGCGAAAACTCTTTCGTTGCGTACAAACAGCACCCCGAATACCGGCACCAGCGAGAGCACCGCGACCAGTGCGATGATGGTGGCGGCGAGTCCCGCCTCGCCGAATTTGCGGATCAGATCGGAATCCGAAAATTGCAGGGCAATAAACGATATGCCGGCGGTGCCATGGGTAAGCACGCAGGCCGGCCCGACCACCAGCACGGCGTTCCTGAACGCGGTGTACTTGTCCTGGCCCGCAATCAGGCGATCGCGCGCGGCAAACGTCAGCTGCATCGAGTCCGAAAAGCTGATCACCATGATCAGCGGCGTCATCACGTTCAAGAACATGTTGAGGTTGAAATTGGCCCATCCAAGGCCGCCGAGCGCCAGCAAAATCGCGATCATCGGAGGAAAGGCGGCGACCACCATGAACGATATCTTGCGGAAGAAGATGATCGCGATGATGCAGCCGGCCAGAATGCCGAGGATGTTGTAGGTCAGCCCATCGCGCTCGACCGCGTTGCGGATCTCGAGCTGCATGACGGGGACGCCCGATAATTCCGCCTTCAACCCACTGTCAGCAAGGTCCTCCACCATCAGCTTGCGAATATCGCCGACCACCTTGCTTAGCTTGTTGCTGGCGACGACCTCGGGCTCGAGCGACAGCACGATGAGCGCCAGCGTGCCGTCTTCGGACAACAGCTTGCCGCGGATGATCTCGTTGGTCTTGACGGTCTCGATGAATTTGTCGTAGTCGGCGCCCTCCGGCAGTTCCGCCGGAAACAGCGCCGCCGGCAGCTTGCCCGGCGCTGGCGCCTGGCGAGCCGAGAACAGCGAAATCAGGCCGCGCGTGCCTTCGACGAGCTGCAGGTCGGTAACGAGATCGCGCACCTTCTCGAGATTGTCGCGCGCCAGCAACGTTTTGCCTTCGACCACCACCAGCACGTCAAATTCCGTCGCCGGGAAGCGCTTGGTAACCGCCTCGTATTGCCGGTATTCCCTGGAGTTGGACCGGAACAACTGGCTAAGCGAATCGTCGATCTTGATGCGGTCGATACCGAAGATCGCGCCGATCATCAGTGCGACAAGGACGATGCAGGAGAGGATCGGCGCCTGAACCGCAATCAGCCCCATTCGCTCCAGTCCGAAGGCGATGCTGGCGGTCGGCCGCTGCTCGATCTTCTCGACATGGACCTCACTTTCGCGGTTCTTTTCGAGCATGCCCTGTCCAATTCTCACGTCGGCTCAATTTGTATAGCTTAAGTTCCCGGGCGCGAATGAGGCCGTAAACGGCTATCTGTAATCGGCACTAGCCCTTGAAAACACGCGAAAAATTTGCCGCGGCGAGATTTAGCAGGTCTACCCGGCGCATCGCAAGCGCAGCTGCGCCGCGCAGAATCGCCGTGCACAAGGCAAATAATGGCCTCAAGTCCCGGATTTGTCATGCCGGCTCGAAGGGGTGATGACGCGCTGGGACGCTCGCCCGCCGCTCTCATCCTTTAGTGCAACACCCGTGACTTGCCGGGCCAGACCCTCACCAATCAGCCACGCGATCTTGAAGGCGGCTTCATCGTAGCCGAGCCCCGAACCGTGGATGTTGGAGACACAATTGCGCTCGGCATCGGTGAGGCCAACTCTCGGCGCGAAGGTCAGATAGGCGCCCAGACTGTCCGGGGCCGAGAGACCCGGCCGCTCGCCGATCAGCATGACAATCATGCGTGCTCGAAGAATCGCGCCGATCTCATCACCCAAAGCAACCCGCGCACCCGATGCAACCACGGCATGGTCGATCTCGATTCGCCCGGCAGCCAGCCGCGCAATCAGGCTTCGGACGAGTTCGATCGCGTGGGCATGTACTGCCGTCGGCGACAGGCCGTCGCCGACCACTATCGCTAGCCGACACGCGCTGCCGGCGCGGCTTGCCAAGCGCTGCGCCGAATCCGGATCGAGCATACGTCCGAAGTCGGGCCGCCTGAGATAATCCTTGCGGTTGCGTACACAGCTGGCGACCTCGCATGCCTCGAGACCAAGATCGCCAAGCCCCGAGATCATGGCGGGAATGTCGAAGGCGGCATGAACCGCGTCGCGGGCGCGCGCGTGGTCTAGCGTAAATTCGAGCAACGCCTTGGTCGGCATGCTGGCGCCTGACCGGCCAAGCCCGACGCGCGCCGGCGTGAGGTCCCGCAGATCGAACATCGAGCGGGACGACGGCGCCGGCATTTTCATTCGTTGCTACTCGGCAGGAACGGACGCCTCGCGCAGCCGGATCGAATAGTTCGATGCGTTCTGCTGGCCGACCGACGCCGCCCGCGCGAACATGATCAGGTGATGGGCGATCATGGCCGAGCCAATCAGGCCTTCCAGGTCGCCACGCCGCAAGCGCCCCAGCGCGAACTTCCAGAACACCCTGCGGTAGTCGCTCAGTACGCCGACCCTCCAGAAAATCTTCCTCAGCATGATCAGTCCGCGCTTGATATTGGCCCAGCTCTTCTGTTCAGCACTCACCGGCACCTTCAACTGGTTGGCATAGGTGTAATCGCACTGATACTGGTAACGCGCGTACAGCCTTTCGGGCTGATAGGCGATCTCCATGCATCTGCGCCACGAAGCGAGGACTTGATCGTAGGGCAAAAGGAAATCGACGTTCGAATCCCGGCCTTCGTCGTGGATCAGACGATTTTCACGCTGCAGCCGATCCCACAGCGGCGTCTTTGGAAGCGCCTGCAGGAGGTTGATCGTCAACAAGGGAATCTTCGATTCTTCGATAAAGGCGAGCAATGCGTCGCCTGTTTCGGGCTTGTCGGTATCGAGCCCCATGATGATTCCGGAAACGACCTCCATCCCATAGCTGTTGATGGTGCGAACGCCCTCCAGAATCGGGACCATCATGTTGTGGTCCTTGTGCATGGCCTTCAGCGCGTCGGGATCCGGAGTTTCGATGCCACAGAAGATCGTGACAAAGAAAGCCTCGCGCATCATGTGCAGAATCTCCGGCCGCTTGGCGATATTGAGGGTCGCCTCGCAGGCCAGGCGAACCACGTAGCCGGTTCTTTTCTGCCACTCGATCAGATGCGGCAACAATTCGACCGCCGCCTTCCGGTTGCCGATGAAATTGTCGTCGACGAAATAGATGGTGTCGGTCACTCCGCATTCGCGCAGCCTGTCGAGCTCGGCGATGATCTGCTGCGGCGTCTTGAGACGCGGATTGCGGCCATAGAGTCCCGGGATATCGCAGAATTCGCACTGATAGGGACAACCGCTCGAATACTGGATGCTGCCGAGAAAATACCGTTTGACCTCGGCGAGCTCATACGCCGGAATCGGAAAATCGGTCATGGCCACGCGGTCGTTGGTCTTCAACACCACCTGTTGCGGAGGCCGGGATCGATCGCGCGCCAGCCGCGCGATCAGGTCGTCGGTCGCATCGCCCAGCTCGCCGACATGGAGATAGTCGAACGAGGGATAGTAATCCGGACAGGCGCTGACCGAGGGGCCGCCAATCGCGACGGCCAGATCGAACGCATGCGCCCGGCGGCAGATATCGTTCATCTGCTGACGCTGGATATGCATGCCACTGACGAACACCGCGTCCGCCCATTCGAAGTCTTCCTTGGTGGCGGCGCGGAGGTTTTCGTCGACGAAACGGACCGGCCAGTTCGCGGGCAGATAGGCTGCGATCAGCAGCAGGCCCTGCGGCGGCATGAAGGCCCGCACGCCGTCAGTCAGGGGATACGAGTACTCGAACGTGCCGAAAGAAGACGTGTAGCGCGGAAAGACGCACAGGATGCGCCGCGCGGTCTCGATGCCCTCAACTCTCATCGAACTTCCTCTACGCGAACCCAAACGATTTAAGCACGCTCTTCGAGACTGGGCTACAAATTCCGCAGGATTGTGGCACCCGTTCCAACGCGGGGGCGGCCGGATCGTTGCGTAACAAGCTTCCGGGGCCAGGGGTTTTTTGGCGCCTCAGGCTAGCAGTCGCGAGGCAAAATCGGGCAGCCGCTCCATATTGCCGACGAGGCGAAACCCGGCATCGGCAAGCCCGACACGCAGCAGCCAATCGTCGAACTCTGGCGCTCGTTTCAGGCCGAACAAATCGCGGACATAGAGCGCGTCGTGGAACGAGGTGGATTGATAATTCAACATGACGTCATCAGCTCCGGGCACCCCCATGATGAAGGTCACGCCGGCAGCGGCGAGCAGCGTCAGCAGATTATCCATATCGTCCTGGTCAGCCTCGGCGTGGTTGGTGTAACAGACATCCACGCCGAGCGGCAGGCCGAGCAGCTTGCCGCAGAAATGGTCCTCGAGGCCGGCACGGATGATCTCCTTGCCGTCATAGAGATATTCTGGGCCGATGAAGCCGACCACGCTATTGACCAGCAACGGATCGAAAGCGCGCGCAACCGCGTAGGCGCGCGCCTCGCAGGTTTGCTGGTCGACGCCGTGATGGGCGTTGGCCGAAAGCGCCGAGCCCTGCCCGGTCTCGAAATACATCACATTGCTGCCGACGGTACCGCGCCGCAGCGAGAGCCCCGCCTGCTGGGCCTGTCTCAAGGTTGAGAGATCGACGCCAAAACTCCGGTTGGCGGCCTGCGTTCCCGCAATCGACTGAAACACCAGATCGACCGGCAAACCCCGATCGATCAATCCGAGCGTGGTCGTCACATGGGCCAGAACGCAAGCCTGGGTCGGAATCTGCAGCCGCGCAATGATGTCGTCAAGCAGTCGCAACAGCGCGCCGATCACCGCCGGATCGTCGCTCGCCGGATTGATACCGATGCAGGCGTCACCGGATCCCAACACGATGCCGTCGAGGATCGAAGCGGTGATGCCCTTGGCGTCATCGAAGGGATGATTGGGCTGCAGCCGCGCGCTCATCCGCCCGCGCAGGCCGATCGTGTTGCGAAAGGCAGAGGTCACCTGGCATTTTTTCGCCACCAGGATGAGATCCTGGTTGCGCATCAGCTTTGACACCGCCGCCGCCATTTCCGCAGTGATCCCGCGCGATACTTTCTTGAGAGCTTCACCGCTCGCCGCGTCGGAGAGCAGCCAATCGCGGAACGACCCGACGGTCAGCGATGAGATGTCCGCAAACGCTGACGCGTCATGGGTGTCGATAATCAAGCGGGTGATTTCGTCGTCCTCGTAGGGAATGACGGTTTCATGCAAGAATTGCTTCAAGGGAATGTCGGCCAGTGCGATCCGCGCGGCGATCATTTGCTCGGCGCTGTCGGCTGCAATCTCCGCCAGGCGGTCGCCGGAGCGCGACGGCGTGGCCTTGGCCAAGAGTTCGCGCAAATTCTCGAAGACATAGCTGGTGGCATCAATGGTGTGGCGGTAGACCATGGCGGCTCCCAACCGGCAGCGCCCTGCGCGCTGTATCTCCCGCCAAGACTATCAGCTGAAGAGATTCCACGCAGCTCGGAAGGTCGCGAGCGGCGACCATGTAAGTATTTGATATTACGTATCAATTGTCGGATCAATATCGCCGCCGCTGTCATTCCCGAGCGCCGCGCCGCGATCGCGCTGATCTCGCGTAACTTTCCAGATGAGGTGAACGATTAATGATTTTTACATGAAGATTCTGCATAATTTTTTGGCGGCCGACGGTAGTGACCGGCCTCCTAGGAGGGGCTGTTCATGCCTGAAAAAGCGAAATTCGATAAACCCTCTTCCGGCAACGTTGTTGGGTCCCGGTTTTCGCTCGCCGCCAAGCTGTATTCGATCTTCGGCCTGTTTGCCGTTCTGACCGCAGCGATCACCGTACTCTCCGACTACAATACCCGTCGCAACGCGGAACTCACGGAAGCCATCGAGATCGCGAGCCGCTCTGCATTCAATGTCGAGCGTGTCAATTCGCTGGTCTATGCCGTCGTGATGGAATCCCGGGGCATCTACATGTCGACGGAGCCCGCCGTCGTGAAGAAGTATGGCGACGGGCTTATCAAGTTCAACGACCAAATCCTTGCTGTCGTCAAGGACTGGGAATCCATCGTCCGGGCAGATGACGCCGAGCAGTTCGCCGTTTTCAAGAAGCGCATCCAGCAGTTCGTCGACTTCCGCAAGGAGCTGGTTCGGCGCGGAGTAGAGATTAGCGGCGCCGCCGGCCGCGAATGGGGCGATAACGATGCCAATCGCACCGTGCGTACCGCCCTCAACAAGGATCTTGAAGCGCTTTCCAGGGTCTATGCCGAACGCAGCAAGGAGATCGCCCGGCAAACCGAGGCCAACCGCTCAATGGCATTTGTCCTGACTGGTCTTGGTGGCCTGGCGCTGGTGCTGGTCTGCGTCGGGGTCCTGATCATCTCCCGCTCGGTGGCGCGGCCGCTTTCGGCGATTACCGCAACCATCAAGCGCGTCGCCCAAGGTGCCGAAAGCGTCGAGGTTCCCCATACCAATCGCGCCGACGAGATCGGTGCGCTGGCATCCGCGATCCAGGTCTTCCAGGAGGCGATGGACCGTAACCGCAACCTCAATGCGCAGGTCTTGCGGGATTCCAGAGCGCGCGAAGAACGGGCCCAGCATCTTGAAACCTCGGTAGAGGCGTTCCGAGGCGCGATCGGAGATGTGCTGCGCGCGGTCAACGATAACGCCTCGGCGATGCGCGGTACCGCGGAGTCGATCAGCAAAGCGGCGTCGGATGCAAATGGGCGCGCCGTCGCCGCTGCCGGGGCTACCGAGCAAGCCTCCAGCAATGTTTACGCCGTCGCCAGTGCCGCCGAGGAGCTATCGACTTCGGTCGAGGAGATCGGCCGACAAGTCCGTCAATCGGCGGGCGTGGTCGAACAGGCCGGCCTTCGGACCGAAAGGTCGATCGCCGAAATTGAAAGTCTCGCCGCAGCGACCCAGCGCATCGACGGCGTGCTCAATCTGATCCAGACGATCGCCGAGCAAACCAATCTTCTGGCGCTGAACGCGACGATCGAAGCCGCTCGCGCCGGCGACGCCGGTCGCGGCTTTGCGGTAGTTGCTCACGAAGTCAAGGCTCTGGCCGAACAGACCGCCAAGGCGACCTCCGAGATAGGTCAGAATGTCAGCCAGATCCAGGCATCGACACGGAACGCCGTCGATGCCGTACGCGAAATTGGGAACGCCGTGCGTGACATCAACGAGGTCACGTCGAACATTGCCGGCGCCGTTGGGCAACAAGATGCCGCAACCCGCGAGATCTCCGCCAACGCGCAATTGGCTGCTGAGGGCAATGAGACTTTGGTCACCAATATTGGTTCGCTCAGCAACGCGATCGGCGAGACCAGCAAGGCCGCGACATCGGTGCTCTCAGCGTCTACCGAACTAACTTCCACGGCAGAAATTCTGTCGCGCGAGGTCGACAAATTCTTCGACAATTTGCGCGCCGATCCGCTTGATCGTCGTGATGATCGCGCACCCCGCGCCGCGACTCCTGGCAAGTAAGGCAAACGCCTTTCGTTAGTGCTCCAATGCCGCTTCAAGGCCAATGCGCCGGCGGCTAGCCGCTTCAACTGGTATCAATTTTAGAAACAATGTGTTTCAATTGTTTCTATTTATGTTAGTCAGAACGCGCTCCATGATCGCGGCATTCAACGCCAATCAATGGAGTGTCCCATGACCAACGACTACGCCGCGGCCTTCGGCCGCCTCATGATAGCAACCCTGTTTCTTCTGGGCGGTCTTGGCAAAATCGCAGCGCCCGCGGCGACCCAGGCCTACATCGCTTCGACCGGCCTGCCGCTGCCAATCGCCGGTTATCTCATCGCCGTCGCAGTAGAGGTCGGTGGCGGCCTGCTTCTCGCGGCCGGCTACCGGACGACGTTCGTCGCCAGCGGCATGGCCGTGTTCACGCTCGCAACCGCAGTGTTCTTCCATAACAACTTCGCCGATCAGAACCAGATGATCCACTTTTTCAAGAACCTCGCCATAGCAGGCGGTCTGTTGCAGGT
>DASSGM010000166.1:0-21537 GCA_035693465.1 Bradyrhizobium sp. | reverse complement strand
CGCCATGCCATCCACCGTGGCGCCAACCGTAACCGCCCCAGGCGGAGGCCGAACTCGGCGCCAACGCGGCGGCACCCAGCGATGCCGCGGCAACTGCAACAAGCGAGAGTTTGCGTAACATGGTCATCTCCACAAGGTTCGGCGCGTTTGGCGCCATCGGTGAAAGCGCCGCCGCAACGCCGCTAACTCCGAGGCGTTCGGCTGATTGGAAGGCTATTCCTGACAACGTGAATGAAACCGGGACGCTGGTTTCAGAAAGGGTTCATCTCTGTGAAATTGCGGTAATCGGGGCATCGATCGCCCGCTGGGACAATCAGGGCATTCGGCCGATCGCTTGCCGTTCGCCGATGTCGCCGATATAAGCGCCGCAATTCCCCAGCGCTCTGCAAGGACGAAATCATGGCGATTGAACGCACCTTTTCGATTATCAAGCCCGACGCGACCGCGCGCAATCTGACCGGCGCGATCAATGCGCTGATCGAGAAGGCGGGGCTCCGGATCGTTGCCCAGAAACGCATTCGCATGACCCGCGAGCAGGTCGAAACCTTCTACGCCGTTCACAAGGAACGCCCGTTTTTTCGCGAGTTGGTGGATTTCATGACTTCCGGTCCCGTCGTCGTTCAGGTTCTCGAGGGCGAAAACGCCGTGCTCAAACACCGCGAAGTGATGGGCGCGACCGATCCTTCCAAGGCAGCCGATGGCACGATCCGCAAGCTGCACGCGAAGTCGATCGGCGAGAACTCGGTGCATGGGTCAGACGCCGCTGAGACCGCCGCCATCGAAATCGCGCAATTTTTCTCCGGCAACGAAATCGTCGGCTGATCGATAGGTGCGGCGGCAAGCAATAGCCGCGCGGGACGGCCCCTGGCCGAAAGGAATGCGCCGTGAACTGGCTGCTGCAAATATTCGATCCGGCGAACATCGCATCGTTCGCCGCCCAGTTTCAAGCCGAGATGCTGCAGCCGGCTTTTTGGGTTGCGGTCGGCAAGATCATCTGGATCAACGTGTTGCTCTCGGGCGACAACGCGCTTGTGATCGCGCTGGCGTGTCGTGGACTGGCGCCGCGGCAGCGGCTTTGGGGCATGATCCTGGGTGCTGGCGCCGCGGTTATTCTTCGCATCATCTTCACCGGCATCGTCGCCTCGCTGATGGAATTGCCATACCTCAAGCTGGTCGGCGGGCTGGCGCTGCTCGTGATCGCCGCCAAGCTTATGGTGCCCGAGCAAGAGGACGATGAGGGCGTCGAATCTGCGTCGCATTTGTGGGCCGCGGTTCAGATCGTCGTGGTCGCCGATATCGTAATGAGCCTCGACAATGTGATTGCGGTCGCAGCGGCCGCCGGTGGCAGTGTTCCGTTGCTGATTCTCGGCCTTGCGATCAGCATCCCCCTGATCGTTGCCGGCGCCGCGCTGATCATGGCGCTGCTCAATCGACTGCCGATATTGGTATGGGCCGGCGCGGCCTTGCTCGGTTGGATCGCCGGGGACGTCATTGCCACCGACCCAGCGGTTCATCCGAAATTGCAGGCTGTTTTCGCTGGCCCGGCCGGCGTCACGCTCGACGCATTGCTGGGGTCGCTCGGGATCGGACCGCACTTTGCGAGCGGCAACGGCGGTGAAGTTGCCTGCGCCGTGTTGGGGGTCATCATCGTGCTGATCGCAGGATCGATCTGGCGGAGGCGCAGGCTGCAACAAGTTGAACAGGCTGCGTCGTCGGCAAGCTGACCCGGACCTACATTCGCTTCAAACTGCCGACGGAATTAGCGCCTTACGATCGATCCGGACCGGCCGACCAGTTTCGCCAACTGCTTGAATCGGCTGCCGACCCGATCCGCGACCAGATCGACCAGCCTGTGCTCGAACACCAGCATCAGCTTGCGGCCCTGGCTTCTAAAGTGGGTTGCCGGCAATACGCCGGGCCGCGCCGCCGAGACCAGGTGGGCGACACGGAAGGCGGCGCCGAGCAGGCGGGCACGCTCGACCATGGCCGGCGGCAACAGCTCACGAATGACCGCCGGCGGTTCGTTTTGTTCGCTTAAGCCCGCATAGCGATAAAACACCGACAGCGCGGCAAACACCCTGCCTTGATGAGTGACCGCGCCGAAATTTCCGTTGGTGATGAGACTGAGCGTCTCCTCGCCGCGGTGGTCGGGATGCACCCGCCATCCGATGTCGGACAGCAGACAGGCGGCATGACGCAGGCGGCGATCTTCCTCGGTTTCCCGCAATTTTACGACCCGCACCAGGCGATCGCTCCACTGGATCAATTCTTCCGCATGGCGTGCGGATCGCGACAGCAGCTCGTTGAGCGTCTGCGAGGCGCAAATCAACCCATCCTTCGAGCGCTCGGCCTGCGGCAGCATCGAGTAAAGCAGGCCTTCGCGCACCCCGAAGGTCGAAAACACGATGGTCTTCGGCTTTACGACCCGGATGATGTATTCGAGAACCAGCGCAGCATAGGTCAATAGCGGCCGCCGCGCATCGGCGACGACTTCGATATTGGCCAGCATGTTTGCGGCCGCGAGGCGGCGAAGGCGGCGCGCGAAATCGAGTGCGTCCAGTGCCGGTATCGAATAGCCGTGCATCACACGTAGCGGATAACCGCTCTGGATGATATGGATGCGCGCCAGCGCACGCCAGGTTCCTCCGACCGCATAGAAGGTGCGTCCCCGTCCGGCCTTGAGCTGAACAACCTCCGACAGTTCGCTCCTGACGATGCGCTCGGCGCGCTTCAGCGACTTGTGGGACAAGTCCTGCAAGGCGAGGCTTCCGAGCGGCAGCGTCACGCCGCTGCGCACACGGTTGCTCTGGACGTCGATCAATTCGAGCGAGCCGCCGCCGAGATCGCCGACGATACCGTCCGGCTGGTGAATACCGGATATGACGCCGAGCGCGGATAATCTCGCTTCGCGCGGACCCGACAGGATTTCGATTCTGACCCCGCAGATGCGTTCGGCTTTCGCAATGAAATCGGGACCGTTGGTGGCATCGCGGCATGCGGCCGTGGCAATCGCATAGACCCGGCCGACTTTCATCACCTTGCATAAGGCGCGAAAACGGCGCAACGACGTCAAGGCCTTGGCGACGGCGTCCGGCGCCAGCAGTCCCGTGGTCTGCACCTCGCGCCCAAGGCCGCAGAGGGTTTTTTCGTTGAAGAGGGTGACCAGGCTCCGCGTCATCGATTCGTAGATGACGAGACGCACCGAATTCGAGCCGATGTCGATGACCGCGACGCTGGATTGGCGTTTGCGCGGCCGCTTCACCGGAGAAATCCTTTATGATGAATGCTGACGTTCGGTACGGCGCGTGAGGCGGCGCGGTGAAGATTCCTTAAGTGACTTTCCACGGCCGGACAGACTCGGATTGGTCATGAAGTAATTATGCAGGTTGAAAGGCTCCTCGCCCTTCGCGGCTTTCATACGCGTTGACGATCCATCCGGCAATAACTGCCAGCTTTGCTCGGTATCCTTCAGATTCGCGACCATGATCTGCTCGAGAACCTGCTGATGCACCGTGGGATTTTGCAGCGGACAAAGAATTTCGACACGCCGGTCGAGGTTGCGCGGCATCATGTCGGCAGAGGAGATATACACAGCAGCTTTTGCGCTTGGCAGGCCCTGTCCCATCCCGAAGCAGTAGATCCGGCCATGTTCGAGGAAACGGCCGATGATCGATTTGACGCGGATGTTCTCGGAAAGTCCTGATATGCCTGGCCGCAGGCAGCAGATTCCGCGCACCACCAGCTCGACCGATACGCCGGCCTGCGAGGCTTCATACAGCGCGTCGATGATATCAGGATCGACCAGCGAGTTCATCTTCATCCAGATGGCCGCCGGTCTGCCGTGGCGGGCATGGCTGGTCTCGCCATGGATATGTTCGAGGATGCGCTTGCGCAAGGTGAGCGGCGATACCGCCATCTTCTCGATGTCGCTCGGTTCGGCATAGCCGGTGATGTAGTTGAACACCCGCGCGGCGTCGCGTCCGATGATCGGATCGGAAGTGAAGTAGGACAAATCGGTGTAGATGCGCGCGGTCACCGGGTGATAATTGCCCGTGCCGGTGTGAACGTAGGTCGCCAGGTTGCCGCCCTCGCGGCGCACGATCAGCGACAGCTTGGCGTGGGTCTTCAGTTCGAGGAATCCGTACACGACCTGGACGCCGGCGCGCTCAAGATCACGCGCCCAGCGGATGTTGGCTTCCTCATCGAACCGCGCCTTGAGCTCGATCAGTGCGGTCACCGATTTTCCGGCCTCCGCGGCCTCAGCGAGCGCCCGCACGATCGGCGAGTTGTTGGAGGTGCGGTAAAGGGTCTGCTTGATCGCAACGACGTCGGGGTCGCGGGCAGCCTGCTGCAGGAATTGGACGACGACGTCGAATGATTCATAGGGGTGATGAACGATCAGATCCTTTTGCCGGATCGCCGCGAAGATATCGCCGCCATGATCTCGCACGCGTTCGGGATGACGCGGCACATAGGGCGGGAATTCGAGGTCGGGCCGATCGAGCCGGGTCAATTGCGACAACTCGTTCATCGCCAGCACGCCATCGACCAGCAGCACCTCGTCATCGGTAGTCGAAAGCGCCTGCTGCACGAAAGCGCGCAGTTCTTCCGGCATCTTGGCTTCGATTTCGAGCCGGATCACTGACCCGCGTCGACGCCGCTTCAGCGCGGTTTCGAACAGGCGCACCAGATCTTCCGCCTCTTCCTCGATTTCGAGTTCGGAATCCCTGATGATGCGAAACGAACCCTGGCCTTTGACGGTATAGCCGGGGAATAACCTTCCGATGAACAGGCCCGTCGCCTGTTCGAGCGTAATCAGTCGTACCGAGGCATCCTTGCCCGCCGGCAAGCGGATGAAACGATCGATCTTGCCGGGCATGCGGATCAGCGCGTTCATCGGCTTGCCGTCCGAGATTCGTGCCAACTGCAGCGCCACGGTGAATCCGAGGCTCGGGATGAAGGGAAAAGGATGCGCCGGATCGATCGCGAGCGGCGTCAGCAACGGAAAAATATTGTGGAGGAAGTGATCCTCGATCCAGCTTCGTTCGGTCTTGGAGACATCGCGGCCATCGATGAGAACAATGCCGACCTCGGCCAGGATGCCGCGCAGATCGCGCCAGATCGCCTGCTGGTCGGTGGCGAGCTTTGAAACAGTCTCATTGATCAGGACAAGCTGTTCGGCGGGGGTCAGCCCGTCCGGACTGCGCTCGGCGATGCCCTCCCGCACCTGGGCCTTGATGCCGGCGACGCGGACCATGAAGAACTCATCAAGGTTATTGGCGGAAATCGACAGAAATCGCACCCGCTCAAGCGCGGGGTGGCCGGGATTGACCGACTCCTCCAACACCCGGCGATTGAAGTGCAGCCAGGAAAGCTCCCGATTGATGAAGCGTTCGCGGCTGGCGCCGATCGTTGGGCGGCCCTCAGCATCCGCTTCTTTTTCTTTAATTACAGTGGCTTGCGCGGATTCCATCAGATTTCAGTCCATCCAAAATAAACGGCTCCGCGAACCTGCAGAGACGGTGCAAAGCATGTGTTATCGCGACGACGTTTCAATGACATTGATGTTCCTGCTGCTTGCGCCGTCAAGATGGGAGCCGGGCCGCTGGATCAGGCATTGCGCAGCAATTCAGCCGCCAGCGCCCGGGTCACCGACCGCCCCAGCCGCAGAGCTTCCGCATCCAGGAATTCCACCGCCTGCCGCGCGGCCGCATAAGACCGCTCGATCCTGGTTGCGAGATAGCTGACCACGGTCTCATCGACGACCAATTGGCGGTCCGCGCAAAATTTGACGATCAGCGCGCGAAACAGCTGATCGTCCGGCGGCAACAACGACACCGTCGGCACCGCGCGCAGACGTGACTTGAGATCGCGCAGCTCGATCTGAAATGCGGACGGCGGCTCCCGTGCGGTGACCAGGACGAAAGCCCCATCTTCCCGCGCAAGATTCATCAGGTGAAACAGCGCGCGTTCATCGAAATCTGACGATCTCAGATCTTCGACCACCAGTGCCCCGGTCGCCAAAGCGCCAGGCACCGCCACTGCGCTCAGCGCATGCGCTGTCGTAGAACGTGCGCCCGCCAGTTCAGCCCAGATTGCGGCGAGATGGCTTTTGCCGGAGCCTTCCGGTCCTGTCAGCAGCATGATCCGGTTTGGCCATTCCGGCCAGCTGTCGATTAGTGCCAGGCCGCCGGCATTGGCAGGTCCCTCGAGAAAATTGTCGCGGGTAAGGCTCTCTGCATGCGGCAGCGCAAATGCAAGCTGACGAGGTCGAACGCGAGCTGCCACACGCTTACTCCCTGCCGGACCAGCCGGCGCATGATCATTTTGCTTCGATCGTGCTCATGTGCCGTACCCACTCCACGAGATAGAGGGATACGGAAACCAAAGTAAAGACCGTTACAAGGCCCATCAGGATCAGGTCATACGGCTTTGGCTCGAAGCCGAAGCCGAGAGCCGCAAGGACCAATGCCGCGAATGCCACCTGCACCACCGTATTGAGCTTCGATACCATCAAGGGCTTCATCGGGATTGGCTTGCCGAATAACCATGACACGATCACGGCAGCGACGATCATGATGTCGCGCGAGACCACAAGGATGACAATCCAGCGTGGTACGGCGCCCCAGATTCCGAGCGCCACGTAGATAGAGACCAGAAGGGCCTTGTCGGCCAATGGATCAAGCAGCGCGCCCAGTTCGCTGGCCATGTTGAAGCGTTTTGCGAGAAAGCCATCGACCGCGTCGCTGACGCCGGCGACGACAAAAATCGCGAACGCAATTTCCATCTGGCTGGACGCGATCGCCCAGACGATGATCGGCACCAGCAGGATGCGGGCCAGTGTAATGATGTTAGGAACACTCAACTCGGTCGCTTCCCCGCTACCGGCCTGATTTTTGCGAGAGATTCGGCCCTTTGCAGGGTGAACCGGTTCTTGTCTAGATAGTATATGCACGTGCCACTTGCGAGCCATTGCGTATGAGCGGATTCCGACGTAACCAGCCGCCATCATCTGGAACTGGGCATGATTGATCGCAAAAACGGGCTCACTTACGCGGATTCGGGCGTCGATATCGATGCCGGCAATCGCCTGGTCGATCTGATCAAGCCGATGATTCGCGCCACCGCCCGTGCCGGTGCCGACGCCGAGATCGGCGGGTTCGGCGGGTTGTTCGATCTCAAGGCTGCGGGCTTCAAGGACCCGGTTCTGGTCGCAGCGACCGATGGCGTTGGCACCAAGGTCAAGATCGCGATTGAAACCGGCCTGCACGGCGGCATTGGGATGGACCTGGTGGCGATGTCAGTCAACGATCTCGTGGTGCAGGGCGCAGAACCGCTGTTCTTTCTCGATTATTTCGCGTGCGGCAAGCTGGATCCGGAAGCTGCCGCGGCCATCGTTGCAGGGGTAGCAGAGGGCTGCCGTGAAGCGGGCTGCGCGCTGATCGGCGGGGAAACCGCCGAAATGCCCGGTCTCTACAGGCATGGCGATTACGACCTCGCCGGTTTTGCGGTCGGCGCCACCGAACGTGGCACGCTGTTGCCGCGATCCGACATTGCAATTGGCGACGCGGTGATCGGCCTTGCCTCATCAGGACTTCACTCCAACGGATTCTCGCTCGTCCGAAAGATCGTCGAAACCTCCCGTGTGGGTTTCGAAGCGCCGGCGCCGTTTTCACCGGTCATGACGTTAGGTGGGGCGCTGCTGGTGCCGACGCGGCTCTATGTCAGATCATGCCTGCGGGCGATCCACGAGACCGGCGCGGTCAAGGGTCTTGCCCACATCACCGGCGGCGGCTTCACGGACAATATTCCACGCGTGCTGCCAAAGCATCTCGGCGTCGGGATCGACCTTGCGCGTGTTCCGGTGCTGCCGGTGTTTAAATGGTTGGCAGAGCAGGGGCGCATCGCCGAGCTCGAATTGCTGCGCACTTTCAACTGCGGCATCGGCATGATCGCCATCGTGACGCCGGATGCAATCGAACGGGTCACCGAGATACTTACCGAGGGTGGCGAAAGCGTTGTGCTTTTGGGCGAGGTGATCGCGGCCGCAGGCGAACCTCGCGTGGTCTACAACGGTCATCTTGATCTCACCTGGTGAGATCGATTTCGGATGGTGAAACTATGAAACGCCGCGTCGCAATCCTGATTTCCGGACGCGGATCGAACATGACGGCATTGATCAGGGCCGCCAGGGATGAAGCTTTCCCGGCCGAGATCGCTGTGGTCATCTCCAACCGCGCCGATGCCGGCGGTCTCGAAAAAGCAAGGGCCGGCGGCGTCCCGACCGTTACCATCGAGAGCAAGTCCTTCGGCAAGGATCGCCCGGCTTTCGAGGCGGTTTTGCAGTCGACGCTGGACCAACACAGGATCGAGCTGATTTGCCTGGCCGGGTTCATGCGGCTGTTTACTGCTGAATTCGTGCAGCGCTGGTACGGGCGGATGCTCAATATCCATCCCTCATTGCTGCCGTCGTTTCCCGGCCTCGATCCGCATGGCCAGGCGCTGAAGGCAGGCGTCAAAATATCCGGCGCGACCGTCCATTTCGTCATTCCGCAAACCGACGCTGGTCCGATTGTTATGCAGGGTGCGGTCGCGGTCCGTGATGACGATAAGCCGGACATGCTGGCGGCGCGGATCCTCGAGATCGAACACCGTATCTATCCTGATGCGCTGCGTCTGGTGGCCAGCGGTCTGGTCCGGCTCGACGGCGCTACCTGCAAAACGGCAAGCAGCGCCGGTTCCGATGCTATTTTGATCTCGCCCGCGGTAGACTAGCTGCAGCCGTCAGGCTGCTCGCACGGAGAGGACGATGGCGAAAATTGCGGTTGTCGGCTGTGGCGCAATGGGATCGGTCTATGCCGCGTTGATGGTCGATGCCGGTCATGATGTGCACGCGGTCACGCTTTGGCCTGACCATGCCGCGGCGATGGCTACCAAGGGCCTGCGTTGCGAAGGCGCCAGCGGCGATCGCACGGTGCCAATTCATGCCTCGACAACGACGGATGGAATCGGACCCTGCGATCTCGTCATCATTGCCACCAAGGCCTTCGATGTGCAGGAGGCGGCGCGTTCCTGCATTCCCTTGTTGGGGCCGGAAACGATCGTCCAGACCATTCAGAACGGCTTGGGATCGCCGGAGATCGCAGCACCAATACTTGGCGCGGATCGTCTTGCCGTCGGTGTCGTCGGAGGTTTCGGCGCTTCGATGCGAGCGCCGGGGCACGCTCATCATAACGGGATGGAGATGATTCGCTTCGGTGCTTTCGCCGGGTTGCCGAAGCAGCTTTTGCAGGCCTCCGCGAAGATTTGGGAATCGGCCGGTTTCAAGGTTGCCCTGTTCGACGACATCAAGCAGATGGTCTGGGAAAAATTGATCATGAACGTCGCCTTTTCAGGCACCTCTTGCACGACAGGTCTGACAGTCGGCGAAATCCTCGGAGATCCCGATGCCTGGCAGGTAGCGAGGGGCTGTGCCGAAGAAGCCATCGCGGTCGCGAAGGCCTCGAACATCCGCCTGAACGTGGGCGATCCGATCGAGCACATCCGGAAGCTGGGCGGCAAAATTCCCGACGCCCGCCCGTCGATGTTGCTGGACTATAATGCCGGCCGCCGATGCGAGGTGGATGCCATCAACGGCGCGATCCCTCGCCTTGGCAAACCGCTAGGGATAGCGACGCCAGTCAACGAGACGGTGGTCGGCATCATCAGGGCCCGCGAACGCCGGATGCTCGCACAACAAGCCAGCGAACGAACCGTATGAAAAACAAATCCCCCGGCGAGGGCCGGGGGTGCATCAGGATTGCTTGCGCGGATCGTGACGAAGCTTAAGAGACCTTCAGATTTTCCGCGGAGGTTTTGCCGCGATTTTCCACAAGGTCATATTCGATAACCTGATTCTCGTTGAGGGTTGTGAGCCCAGCACGCTCGACCGCCGAGATATGGACGAACACGTCCTTATCACCGGCCATCGGCTTGATGAACCCATAACCCTTGGTCGGGTTGAACCACTTGACGGTGCCTTTTTGCATCGCCTGTCTCCTAGTCTAGACGTAAAAAAGACGCGGCCACGCTTTTTGCGTGCCGCGCCACAAGCGGGCTTCGGGATATCTGCTCAACTTCTTAGTCGCGAAACGCACAGTCGAACGGCCTAGATCCGATTGTGCCTGATATTGCAACACGAAATTTGCGCGTTAGCAAGCTTCGGGCGCGCTTCAGGAAAACTGGCCCGCGGTGAGATCACTCGTCGCGACCTGTGGCAGCGGAACAACAATGTCCGCTAAACCCTGCTCGCGTACAACCGAGGCTGATTGACGCTCCCTGAGAACTGGGGGCAAATCGGCGCTGGCCGATGGGGATTTTTACACTTTTGCCGAGTTGAACCTCCTTCTGGAAATAGCATTTATGCGCTGCTTATCGCGGCCTTTGCGAGCAAAGAAGACCGGGACGGGCCGCACACTTGCAGGGGCGGTTGCCACCGTTTTCGGCATGCTGCTGGCCGTTGCCGCTGCGACACTGCCCGCAGGGGCGCAGATTGCTCCGCGGCCGCCGCCAATACCGCCGCCGACGCCATCGCCTACAGATACCAATTTCGACTTGTCGGCCGGCGCGGCGGTGACGAATCTCGGCAGCAATTTCCTGGAACGCCTTGGAAACCAGGCGTCGTACGGGTTCGGTCGCGCGCTGCGCAACAATCCGGGGGGCGGCGGCGCGTCCGAAGCGACGGACGTGCCGCGTTTTCGAACCTGGGCGGAGGCCTATGGAATCTGGGCCAGGACGGGCGCGCAGGGCTATTTCGTCGGCGATCGGCGCCAGACTTGGGGCGGCGTCGGAGGGCTCGGCGCGCGCCTTGCGCCCGGCGTCAATGTCGGCGTTTCGGTTGACCAGAGCCGCACCAAGATCGACGTTCCGTTAGCATTGCAGGCGGCAACTCTCGATCTCACCCAGATCGGCGCCAACGCCTCGGTGGACAAGGGTCCATGGACCTGGGCCATCGCGCTGGTGCATGGTTTCGGAAAAGTTAATTCGAGCAGGGATACCGGGGCAGGTTTTGTCCGCGCCGACTACAACGCCCACATCGACGGCGCGCTGACCGAGCTCAGCTACTACTGGAGCCTGGAGCAGAGCCGCATCGTGCCGAAGGCGGCGTTCGAATACGTCCGCGCCTCGACGGCATCGTTTCAGGAACTGGGCGGGCTTGATCCCGTCATGGCAAGCGCTGCAACGGTGGAGCGTTCACGGATCCTCCTGGGTGCAGAGATCGGACATTACTGGATTTTCGATCAAAAGATTTTCGATCTGTCCGCCTACGGCAAATTCGTCGACAATGTCTCGCAGAATCTCAGTTCGGTCACGGTGAGCCTTGGCACCGAGAGCATCGCCGTGCAGGGGATCCGGGAAAGCAGATACGGCGCCGATGCTGGCGGGTCTGCGTCGCTCAGTTTGAGCAATACTGCGCGGCTTTATCTCAACTATGACGGCAAATTTCGCGCCGCGATGCAGTCTCACCAGGGGACGGTCGGCGTCGAGTTGAAATGGTAGCTGCGCAACTGTGCGCCGGGTTCGGCAGTCACCCGCTGTTCAGAACGGCTTTGGCGCGGCGTATCCCTGGAGCCCGAAATTCTGTCGCGAGCTGACCATCAGCGGTATAAGGTCTTTGGGATGAATGAACTCATCGCGAAAGCACGCATGGGCCTTGGGGTCGAAGATGCTCTTTAGCCATTCGACCACGATCTTGTGGCGATCGGAGCTGCGAAATTCCTTGTGATAGGTAAGCCACAAATCCATGTGGTAGTTGATCCCAAGATCGATGGGGACGAGAGGTGCGCCAAGCGCAATTGCTGACGTCGGCAAAAATCCGACGCCGGCGCCTCGCTCGATAGCGTAGAGAACCGCGACACTGGAATTGGTCGATATGCCGACAATCCCTTCCAGTGATTCCAGTCCCAAAATTCGTGCATAGCCGGTATCGTCAAGCTGCGCGCCATGTTGCTTGACGATCCGGTGATTCCTGAGATCCGCAATAGATTTTGGCAGCCCATAGGCATCGCGATAGGACTTCGACGCGAAGGTATAAATGTGAAGCCTGCCGAGCTTCGTCACGATCAGGTCAGGGTTTGTCGGTCGCTCAAATTGAATCGAAATATCCGCCTCCAGGCGCGATACGTCGGCCTGTTCCATGGCGCAACGAAGATCGACCATGATCTTGCGATAGGTTTTCTGGAAATCGATCAGCCGGGGAAGCACCCAGAAATTGCCGGGTCCCTCGGTCACGGCGACACGCACCGTGCCGTTTGTATCCGTCGACATCGAGGCGCGGCGAAAGATATTGAAGCTGAGGCGCTCCATCTGTTCGACGTCGAACAGCAAAGCCCGTCCTTCATCGCTCAGTGACAAGCCAGACTGGTCGCGCAAAAACAGCTTGAACCCCAATTCTTCTTCAAGCCTGTCGATCTTGCGCATCAGCGTCGTGCCGGTCAGTCCCAGGACTTCCGCGGCATTCCTGAAGCTCTGATGACGCGTGCACAGAAGAAACGCTCGTAAATCCTCCCATGACGCATTGAGGGTATCTTCGGTTTTCCTGTGCTGCGTTGATGCAGCACCCCGATGCAAATGTTGATGCATACCCGTGGTCCCTCTCAGGTATGATAATCGTTACACATAAGGGGACCTTAAATGCAGAAAATGTTTCGAGAAAGTGGCGATTTCGCCGCTCGACATGAGCTGGACAGGCTTTCGCCCACCTCCGCAATCACAGCCGGTCCGGCGACGCGCCGGCAGCTGGTCGATCTGGTTGCGATTGCACGGCGGGAAATCCCCGGGGTCAACGCCTCGGAAGCTGGTCTCGCGCAATTTTTGCGTGACGATCCCGAGTCGATTTTTGCGTTTGAACGTGCGGGGAAACTGCTGGGCGGAATAGCATTCCTGTATCTCAATTGCAGGGGGCATGACGCGCTTTTGCTCGACGATATCGATCTGAAAAATCCCAGTCGCGAGTTTCTGGCGCGGCCCGACGAGGAGGTATCGGCTATTTATGTCTGGGCGCTGGCAGGCTATGGGCGCGCTGTCGTCGGATTGGGAAACGTCGCGGAGTATCTGCGAAAGCCCCGATTTTTCGGCGCTGATTATTTCGCGCAGCCCTCGACGCCGGCCGGCCGCGACTTGTTGATCGCGATAGGCTTTACGCCGATCCCGAGTTACCAGCCCGATCTCTGGAGCTATGAGCGGCTCTGGAAGCGTGCTGCGCCGAATGTGCCGGCATCGAATTTCTCAGTAAGGAGTTTTGCAGATGCACGGCACTAGACCCCCGTTATCGGCCAACCCGAACCCGCGCTCGATCTCGATCCGGATCGCGCGCGACCCCAACGATCTGATGCTGGTTACCGCCATTCGCGCGGCCGTCTACCTCGCCGAGCAGGATTGTCCGATCGAGGAAGAATTCGACGGCAACGATCTGGTCGCGGCGCACTTTATTGGATTTGTCGGGACCGAACCTGCGGGCTGCCTTCGGGTGCGATTTTTTGGCGAGTTCGCCAAAGTCGAGCGTCTCGCGGTCCGGCATCAGTTCCGGCGCTCGCGGGTGTCGTTCAAGCTGGTGCAGGCGAGCGTCGATTACATCAAGCGCAAGGGGTTCAAGAAGATCTATGGTCAGGCGCAAGACCGGCTCGTCGACTTCTGGGCGCATTTCGGCGCCAAGCCTCTCGGTCACAACCGCAAGATCACTTTCTCTGATTTCTCCTACACCGAAATGGTCCTCGACATCGAGCCCGGTCCCGATGCCATCACGCTCGACAGCGACCCCTACGTGATCATTCGACCGGAGGGCGATTGGGACAGGCCCGGCGTTCTCGATATCTCGTCGGGTCGCGCGGCGTCATCTCCGCTTCGCACCGCGGCCTTGGCCGGAACATGATTTGAAATCGAACATGACAGCTTCCATGCATGAGGATCCGCCGATCCTGATCTGCGCCGATCTTCAGACCGAGTATGTCACCGAAGGTCGCAGCCACGTCATCACAGACGCCGAGGCGATTACCTCGCGCTGTCTCGAATTGATGACGCTTTGGCGCGAAAATCTCTGGCCGGTAATGCATTTGAAACGCATCGCTCAGGCGGCGTGGTTCAATCCGGCGTCGAAGCTGACCGATTGGATCGCAGAGCTGAAGCCAAGGCCGGGAGAGCTTGCCTTCGAGCATCCGCTGCCATCGGCCTACAGTTCGACGCGGTTCGCCGATTACATGTCCAATATGAAAAACATTCGTTGCGTGCTGTTGGGGTTCTCCCTCGACGAAACCATTCTGTCGACTGTCGTTGACGGGTTTCATCGCAGCCACCGTTACCAGGTCGTCAGAGATGCCGTTGCCTGCAGGCGCCCTGGCGTTGGCGATCCCGTTTCCTACAAGCTGGCGGTGGTCAGGGTCATCGGCAACTATGCCGGCATACAGGAAAGCGTCGACCTTATCGAAGCGAGCGGCAGGATCGCGGTCTGATCCGCGTTCGCAGGCTAGGTTCGATCGACCTTGACAACCCGGCCCTTTTCGATTGCCAGCGCCAGTTGGCCATGTTTCAGCGCCAGCGCCGCTTCGCCGAACAGCTCGCGGCGCCAGCCGTGCAAGGCGGCTACATCGGCATGATCGTCCGCCGCAATCTGTTCCAGATCGTCGACCGTCGCGATTACCTTGCTGGCGACGCCATGGCGCTCCGACGTCATCCGAAGCAAGACCTTCAAAAGCTCGACGATCGCCGCGCCGTTTGAATTGCCGCGCGGCCTTTCGATTTTCGGCAAGCTGGCGGGATCGCGCGCGATGCCGCGTTGTACTGCAGCCACGATATCAGCCCCCCATTTTGATCGATCAAAACCCTTCGGCAGCGAACGCAAATTGGCCAGCCGCTCGAGGCTTGTCGGCGCATGGGTCGCAATGTCGCCGACCGCATCGTCCTTGAGTACACGACTGCGCGGAACGTCGCGGCTTTGCGCCTCTTGCTCGCGCCATGCCGCGACCTCCATGAGCACTGCAAGCTCCTTGGGCTTGCGGACCCGTGTCTTCAGCCGCACCCATGCGCGTTCCGGGTGAAAGTCGTAGGTCTTTGGCGAGGTCAGGACCTCCATTTCCTCGCTCACCCAATCGTTGCGACCTCGTTTTTTGAGATCGGCATCCAGGGCCGTGAACACCTCGCGCAAATGGGTGACGTCGGAGACCGCGTAGTGCATCTGCTCCTCGGTCAGCGGCCTCCGCGACCAGTCGGTGAAACGATGGGTCTTGTCGGGCCGATGGCCGGTGATGCGCTGGACCAGCTGGTCGTAGGCGATGGAATCCCCATAACCCAGCACCATGGCGGCGACCTGGGTATCGAAAATCGGATGTGGAACGATCCCCGCCTGATGCCAGACGATTTCAATATCCTGGCGGGCAGCATGGAAAACCTTCAACACCTTCTCGTTGCCCATTAGCTCGAAGAACGGCTTTAGGTCGATGCCCTTCGCCAGCGTGTCGATGACGACGGCCTCCCGGGGGCTCGCCATCTGCACCACGCAGAGCAGGGGATAATAGGTCGTCTCGCGCAGGAATTCCGTATCGACCGTAATGACCGGGTGTTCGGCGAGCCGCGCGCATGCTGCGGCTAGTTCCGAAGTTGTGGTAATCAGATCCATGAACGGTCCATACGCTTTCCGAAACGGCGTTCTGCCGAAAGCGCTGATATGTCAAGGGTCTTGGCGCAAATTTGCGCCTTGCATTTCCACCTGACAGGGACTTTTCACCAGGACTTTAGCCATCGCGATGCATCCGACGACCGCCCGGATCAGTCAATCCGTTCCCGCTGGAAGGAACAGTCAGTGTTCGCGGATGTGCCGGGCAGGCGGCCGCCGCGAGGGCACGGCGAGCACGACAACACAAAGGGCCAGCATCGCTAGTCCCATGAATTCAAACACCAACGCGTCCACGGCAATCCCCCTGACAAACCGCTAGATTTGTGGGGAAGCAATTGACCATTCCTTAATTGCTGGCAGTCGGCGCGAATCACCCTGGCGAATGTTGAGTGAAGGGTTAACGATTCACGTGCCGCAAAACGTCCGAAGCACTCGCTGATGCGGCTCGGGCGCATCCGCGTAGCGCGCGAATTCGGGCCGGTCTTCATAGGGCCTCGATAATACCGCGAGCATCTCCTCAAATGGCGCAAAATCGTCCCGGTTCACGGCGGCTTCAATGACCGCTTCTATCAGGTGATTCCTCGGAATGAAGGCGGGATTGACCGAGCGCATCGCGGCCTGCCGCGCCGCGGGATCTTGCGGCTCGTCGCCGATCCGTTGCCGCCAGCGTCCCGCCCATTCGTCATAGGCGTTGGGATCAGCGAACAATTCCCGGACCTTGCCATCATCAGCGGGAGCGAGCGCAGCGTCGCTCAACCGTCGGAACGTCAGGGTGAAGTCAGCCTGGTTCTTGGCCATCGCGCCGAGCAGGTCTTGGGCGAGCGCGCGATCGTCGTCGCGCACCGTGAACAGACCGAGCTTTTTTCGCAGGCCCGCCTGGTAGGTGGCGTCGAATGTCTCCACGAAATTGCCGAGCGCGGACTGCGCCTCTTCGATGGCCTTGTCTTCATCGCCAAGCAGTGGCAACAGGCATTCTGCGAGACGCGTCAGGTTCCAGAGCGCGATCCGCGGCTGGTTGGCGTAGGCATAGCGGCCGAGTTCGTCGATCGAGCTGAACACCTTGGCGGGGTCATAGTGGTCCATGAAGGCGCATGGACCGTAATCGATGGTCTCGCCCGATATCGAGGTGTTGTCGGTATTCATGACGCCGTGGATGAAGCCGACCAGCAGCCAGCGCGCGACCAGATCGGCCTGGCGCGCGATCACGCTGTCCAGAAGGGCATGGTAGGGGCGGTCGGCAAGCGCCAGATCCGGGTAGTGCCGGCCGATTACGTGATCCGCCAGCCGACGCACGCCCTCCGTATCGCCACGCGCCGCAAAGTACTGGAAGGTTCCAACGCGAATGTGGCTGGATGCGACGCGGGTGAGAACAGCGCCAGGCAACGGCGTCTCGCGCAACACGCTCTCGCCGGTCATCACGGCGGCGAGCGAGCGCGTGGTTGGAATGCCAAGCATCGCCATCGCCTCGCTGACGATGTATTCGCGCAGGACCGGGCCGAGCGCGGCGCGGCCATCGCCGCGGCGGGAAAACGGCGTCGGGCCGGACCCCTTGAGCTGGATGTCGCGGCGGATGCCGTCCGCGTCGATCACCTCGCCGAGCAGGATGGCTCGGCCGTCGCCGAGTTGGGGAACGAATTGGCCGAACTGGTGCCCGGCATAGGCCATCGCGATCGGGTCAGCGCCCTCGGGAACGCGTTTTCCGGCGAGGATCTCGATTCCTTCGGGGCTGGCGAGCCGGTCCGGATCCAGACCGAGATGAGTGGCAAGCGGCCGGTTCAACTTGATCAGCCGAGGCGACGCGACAGGCGTCGGCACGACCCTGGCGAAAAAGTTCGCCGGCAGCGCGGCATAGGTATGCTCGAAGGGAAAATGAACCGTCATGGCCTCAAGATAGGCATGCGTCAGGATTAGACAATCGATTGCTGGTTCGGGCGGTCCGAAAGGGTCCGTTGTTTTTCCATGAGTTTTGCGGGTTTGCGGCCGGTCCTTGAAGGCCCACGTCAGCGCGCCCACTCGGTTGCCGCGCGGGATTGCCTCGGGTAAACCCTGACGCTCTTTGCAGGGGCAGCCTGGCCTCCCGCTATCCGTCCTCCGACATCTGGTTTTGGAATATCCATGCATCGTTACCGGTCCCACACCTGCGGCGCGCTCCGTGAGAGCGATATCGGCCAGACCGTTCGGTTGTCGGGCTGGTGCCATCGCATCCGCGACCATGGCGGGGTGCTGTTCATCGATTTGCGCGACCATTACGGGCTTACGCAATGCGTGGTCGATCCGGATTCGCCAGCCTTCAAGGACGCCGAACGGCTTCGCTCCGAATGGGTGGTTCGGGTCGACGGCAAGGTGCGTCGCCGCCCGGAAGGCACCGCCAATCCCGAATTGCCGACCGGAGAGGTCGAGCTTTATGTCAGCGAAATCGAGGTGCTGGGGCCATCAGGTGAATTGCCGCTGCCGGTGTTTGGCGAGCAGGAATATCCTGAAGATATAAGGCTCAAATACCGTTTCCTCGACCTTCGTCGCGAGAAGCTGCACCAAAACATCATGACCCGTGGCGCGATCGTCGATGCCATGCGCAAGCGTATGAAGGATCAGGGTTTCTTCGAATTTCAGACCCCGATCCTGACGGCGTCCTCGCCGGAGGGCGCGCGCGACTTCCTGGTGCCGTCGCGGATCCACCCGGGCAGGTTCTACGCCTTGCCCCAGGCGCCGCAGCAATACAAGCAGCTCCTGATGATGTCGGGCTTCGACCGCTATTTCCAGATCGCGCCCTGTTTCCGCGACGAGGACCCGCGCGCCGACCGGTTGCCGGGCGAGTTCTACCAGCTCGACGTCGAGATGAGTTTTGTCACCCAGGACGATGTATTCGCCGCGATGGAGCCGGTCATCACCGGTGTGTTCGAAGACTTTGCAAAAGGCAAGTCGGTGACGAAAAACTGGCCACGGATTCCGTTCGCGGAAGCCTTTCGCAAGTACGGCACCGACAAGCCGGATTTGCGCAATCCGATCGTCATGCAAGACGTCTCGGAGCATTTCCGGGGCTCCGGCTTCAAGGTGTTCGCGCGGATGCTTGAGGATTCGAAGAACCAGGTCTGGGCGATCCCAGCGCCGGGCGGCGGCTCACGCGCGTTCTGCGACCGAATGAATTCCTGGGCGCAGGGCGAGGGGCAGCCCGGACTCGGTTACATCATGTGGCGCGAAGGGGGCGAGGGGGCAGGTCCACTCGCCAATAACATCGGCCCGGAACGGACGGCGGCCATACGCGATGCTGTGGGATTGAAGGAAGGCGATGCCGCGTTCTTCGTGGCCGGCGATCCGGACAAGTTCTGGAAATTTTCCGGCCTGGCACGCACCAAGCTTGGCGAGGAGTTGGACCTGATCGACAAGGAGCGGTTCGAACTTGCCTGGATCGTCGACTTTCCGATGTACGAATACAATGAAGAAGAGAAGAGGATCGACTTCTCGCACAATCCGTTCTCGATGCCGCAGGGCGGCCTTGAGGCCTTGCAAACCCAGGATCCGCTGACCATCAAGGCGTTTCAATACGACATCACCTGCAACGGCTACGAGATCGCTTCGGGCGGTATCCGCAATCACCGGCCCGAGGCGATGGTGAAGGCGTTCGAGATCGCCGGCTATGGTGAGAGGGATGTGGTCGAGCGCTTTGGTGGCATGTACCGCGCCTTCCAGTACGGCGCCCCGCCGCATGGCGGCATGGCGGCCGGGGTCGATCGCATCGTCATGCTTCTGTGCGGCACGACAAACCTGCGCGAAATTTCGCTGTTTCCGATGAACCAGCGCGCCGAAGACCTGCTGATGGGCGCGCCTTCGGAGGTGACGCCGAAGCAGTTGCGCGAGCTTCACATCCGGCTCAATCTGCCGCAAACCTAAAAACCTGCCACCGAAACAATCAAGTTCGGGGTCGAGGCAGCCCGCGGGGGAACGTATGTCGTCCTATTCTGAAGACCTCCATTCGGCGGCGCTTGCTTACCACCGGTTCCCGAAGCCGGGTAAGCTTGAGATTCAGGCGATCAAGCCGCTCGCCAACCAGCGCGACCTTGCGCTGGCCTATTCGCCGGGTGTGGCTGCCGCCTGCACCGCGATTGCCGAAAATCCGGCGGAAGCCGCATCGCTGACCACCCGCGCCAATCTGGTCGCGGTCGTCTCCAATGGCAGCGCGGTGCTCGGCCTCGGCAATATCGGCCCGCTGGCATCAAAGCCGGTCATGGAAGGCAAGGCGGTTCTGTTCAAGAAGTTCGCCGGCATCGACGTGTTCGACATCGAAATCGCCGCCGACACCATCGACCGCGTGGTCGAAACCGTGGCCGCGCTGGAGCCGACATTCGGTGGCATCAACCTTGAGGACATCAAGGGTCCGGAGTGCTTCGAGATCGAGGCCCAGCTAAAGGAGCGCATGAAAATCCCGGTGTTTCACGACGATCAGCATGGCACCGCCATCATCGTCGCCGCCGCGATCACCAATGGGCTGCTGCTCAATGGCAAGAATCTCAAAGACGTCAAGATCGTCGCCTCCGGCGCCGGAGCCGCGGCGATCGCCTGTCTCAATCTGTTGGTCTCGATGGGCGCGCAGCGCAAGAACATCTGGGTCGTCGATATCGATGGCGTGGTGCATGAGGGCCGCAAAACGCTGATGGACCGCTGGAAGTCCGTCTATGCGCAGAAGACCGACAAGCGCGTGCTGGCGGACGTGATCGGCGGTGCAGACATTTTCCTGGGCCTGTCGGCGCCGAATGTGCTGACACCCGACATGGTCAAGCAAATGGCGGACAAGCCGTTGGTGATGGCGCTGGCCAATCCGAACCCGGAAATCATGCCGGACGAAGCCCGCAAGGCGCGCCCCGACGCGATGATCTGCACCGGCCGTTCCGACTTCCCCAACCAGGTCAACAACGTCCTGTGCTTTCCTTTCATCTTTCGCGGCGCGCTCGATGTCGGCGCCACCGCGATCAACGAGGAGATGAAAAAGGCCGCCGTCGACGCGATTGCGCAGCTCGCGCGCGATCCACCGGTGGATGCGTCCGCGGCCGGCTTTGACAGCGGCGAAGCGCAAGGCTTCGGGCCCGGGTCGCTGATTCCGAGCCCGTTTGATCCGCGGCTGATCCTGCGCATTGCGCCCGCGGTTGCGAGGGCGGCCATGGCATCCGGTGTCGCGTCGCGTCCAATCGCAAATTTCGACGACTATTCGGCACAGCTGGAGCGCTTCGCGTTCCGCTCCGGCCTGGTCATGAAGCCGGTATTCGCCAAGGCAAAGACCCAGCCGGTCCGGGTGATCTATGCGGAAGGCGAGGACGAACGCGTCCTGCACGCGACGCAAGTGGTGCTCGGGGAAAAGCTGGCGCGGCCGATCCTGGTCGGGCGTCCCTCGGTGGTCGAAGCGCGGATCAAGCGGTTCGGCCTCGCCATCAAGGCCGGCCAGGACTTCGATCTGGTCAATCCCGAGGACGATCCGCGCTATCGATCCTATGTTCAGTCCTACATCGACATCGCCGGCCGCCACGGCGTGACGCCCGATGCCGCGCGCACTGTGGTGCGCACCAACGCAACCGTGATCGCAGCGCTCGCGGTGGTCCGGGGCGAAGCCGACGCCATGATCTGCGGCGTCGAAGGCCGCTACATGAGCCATCTGCGCCACGTGCGCGAGATCGTCGGCTTCCTTCCGGGCGTGAGCGATTTTGCCGCGCTGGCGCTGATGATCACCAGCAAGGGCGCCTACTTCATTGCGGATACTCAGGTGAGACCGAACCCGAGCGCGGAAGAGCTCGCGGAAATGGCGGCTCTGGCCGCGATCCATGTTCAGCGCTTTAATATCAAGCCCAAGATCGCCTTCGTGTCACATTCCGACTTCGGCAGTTATGATACCGACTCCTCGCGCA
>DASSGM010000165.1:0-2538 GCA_035693465.1 Bradyrhizobium sp. | reverse complement strand
GACAAGGTGGTGATTGTCAAGAAGCGTCATCACGTCTACTGAGGACGACATGGAAATGGCCCCGCAAGGGGCCATTTTTTTGACCCGTCACAACGACTAATCCCAGGCCGGCGCGAAACCGGGATTCACAAAGCGCTTGTCCTTCGGCAGCGCCGCAATGGCCTTCCTGTCCTCATCGTCGAGCTTCAGTTTGAGCGCGTCGAGATTGGCCTGCTGGCTTTCCGCGCGCGACGCCTTCGGGATCGCAGCAACACCGTCTTGGTCGAGCAGCCACTTCAGCGCCACTTGCGCCGCGCTGGCGCCATGCCTGCGGCCGATCGAAATCAGCGTTTCATCGGAGGCTGCCCTGCCCTGCGCCAGCGGTGCATAAGCAACCAGCGGAATCGATTTCGCCGCAAGATATTTGGCTACCTTGGTCTGATCAAGCATCACGTGGTACTCGATCTGGTTGCAGGCAATCGGAGCCTCGATCTCTTCGACCACGGTCTTCAAGAGCGCAAGGTTGAAATTGGCGACGCCGATGGCGCGGGTGCGGCCCTCATGTTTCAGCTTGAGCAAGGTTTCGAAGATCGCCGGCAGATTCATGTTCCTCGACGGCCAGTGCACCAGATAAAGATCGACATGATCGAGCTTCAGCTTCTTCAGGCTGGAATCGAACGCCCTGCGGATCGCATCCGACGCGAGGTTTTCGTGCCAGACCTTGGTGGTGACGTGCAGATCCTTGCGGGCGACACCAGATGCTGCGATGGCGGCGCCGACGGCATCCTCATTGCCGTACATCTCGGCGGTGTCGATATGCCGGTAGCCGAGATCAAGCGCGCTTTCGACCGCGGCGCGGCAGAGCTCGCCCTGCATGCGAAAGGTGCCGAGCCCGAGCCGCGGCAGGCTGACGCCCTGGGTTTGCAGATGTTCCATGTTGAATCCTGAAGATCTAAGACCGCCGCGATAGGCGACTGGCGAGGCCGTGTGAACGGAGGTTGGATTGAAGAGAGGGAAGAGACAGCGTATCAGGAGTTAGATAGTCTGCCCGCAGCGCTGTCCAAATCAAGATCGAGTTACGATGGTCAGGGCACTACGCCGATGGCTGGAGGCGAACCAACTGCCCGCGATCATCGTGGGCGTAGTCGGCGCGCTCATTCTACTGTCGATGATATTGGTGCTGGGCGGCTACCTGATCGTGGCGCACTGAGCCGCTCCTTAAGCCGCAAATCGCTCAGATGTGCTGCGCCAGAATTCTTCCCGGCCGCGCGTCCGGGCGCGGCTCGATATCGACCGACCATAGCGCCCGGTCATCGACGTCCTTCAGTGTCACGGTCATGATGCCGGAGTGACCGTCGATATCGACGCGGCCGAAGAACGCCGGAAAGGCGGCCCACGCGGAACTCAATGGTCCTACCGCTTCCAGTTGCAGATTCCGCCCGACTTGCATGGCCAGACCTGGATCCGCGTATCGAACGCTTGCGCGTCCAGGGGATTGCCGTGTCGTCGCGCGAGTTTCGTGCGAGCTGCGCCGCGCGGCTTCTCCGGATGCATGTGCGCAACCCTGGTTCTGGGAATCACGATCCTTTTGGTCTTGATGAGTTTGGGCTCGGCCGTGGATTCCGCGCGCGCGGAGGCGTGCTCGGTTCCACGATCCGCCTTTGCCTGAACCTGAACCGGCTCGAATTGGGACGGAGGCCCGAGCGGCTTCGGCGAAAGCAGTGCCTTGGAAAGGTCGAGACGGAGGAACTCGTCGGGACGATATTGATCCGCGATCGACGAACTGCTCCATGCCAGCAGCGTCGTACAGATGATGGCGGCGCCAACATACTTCAGGACCATTTCGAGGCCTCCTGAAATGTTCAGAAAACGGCACATTACTTCATCTAGGACGCCGGACGCGCCATTCCAACCAATGTTTTCGTCAAGGTTACCGCACGCCTACGTTGCCGGAACCGCAAGACGCCGTTGTTCCGAGCCACCCACCGATGGTTTCTTGAGCGGTTCCGGTCGCCAGCATTGCCGTTCGCTGACGGCGTTTTGGCAACCGCCGCCAGAACCCTTAAGCCCGGTCTGGCTCCAACGGGACCACCCGATTTCCCTATCCTCACTCGAGGGTTTGCACGGGCGGGGCCGCCCGCGCCTGGGCAGGCGGCGCTACCGGCGTCTGAACGGGCAGCGGCGAAGGGCCTGCCGAGAGCGCCGGTCCATTTTCGACGACCCGAGGGTTTGCGGCTCGAGGTGCCGCTGCGCGGGTCTTCACTCGCGATTGGCTGTCGCGCCGGCTGGATCCTCTCAATCCCCAGGAACGAGCAATGGATGGTCCGGCCGTATATCCAACCAATGCGCCCGCAACCGCCCCTACCGGGCCGAACACCACGGCGCCCGACAAGGCTCCCAATGCAGCGTCACCGCCACGTTCCTGGGCCAATGCTCCCGTCGGGACAAACGTCAAAAATATCACCGCTGCAACAATAAGTCTTTTCATGTGTGTTTCCCGGAAGCGCCCTGATGCAGCGGCTAAGACCGAATTGCGGCTGTTCGAAGGAGGCTTCTTCT
>DASSGM010000164.1:0-7890 GCA_035693465.1 Bradyrhizobium sp. | reverse complement strand
CGTCGCCACGATGCGGCGCCTAGCGATCCAAGCCCTTGGAATTCAAGCGGGACTTCGATTTTCGACCGATACGCGCGTACCGGAACCGTTAAAATCGCGGCTTTGCTAACATAGCAAGAGCGCAGGTGCAACACGACGGCGTCGCTTGGCGATGCCTTGTCGCATCTCACTTAGCCCCGATTACCAATCGATATTTTCAACCATCCGCCGCGGCGAAACTCGGCGCGGCATCGAGGGCGCTTTGCAGCTGCAGCGCGCGGCACATTTGTTCCAGCCATCATGCATGGCTCGCATGAATTATCCGCCGCCAAGGCGGTTCCGCCCGAACAATTGCCTTGACCGCATTACTTGCTCACGACCCCGTTATCCCCGGCCATAACTTTCGTGATCAGTATTGACAAGTAACAAGAAAGTATATCTTCCCAAAACTATGCAGTATTTTAAAAAAGGGATGGATTAACTGTTTCAGTAACAAGATGTTTCAGCGTGGAACATAGGGGATTTACTGCCCCGTTTACGCCTCATTAGCCCACCAAACGGCAGCCACTCAAAACGGGACGGGGGTTCCACTTGCCACATATGTGGCAATACTATCTCGAGGGACTGCTAATATGCTGAAATTTAAAAATCTAACACCGGGAGATGTAACCCGGTGGCGCACGGCGCTCGCTATTGGTGCCGCAACTCTTTTGATCGGCGGGAGCATTACTGAAGCCTCTGCCAAATCCAGACATCATCACCGCCACTCTCACCACGTCAGCTCTTCCTGGCGTGATGCGAATGCCGCGGTCACCCCGTCATCGGGCTCGGGACACAGCTTCTCGGGGATGGCTTCGTTTTACGGCAACGAATCCGGCAGCAAGACCGCTTCGGGCCAGCGTTTCAATCAGAGCGCCATGACGGCGGCCCACCGTTCGCTGCCGTTCGGTACCAAGCTCAGGGTGACCCATGGCGGCCGCAGCGTCGTCGTCACCATCAACGACCGCGGCCCGTTCGTCCGCGGCCGCGTGCTTGACCTGTCCACGGGCGCCGCCCGCGCGATCGGCCTGACCAGTGCCGGCGTCGGCCGCGTCACTGCAGAGGTCGTCTCCTAAGGCGGTTTCAGCGCCTCTTAAATCCATTCAGCTTCGGTAAGGGTTGCGTCCATTGCGGCCGCGGAACTTGCTGCATGCCGAAACCGGCCTGCCGTCAGACATGACGGCAGGCTTTTTTTGATTCGTGAGTCCGGGCGATGCCGACGGTTCCGCGGAAACCGCGGCCCGATGACAGGCTCCGCATCGACCCCGGAATCTCGAGATTCCCCGATGTGCCATTGCACATGAGGTCCGGTGCTTACACGCCATCCCGGAATGACGGCGGTCACAAAAAGCTTTGCGGATCGACGTCGACCTCGAGCTTGAGATTGCCTTTGGTCTTTGGGCCGGCGGCGAGCCACTCCCGCAAATAGGCCGACAGGTCGACGCCACGCGCCGATTTCACCAGCAGGCGGAAGCGATAGCGGCCCTTGATCACCGCAAGCGGGGCTTCGGCCGGTCCCAGCACTTGGATCCGCTGGTCGATCGGCGCGATCGCGGCCAACTTGCGCGCAAAGCTCTCCGCACTGGATCGATCGCCCGCGGAGATGATCAGGCTGGCGAGCCGGCCGAACGGCGGATAGAAGGTGCGCTCCCGCGCCTCGATCTCACTGGCGTAAAACGCCTCGCGGTCGCACGCCACCAGCGCCTTCATCACGGGATGCTCGGGCTGATGGGTCTGCAGGTAGCCGATCCCGCGGCCCTGGTCGCGCCCGGCGCGCCCGATCACCTGATTGAGCAGCTGAAAGGTGCGCTCGGCGGCGCGCGGATCGCCATTGCTGAGGCCGAGATCGGCATCGACCACGCCGACGAGATTGAGCCGCGGAAAATGATGACCCTTGGCCACCAGTTGGGTGCCGATGACGATGTCGACGCGTCCCTCCGCGATCTCGTTCAACTCGCTGCGCATGGTCTCGATCGAGGTGATCAGATCGCTCGACAGCACCATGGTGCGCGCTTCCGGAAACAGGCTGGCTGCTTCCTCCTGCAAGCGCTCGACGCCAGGGCCGACCGCGACCAGCGATTGCTCCGCCGCGCAGTGCGGGCAGACATCCGGGCGCGGCATCGAGAAGCCGCAGTGGTGGCAGACCAGACGCTGGCGGAAGCGATGATCGACGAGCCAGGCGTCGCAAATGGTGCAGGCGAAGCGATGCCCGCAGGCCCGGCACAGAGTTAGCGGCGCGTAGCCGCGGCGATTCAGGAACAACAGGGCCTGTTGACGTTGTTCCACCGCGATCTGAATTTGCGCCGCCAGCCGCGGCGAGATAAAGCGGCCGCGGTCCGGCGCTTCGCGCCGCAGATCGATGGCCTCGATCTGCGGCATGTGCTGGCCGCCGAACCGCGACGGCAGCACTATGCGCTGGTAGCGGCCCTTGCGGGCGTTGACTTCGGTTTCGACCGACGGCGTCGCCGACGCCAGCACGATCGGAATCTTCGCGATATGCGCGCGCACCACCGCCATGTCACGGGCGTGGTAATGCGCGCCTTCGTCCTGCTTGTAGGCCTGGTCGTGCTCTTCGTCGACGACGATCAGCCCGAGATTGGCATAGGGCAGGAATAGCGCGGAGCGCGCGCCGACCACGACGGGCGCTTCGCCCGCCGCAATCGCGGCCCAGTTGCGTTGCCTTGTGCGCGGGGTTAGTTCGGAATGCCACTCCAGCGGACGCACGCCGAAACGCTGCGCGAAGCGATCGAGGAACTGGCCCGTCAGTGCTATCTCCGGCATCAGGATCAGCGACTGCTTGCCGCGGCGGACAGTTTCCGCAACGGCCTCGAAATAAACTTCGGTTTTGCCGGAGCCTGTGACGCCATCGAGAAGTGCGACGTGAAAACTGCCGTTCGCAGCCAACGCGCGCATTGCATCCACCGCTGTGCGCTGCTGGCGGGAGAACTCAGGCGTTGAAAACGACGGATCGGGCGCAGGCGGCGCCGGCGCACGCGGCATGGCTTCCGTCGTCAGCGTGCCTTCATCGACCAGACCATCGATCACGCCGGCGCTGACGCCGGCTTCCTTCGCCGCTTCGGATTTGCCGTGCAACAGACCGTCCGACAACACTTCGATCAGCCGGCGCCGCGCCGGCGTCATGCGCTTGGGCGGCGCGCCGATCAAACGTACCCCCATCCGCACCCGCTCGGGGCCGAGATGTTCGCCCATCCGCAAGCACATTCTCAAGACCATGCCGCGTGCCGACAGCGTGTAGTTGGCGACCCAATCTACGAGGGCGCGCAGCTCCTCTTGCAACGGCGGCACGTCGAGCTTTTCGCTGACCTCCCTGAGGCGATTGTGCAGGCGCGGATCGGGATTGGCGTTGTCCGCCCAGACCACCGCGACCGCTTCGCGCGGCCCCAGCGGCACGCACACCACATCGCCGGGCGACACTTCCATGCCGCGCGGCACGCGGTAGGAATAGGTCTGATCGAGCGCGACCGGGACCAGTACGTCGACGACGCGCGCCGCCGATACGGCTGAGGTGCTGGCACGCGTGGAATGGTCCATTGAAGATGCAAGCTCGATTGGAGAATCAGGCTCTCAGTCGCAAGGCCTGCGCTAACCTAGGACCGCGGGCCGGTCGGGACCAGTGCGGGCGCAGCTGCTTTCGCAAGTTAGCGAACGGTAAACGAAAGGGGTGCGATATAATCACCGGGAATCATCCTGTGCCCCAAGACAATTATGACAAAACCGGCCCCCGCGGTTCAACCCATCGAACTCGACTGCGCCGACAAAGGCATCGCGCGGGAGATGACGCGCTGGCTGTCGCATCTGCGCAGCGAACGACGGCTGTCGCCGAAAACGCTGGAAGCCTACGCCCGCGATGTCCGCCAGTGTCTCGGCTTTCTGGGAGAGCACTGGGGCGAGCAGGTGACGCTTTCCCATTTTGCAGCGCTTGAGGCCTCTGACATCAGGGCTTTCATGGCGATGCGGCGTGGGCGCGACATCGGCGGGCGCTCGCTGATGCGGGCACTCGCGGGTTTGCGCTCGTTCGCACGCTTCCTCGAACAGGAAGGCAGAGGCAAGGTCGGGGCGCTGTCGGCGATCCGTGCGCCTAAGGTCGGAAAGAGCCTGCCAAAACCGGTTCCGATGGCCGCGGCCAAGCGTTTGGCGGACGCCGATGAGCGCGCCGGAGAGACCCGCGATCCCTGGATTCTTGCGCGCGACGCCGCGGTGATGGCGCTGTTGTACGGATCAGGCTTGCGCATCTCGGAGGCGCTCGGCTTGAAGCGCCGAGACGTGCCTTTGCCTGGCGCCGGCGACGTGCTCGTCGTCACCGGCAAGGGCAACAAGACCCGCATGGTGCCGGTGCTGCAAAATGTGCTGGCGCTGGTTCAGGATTATGTGGCGATCTGTCCGCATCCGCTGCCGCCCCATGGCCCGATCTTTGTCGGCGCCCGAGGCGGCCCGCTTAAGGCTCGGGTCATTCAACTCACAATGGCGCGGCTGCGCGGCGCGCTGGGCCTGCCCGACAGCGCCACACCGCACGCGCTGCGGCATTCGTTTGCCACCCATCTCCTGACCCGCGGCGGTGACCTGCGCGCGATCCAGGAGCTGCTCGGCCACGCCTCGCTCTCGACCACGCAGATCTATACCGGCATCGACAGCGAGCGGCTGCTGGAAGTCTATAAAACGGCGCATCCCCGCGCCTGAGATCGCTTGGAACCGGTTCGGTTCAGATTGAATCAGAACCAGGGCTCTATCTCCTTGTTGACGCGTTTTTCTTTACGCGAACCGGTATCCGCTTCGCTCGAAAGCGCCATGGCTTTAGCCCCGATATAGTCCCGTCACATCCGCTTGCCTCTTGCGCAGATGGGACCATTCGGTCAATCGTGGCGTTAATCAAGCGGGAGAGAATCATGAGCGCACACGAAAGCATGGAGCATGCGGAGCACGTCGAGCATGCCTCCAGCGAGAACAGGAAGATCGCGCTGCTGATCGCCGTGATCGCGCTGTTTCTGGCGCTGTCGGAAACGCTGGGTAAGGGCGCCCAGACCGAAGCTATCAGCAAGAACGTCGAAGCCTCGAACCTCTGGGCGTTCTTTCAGGCTAAGACCATCCGCCGCACCGTGGTACAGACAGTGTCGGACGAGGCCAGACTAAGCCTCGCGCTCATGGGCGACGAAGCCGCCAAAACGGCGCTGCAAAAGCAGATCGAGGAATGGCAGAAGACCGCGGCGCGCTACCGTTCCGAGCCCGAGACCGGCGAAGGTTCGGAGCAATTGTCCGAGCGCGCCAAGCATGCCGAACACGAACGCGAGCTCGCGCTGGCGAAATATCATCATTATGAGATCGCCTCCGCTGCGTTTCAGATCGGCATCGTGCTGGCTTCCGCAACCATCATCACCGGCATGATGGCGCTGGCCTGGATATCGGGCCTGCTGGCGCTTGCCGGGCTTGTGTTCACCGCAATCGGCCTGTTCGCGCCGCATGCGGTGCATCTGATGTGAGAGCTTGTGCTGGGAATATGATCTGTTCGGAAAACCGGGTGCCGCTTTTCCGGATCATGCCTAGCGCGCTTCGTGCACGCTTTTGCGAAAGCGCTGGATCACCCGCAGCATCCTTGCCGACCAGCCGTCGCCGGCCCCGCGCAACGCTTGCTTGATTCGAAGCTTGATTGGATCAACCAGCGCCGCGGCTTTTGCCCGCAAAGCCATGACAAACTCGTAGAGTTTCTCAAACCACTCCATCTCCAGCAATTTCGGCCGCGTCACGTCGAAGACGAAAGCGGCGACGCCGACGCCCAGGAATTTTGCCAAGATGAAAGTGAGGACGGCGGTCATCCAATATTCATGAGCTAGCAGCCAGAGGGCCACCAGCTTCAGCGGGAAAAGGGGAATCACCGGCACGATGAATACGATCAGCGTCATGGCCGGCGAAAGCGCATCGACCCGCTCCGCCAGCCATGCCTTGAAGGCGCGCAGCGGAATCAGCGCGACGAACCACGCCACGATCGGCTCGAGGTGATCCCACAGCCAGGCTTCGATCAGGAAGATGACCGCAAGCAAGACCCAGACCGGCTGAAGAAGGCGGCGCATCATGAGGGTTGTCCCAGCCCGTCCTTCCCCAGGGGCGTCGCTCACATATGGATCGCGCGCTTGCCGACTGCAAGCGCGGATTCCTTGATGGCTTCGGAACGGGTTGGGTGGGCGTGACAGGTGCGGGCCAGGTCCTCGGCGGAACCGCCAAACTCCATCAGGACGGCCGCTTCGTGGATCATCTCGCCGGCCTCGCGGCCGACAATATGGACTCCAAGCACCCGATCCGTTTTCGCATCTGCGAGAACCTTCACGAATCCCTCGGTGGTCTGGTTGACCTTGGAACGGCCATTGGCGGTGAAGGGGAACCTGCCGACGGTATAGGCTATGCCGGCCTGCTTCAGCTCTTCCTCGGTCTTGCCGACCGCCGATACTTCCGGCGTGGTATACACAACGCTCGGAATCACGTCGTAATTCACATGCCCGGCCTGGCCGGCGAGGATTTCCGCAACCGCAACGCCTTCGTCCTCGGCCTTATGGGCGAGCATCGGCCCGGCGACGACGTCACCGATGGCGTACACGCCCTTCACGCTGGTGGCGAAATGCGCGTTGATCTGCACGCTGCCGCGATTGTCGAGCGCGACACCGGCTTCCTTCAGGCCGAGACCCTCGGTGTAGGGAACGCGGCCGATCGAAACCAGCACCACGTCGGCCTCCAGCTTTTCCGCGCTTCCGCCCGCGGCCGGCTCGATCTGCGCGATCAGGGTTTTGCCCGAGGTGTCGACGGCGGTGACCTTGGCGCCGAGCTTGAACGCAAAACCCTGCTTTTCGAGGATGCGCTGAAATTGTTTTGCCACTTCGCCGTCATTGCCCGGCAGGATGCGATCGAGAAATTCCACCACCGTGACCTGCGCGCCGAGCCGGTGCCAGACCGAGCCGAGTTCAAGCCCGATCACGCCGGCGCCGACGATCAATAGTTTTTCAGGCACCCTGTCGAGCGAAAGCGCGCCGGTCGACGACACGATGCGCTTCTCGTCGATCTCGATGCCCTTCAGCCGTGCGATATCGGAGCCGGTGGCGATCACGATGTTTTTGGTCTCGACCGTCTGCGTCTTGCCGCCGTTGCCGGCGACCTCGACCTTGCCGCTACCGAGTATTTTTCCCCTGCCGCTGATGACGTCGATCTTGTTCTTCTTCATCAGGAACTCGACGCCCTTGACGTTGCCGTCGATGCCCTGCTGCTTGAATTTCATCATCGAGGGAAGATCGAGCTTTGGGGCGGAGACGCTGACACCCATTTTCGCAAAGGAGTGCGCGGCTTCCTCGAACATCTCTGACGCATAAAGCAGCGCCTTCGACGGCATGCACCCGACATTGAGGCAGGTGCCGCCGAGCGTTGCATCCTTCTCGACCACGGCGACCTTCATGCCGAGCTGCGCCGCGCGGATCGCACAGACATATCCGCCCGGACCGGTGCCGATGACAACAAGATCGTAAGTGGCCATGATTGAAGTCCTGTAGCTGAAGACTGTGACAGGTATTAGCGCCCGCCCGACACATCAAGAATGGCGCTGGTCACGTAGGAGGCATCGTCCGACATCAGCCAGACGATGGCGTTGGCAATTTCGTCCGCGGTGCCGACGCGCTTCATCGGCACCATGTGACTGAGGCGCTGGGCGCGGTCAGGCTCGCCGCCGCTCGCATGAATTTCGGTATCGATCAGCCCGGGCCGGATCGCGGCGACGCGAATGCCTTCGCCGGCGACTTCGTGGCCGAGTCCGATGGTGAAGGAATCGATCGCGCCCTTGGACGCCGCGTAGTCGACATAGGTATTCGGCGAGCCGAGCTT
>DASSGM010000163.1:0-22857 GCA_035693465.1 Bradyrhizobium sp. | reverse complement strand
AACGGGCCGTAGATTCCATGCTCAGGTATGTCGATGGCAGATGCGCCGTATCCGCTGCCGACGGGGACCACCACGAGATAGCCGCGTTGGGCAAACCACTTGGCGGCGTCCCGAAATTCCACAAGCGGGAAAAAGCTGCGGTCGGTCGGATTCATTGAAACGCCATGATTCATGATCACGAGCGGGAACGGCCCGTCGCCGACCGGTCGAACTAGATAGGCAAACATTGGAAGCGGCAGCGGCAGCGCCCAGATCTCTTCCTGGATGCGGCGGGATGCAGCCTGATCGTCCGCGCGCGACGGGGTGATCGGGCTGGCGAGAAGCAGCAGTAATGCAGCTACCAGACTTCGTAAGGCGACCGCCAGCAGCAGGAAGATTTCCGGCGCGGTGGCGATCATCCACCTGACGGTATCCATGGTCGCATTTCCCTCGGGCGTTCCTTCGATCGTGGATCGATTTGAGTCCCCGAAACCCGGAAAATTGCTTGATCCAGATCAATCACCGCCGGTGAGAAGGTATCGCTTATGAGCCCGCAGGACCCGCGACACCCGACGTCTCGAACATGAGTTCTCTGGAAATTGCCGCCAGTCCGCCTATACGCCGCGACGAAACGGTGCAGATCGCGCTGCTGCTCGCCTTTGCCGGCGGCTATCTCGACGCCTATACCTGGATCATCCATGGCGTGATGGCCAATGCACAGACGGCGAACCTGGTTCTGCTCTGGGTGCACGGAACGGCGGGCCAGTGGAATGAGGCGCTTCACTTCGTTCCTCCGATCATAGCATTCGCCGTGGGCGTCGTAATCGCCGCGTGGCTGCGCCGTACCATAGGGGATCGGGCGAGCGTGATCAGCACGCTCATTGAAATCGCACTGCTGATCGTGATCGGAATTCTGCACAATCGGCTGCCGGATCTCGCGGGCACTCTTGGCATTTCGTTTGTCGCCGCCATGCAGACCGCAGTCTTCACCAAAGTTGAAGGCGTGGCCTACAGCTCGGTGATGATCACCGGCAACATGCGCCAGGCGATCGAGGGACTGTTCGCCGTCGTCTCCGGACAATTTGGCTCGCTTCGCCGCCCCGGTATCTTCGCAGCATTGTGCGTCGCATTTGGCATAGGGGCGGCTGTCGGCGCCTACGCAACGAAGGACATCCCGGACCTGGCGCTTGGCCTGCCCGTGGTAGCACTGCTGATCGTCTTGCTGCGCTGCGAGGCACAACGCAACGAGTAACGCATATGAAGTTCCGCTCGATGCAGGGAACAGGCTGGGCGCGGATTCTTCCTCCGTTGACTTGGCTTGCCGAATACGAACCTTCCTGGCTGCGCCGGGACACGGTTGCCGGAGTGACACTCGCCGCTTATGCGATCCCAGTGTCGCTGGCCTATGCGGGCCTTGCCGGGTTGCCGCCCCAGGTCGGCATCTACGGCTATATGCTGGGCGGCATAGGCTATGCTCTGCTTGGATCGTCGCGCCAGCTTGCAGTCGGCCCGACATCTGCGATCTCGCTCATGATTGCCGCCACCGTCGGATCTCTGGCCGGAGGGGACGCGATGCGATACGCGCAGATCGCGAGTCTTTCGGCATGTGCCGTGGCACTGCTTTGCCTGATCGCCTGGCTTTTCAAGCTCAGCATTCTCGTCCGGTTGGTCAGCGACAGCATTCTCGTCGGCTTCAAGGCGGGAGCGGGGCTGACGATCATCATGAGCCAGCTGCCGGGCCTGTTCGGCGTAGCCGGTGGCGGCCACAACTTCTTGGACCGGGCGATCCGGCTTGCAGGTCAGCTGGGCGACACCAACCTGCTCGTATTGGCAATTGGAGTCGTTGCGATCCTGCTCTTGCTCGTCGGTGAACGGTCTCTGCCGGGCAGGCCGGTCGGTCTCACTGTGGTGGCGTTGTCGATCCTCGTGGCAACGATCTTCGGTCTTCCGTCACTCGGGATACCGGTCACCGGGAAGGTTCCGGAAGGATTGCCAGCTTTCGCGTTGCCCACGTTCGGCCTGCTGGAGTTTGAAGACCTGTTTCCCCTCGCAGCCGGATGTCTGCTGCTGGGCTATATCGAGGGCGTGTCGGCGGCCCGAAGCTTTGCGATCAAGCATGGGTACAGTCTTGATGTGCGACAGGAGTTTCTTGGACTGGGCGCCGCGAATGTCGCGGTGGCGCTGGGTCACGGATACCCCGTCGCCGGCGGCCTGTCACAATCCGCCGTGAATGACGCGGCAGGAGCGCGCACGCCGCTGGCACTGGTGTTCTGCTCGATCACGCTTTCGCTGTGCCTGCTTTTCTTCACGGGATTGCTGACAAATCTTCCGAAAGCGGTGTTGGCCGCCATCGTCTTTGCCGCCGTGTACAAGCTGGTGGATCTCCGTGCGCTCATCCGCATGTGGAGGATCAGCCGGATCGACTTTTACGCTGCGGCGATCGCGCTTGTATCTGTGCTCCTGCTTGGAATCTTGCAGGGAGTCCTGCTGGCAGCGATTGCGTCCATCTTCCTGCTGTTAGCTCGCGCGTCGCAGCCGAACGTAGCGTTTCTCGGACGGCTTCCCGGAACGGGACGCTATTCCGATAGCGCCAGGCACGAGGGGGTGGAGCGGCCGGTCGGCGTCATCGCGTTCCGCCCCGAAGCCTCGCTGCTCTACATCAATGCCGAAACGATTCTGGAAACGGTGTTGACGGCGCTCCGAAAATCGTCCGGCATCAAGCTGGTTGCCTGCGATCTCTCGGCATCGCCCTATATCGATCTCGCAGGGGCGCGTATGTTGCACGATCTCTACGATGAACTGGCGTCCCGCCACGTTGCGTTCTGCATCGTCGGCGCCCATGGACAGTTGCGTGATCTGCTACGGGCGGAAGGACTGGCAGAGAAGACGGACAGTGGCGAGTGGCTCCGGACGCTCGATAGCGTGCTGGGCGAGGGCAAGGCCAAGGAACGATTCGATCTCCGCGAGGAAGGGCCGCCTGGATCCTGAACGCGTCCTCGGGCTTAACGCCTATCAAACCCGAAGCCTCCGCTGACAATAGGCGACAGCCGGCTATTCCTGATGTCCTATTACATTGCGAAGTGCAGCATTCACCGTGGCTTGGCGAGTTCGTATCGAAACAGTTCGACCATTGACTTGGATCAAAGGGAACGGGAGGGCAGGAGTGACCATCCGGTACCCTCGCAAGGAGAAACATGACCACATCTTCAAGATCAACCCGGCCGTGCTGATGGGCGGCGTTGCCGGCGCGCGATCACATTCCGGCCCGTGCCGCGAGGCCGCGGTGGAAATCCAGAGCTCCGTGCCCTGGCTCGGATTCCCTGTCGGCTACACGGTGTCCGGCAACCTGCTCACCGTGTTCGGATATTTTGCGACGCTCCTGGCACAGTAGAGGCAATCCCACAATCATATTTGGAGAAGAGATGATGAGAAAGGGTTGGGTACGTTTTGTTGTCTTTGCAATGCTGGGATTGTCCGGCACGACCGGGTTTGTCACGCCATCGCGGGCTGAGACCGGCCAGGTCGCGGTCGTCTTCACCAAGGGCGGCTTCATCGTCGGAGTCGGAGGCGGCGAGGGCGTGCTCGTGTTCCGAGGCAAGCGCTATCCGTTCACCGTCTCGGGCATGAGCGTCGGCGCCACGATCGGCGCCTCGACCACAAAACTGGTGGGACGGGCACTCAACTTAAGGGGGCCCGCCTCGATCGAGGGCAATTACAGTGCTATCGGTGCGGGCGGGGCGCTTGCCGGCGGCGCCGGGGGCGTTCAGTTGCAAAACGCCAATGGGGTAATCCTCCAGCTTAGCGGCCCAAAGGTCGGCGTTGAGTTGTCCGCCGCGGTAGCCGGTGTCAACATTCGCCTTAGGTAATCTTGCGGCGACCCGGGCTCCGTCCACCGCGGCCCGGGTCGCCTAGTATCGCTCCGCCACAAAGCTCATCCCGCGCAGGCCGACCTGATCATTGTAGCGGCCCTTGTTGGAGCGATTCGGCAGCCTCACCTTGTCGCGGCGCACACGCTTGTACGGGATCGACTTCAGGAGATGAGAGATGCAGTTCAGCCGCGCTCGGCGCTTGTCATCGGAGCGGATAATGTACCAGGGCGCATGTTTCGAGCTGGTCGCCTTGAACATGAGGTCGCGCGCCCGCGAATAGTCGTACCATTGTCGGTAGGATTCCGTATCCATCGGGCTCAACTTCCATTGCCGCAGCGGATCATCTATGCGGGCCCTGAATCGGCGCTCCTGCTCGTCCATCCCGACCTCAAGCCAGAGCTTGATCAGGATGATGCCGCCCTCGATGATGTACTTCTCCATCTGAGGGCAGAGTGAAAGAAAACGCTTGTGCTCGGCAGGCGTACAAAACCCCATCACATATTCGACGCCGGCACGGTTGTACCAGCTGCGGTCAAAGATGACGATCTCGCCGGCAGCCGGAAAATGCTGCATATACCGCTGAAGGAATAATTGCGTCTTTTCGCGATCCGACGGCGCGGGAAGGGCGACCACGCGAAACACGCGTGGGCTGACCTTTTCCGTGATTGCCTTGATCGTGCCTCCCTTGCCGGCCGCGTCCCGGCCTTCAAACAGGACAATGACCCGCAGCTTGTTTGCCTTCACCCATTCCTGGAGATGACAGAGCTGGACCTGAAGCTTCTCCAGCTCCTTCTCATAGACCTTGCGTTTCATCCGTGACGCGGGCTCGTCGGCTGCCATATTCCTGCTTCCACTGCTTCTCGGTCCGACCGAACCCTTAGTCACCCCAGGTAATGGTGATGCCAATGTCGCCCGGCACGCCGCCAGGGAACTCGATGATTTGATAGCGGATGCGATAGCCTCGCGGTTTGAGGTAATCAGCCCAGAGCTGGTATATTTCCTTTGGGATCCCCGTCAGCGTGTTCTCCCAGCCCGCCTCTTGCTGATTGATGGCACGGCCTTTGTCCGTGCACAGCGAGTTTGGGAATCGGTACACTTGGACTTCCGTCATTCCGTTTCGCACGGCGCGCTGAATGACGGTTGACGCCAGCTCGATCTTTTCCTCTTCCGACTTGCCCGACGGACGGGTAAGACGCTCGATCAGGGCCCGTTTCTCGGATTCAGCGGCGGCCGCAACGCGTGCGTATTCTTCCGCCTTTTCGGCCTCCCTGAGCGCGGCCTCCTTCTGAATCTTGCTGGCGCTGGGGATCAGGTCATCGATGTTCGCGGGCATGGCTGACGCCTCCTGAATGGCCGTTCTGTTCCATCATTGGCGCGAGGCTAGGCAGGGTCAGGGTCCTTCCCTTGATCCAGATCAAAAAAGCGCGCACGATCCGCACCCAACGTGGGCGGAACGGCCAAATCCTTAGTGGGGAGAAAAAGTTGAGCGAGCAAGTTCATCCGATGGCCCCCCATCATCTGCCCTTCTTCATCACCCAGCCCAACGAGACCGACGTGCTGATGGTCGTAATGGGCCTCTTCCTGGTGGCCGCCGTGTTGTGGGTGGGGACGCTCTATTGGCGTCTGCACAGTCTGCCGGAGCGGATGGCGCATAAATCGGAGAAGCTGCAGTTCGAGATCGTGGCCATTCTCGGCTTGCTGTCGCTCTTCACGCACATCCATTTGTTCTGGGTGGCGGGGTTGTTGCTTGCCATGATCGATCTGCCCGATTTCGGGACACCGCTGCGCAGCATTGCCGGCTCGGTCGAAAAGATCGCGAACGCCGCGCCGGACCAAGGCAGCACAGCGCAGCCCGAAACCGGATCTGCACCGCCAACAGCTCCGGCCGGGCCATCGGAGACAAGGCATTCGGGCACCACGAAAGCCAGGGAGTCGAGCGATGTTTGAGCTCCTGGTTTGCTCCCTTGTGACGATCCTGCCTGACTACCTTTACCGTCGCTACGTCCAAGGCAAGCGATTCGGCAAGGAGATCACGTTCTATTCCGTCTGGTACGAGCTGAGGTGGGGCATCACGGGCTGCCTGATGCTCACGGTGTCGCTGATCACGATGATCTTCTATTTCCATCCCTCGACCACGACAGCCACGCTGTATTTCCGCACCATCCCGATCCTCCCCGAGGGGTCGGGACGCGTCGCTGAAGTCAACGCCGGCGTCAGCGCACCGGTGGCGAAGGGAGATGTGATCTTCAGGCTAGACAGCTCAAAGCAGGAAGCGGCACTGGAGACGGCCAAGCGCAAGGTCGCGGAGGTGGATGCCGCGCTGGTAGCGTCGGACGCCGAGGTGGTGAAAGCCGAGGCCCAGATCCAGGAGGCAAGGAGCGCGCATCAGCAGGCCAAGGACGAACTGGACGTTAAGAGCGAGTTGCAGCGTCGCAATCCCGGAATTGTGCCGCAGCGCGACATCGAAAAGCTGCAGGTCCTCGTGAACCAACGGCAAGCCGGGATCGATGCAGCCGTCGCCGTAAAGCAATCCGCGAGCTTGCGGGTTTCGACGCTGTTGCCGGCGGAGAAAGCCAGTGCCGAAGCGGCGTTGGCGCAAGCGCAGGTGGATCTGGACAAGACGTTCATCCGCGCCGGCGTGGACGGGCGTGTGGAGCAGTTCACCCTTCGCGTCGGTGATGTTGTCAATCCGTTGATGCGGCCGGCCGGAGTCCTCATACCGGAAGGGGCGGGCCAGCGGGTCTTGCAGGCCGGCTTCGGCCAGATCGAGGGCCAGGTGATGAAGGAAGGCATGGTGGCCGAAGCGACCTGCATCTCAAAGCCATGGGTGATCATTCCGATGGTAATAACCACCGTCCAGGACTACATCGCCGCCGGCCAATTCAGGGGCGGAGAGCAGCTGGTCGATGTGCAAAACGCCACGCGACCAGGTACGATTCTTGTGTTCCTGGAGCCACTCTACAAGGGCGGTCTCCAAGGAGTTACGCCGGGCAGCAGCTGCATCGTCAACGCCTACACCAGCAATCATGAGACGATCTCGGCAAAAGAGACCAGCGCCGGTCAGCGCATTGTTCTGCATGTGATCGACGGCGTGGGGCTGGTGCACGCATTGCTGCTGCGGATCCAGGCTCTGCTGTTGCCGATCAAGACGCTGGTGCTGAGCGGTCACTGAGGGAAGTTCAAGGGAAAAGCCAATGCCTGCGCTTCGAAACCTGGTCCTTGTTACGGCAATGATGGCAGGCTCCGCCCTATTGTCACTGCAAGAGCTGAGCGCCTTCGAGCTCACCGGCGCATGGGCCACCAGCGCGGACCAATGCGGCAAGGTATTCGCGCGCAAAGGGCGAGCGAACCAGGTGAATTTCACGAATTTCTCCGGCGTCTACGGCGGCGGCTTCATCGCGGAAGCCAATCGCCTGCGAGGCAAGTTCGAGAACTGCTCGATCAAATCGAGGAAGGAAAGTAGTCAAACCATCAACCTGGTTGTCGCCTGCGCGTCGGGCATCATGCTCTCGAATGTGCAGTTCTTTCTTAAAGTGCTCGACGACAACACCATCTCCCGTGAGTTTCCGGGCATGGAAGGAATGGAAGTGACGTATCACCGCTGTCAAATCTAGCGAATGAACGCGACTCCACTGGTTGGCGGCGATTGACTTAGATCAATAGAAAGCACCGTGGCGTGCAATGAAATGGCAGCCTCCAATGGAGGACCGTCATGAATATCAAGCAACAAGCCCTTACATTGCTCCAAAGCACGGCAAATCTCGCTTTAGTCGCAATCTTCGTGGCGTCCACGGCTCAATCGTCGCGAGCGGATGATCCAGCGAAGCTTCTCAAGGCGATGACCGATTATACCGCCGCGCAGAAATCCATTTCGGCGACCTTCGACAGCGACATCGAAGTCGTCACCCCTGAACTCGAAAAAGTCCAGTTCACGAGCTCTGGAAAGCTCCAGCTCACCAGGCCGGACAAGCTGCGGATCAGGCGTACCGGCGGTTATGCCGATGTCGAATTGGTTTATGACGGCAAGACGGTCTCGATCTATGGCAATAACGCGAAGGCATACGCGCAAGCGGAACTTGCCGGTACGATCGATCAACTGGTGGACCTGATCCAGACAAAATCCGGTGCGGCGATGCCAGGCACGGATCTGCTGCTGTCCAACGCCTATGACGAGATGATGTCTAACGTCATTGCAGCCCAGCACATCGGACAGGGGGTGATCGACGGCGTCGAATGCGAGCACTTGGCATTCCGTGGGGTCGATACCGACTGGCAGATATGGATCGAGAGCGGCGCGCGGCCTGTACCCCGAAAATACGTGATCACCAGCAAGACGGTGACCGGTGCACCGCAATACACGCTTAGGATCAAGGACTGGAAGACCGAGCCGGTGGCAGATGCCGAGGCGTTCGTATTCAAGCCGCCGGCGGACGCAATGAAAGCAAATCTCGACTCCGAGATCATGATGGAATTCGACGAGCTTCCCCCTGGCACATCCGCAGGAGCAAAGAAATGACCATCTCTCCCAGCAAATTGATCATACTCGTCGCGGCAGTCGCAAGCTTCATGGGCGGACTCCTCTGGAGCGAGAAACCGACGATCGACGGTGCTTTTATTTCCGTGACGCAGGCGCGGATCGGCCGACCCCTGACACCGATGAGCTATGCCGGCGTGGCCCGCAGGACGACCCGTCGCGCCGTTGTCTATGGCGGGGCTGCAGCGGCTGCTGGCGCCTATGCGGGCTGTCGGCAGGTGGTGAACGCCTACGGCCAAGTCTACACGCGGTGTTAGCGCGAGGTCTCGTCGCCATTGACGCTGATTACGGTCCCCGAGGTGATGGCGCAAACGCTGGGCACGTTCCTGGCTGCGGAAACGCGCGGCCGGTTCGGCGGCTCGCATGCCGAGCTCGTCGACCTTCTGCCATTCGCGGCCAAGCTTACGCTGGAATGCATCGGCAACAGCGATGCGCTGTATCACAACATCGAACACTCGATGCTGGTCACGCTTGTCGGCCATGACATCCTGATCGGGCGTCACTTGCAACGGCTGACGACCGCGAACGACTACGCCAATTTCATTCTGGCGTGCCTTACTCATGATATCGGATATGTTCGTGGCGTTGTTCAGGGCGATGCTGCCGGTCACTTTGTTGCCGACGTTAACGGCCGAACGGTGCAGCTGCCGCTGGGTGCCTCGGACGCCGCGCTTGCTCCCTATCATGTCGATCGTTCCAAATTATTCGTGATCGAGCGGCTGGACTCGGTGGAATTGCTTGATGCACCCCGGATCGCGCGGGCAATCGAATATACGCGGTTTCCCTATGCTCCCTCGCCGAGTAATGGGGACGATTTGAACGAGGAGGAAGGCCTGTTATTGCGCGCGGCCGATCTGATTGGTCAGCTTGGCGACCCCAACTACATGAGAAAGGCGAATGCGCTGTTCTATGAGTTTGAGGAAACCGGGTTGAACAAGACGCTCGGCTATAACACATCGGCCGATATAGTTTACAAATACCCGCAATTTTATTGGACGAACGTCGCGCCGCAGATCCAGACCGCCATCCACTATCTCAACGTCACATCGAGCGGGCGTCAATGGATCGCCAATCTCTACAGCAATGTCTTTCGGGCGGAGCGACAGCTCACGCAATCGGGTCCGCAGATCTAAGAGCCTGTAAACGACGCAACCTGAAAGCCCGCTTTCAGCAGCGCGGCAGATCGGCTTGGTCTTGGGGTTCACTGGCTGATTTCGACCGCCAGCATCTCGGCCAACGGCGTATCCGGTTGCAGCGCCGATCGGGCCCGGTTCTCTGAATCTGCGGAGCGTTGATCTTGATCAAAGCTCCACTGGATGCGGGATCGATGCTGTATGCGGCGGCTCCTATGGAGGCAACGATGTTGAGTATCGGAAAAATAGTGCTTGCGTTGGCGTTTCTGATCTCGGCTCCGATCATTGCGGTGGCGCAGACCAGCGAGCCCGGCAATAGCCCGCCGGCTGTCCGGGCTCAGCCCAGCGATCAGTTGTTGAAGCCAGAGCAACTCGAAGCGTTGGTCGCACCAATCGCGCTTTACCCAGATGATCTTCTGGCGAACGTGCTGGCGGCATCGACCTATCCGCTGGAAGTGGTGCAGGCCGACCGCTGGCTGAAAGAGCGCAAGAACCTCAAGGGCGACGCATTGAAAACAGAGGTGGAGAAGCAGGCCTGGGACGACAGCGTCAAGGCGCTGACGAGCACCGCCGACGTTCTTTCGATGATGAGCGACAAGATCGACTGGACAAAAAATCTTGGTGATGCCGTGCTAGCGCAACAACCGGATGTGATGGACGCAATTCAGCGTCTACGCACCAAGGCCTATGACAACAAAAAGCTGGTCACCACCAAGCAGCAAAAAGTCAGCGTTCAAACGCAGGAAAGCAAGCAGGTGGTCGTGATCGAGTCGGCCGATCCCAATACGATCTATGTGCCGCACTACGATCCGGCCACCGTTTACGGGGCTTGGCCGTACGCGGCCTACCCGCCCTATTACTTCGGGTACCCGTCCTATATCGGCGCGGGAGTGATCGCGGCGGGTCTCGCTTTTGGCACAGCCTGGGCCATCGGCCGCTGGGGCAATTACTGGGGCGGCGGATGCAACTGGGGCAACCGCAACCTCTACATCAACCACTACAACAAGATAAGCAACATCGGGAACAATTGGCAGCACAACCCGGCGCATCGCCAGGGTGTTCGATACGGCAATTCGAATGTTCAGCAGCGTTTCGGCAACAATAATCTGCGTGCCGGTAGCGGCAATCGGATGGATTTTCGCGGCCGCGAGGGTCAGCAAGTGCTCCGACCTGGACAGGACCGTCCCGGCGCGGGCGATCGTGTTGGCTCAGGTGGTCGTCCGGGAGATCGCGTGGGCGATCGTACCGGCGATCGTGGCGGCGACCGCGCGGGCGCACGCGATCGCGCCGGTGCTGATCGCGGCAATCGCCCGAGCACGGCCGATCGCGCCAAAGGCGGTGGTAGCCACGCAAAGGGTGGCGGTGACCGCGCCAAGGCTGCCAATCGCGGCAGCAACGCCGCGCGCGGTGGCGGCGGTCGCGGCGGCGCCATCAACGTGTCATCGGGCAGGGCGGCCACTGCGCAATCGGCCCGCGGCCGGGCGAGCATGGCAAGTATGGGTCCCCGGGGCGGCGGAGCGCCCAGTTTTGCCGGGCGCGGTGGTGGCGGAGGTGGCTTCCGGGGAGGTGGAGGCGGCTTCCGTGGTGGTGGCGGTGGTGGACGACGCTCTGACATCGCGCTGAAACACGACGTCGTCCTGCTCGGCCACCTCGCCAATGGCCTCGGCTACTACCGCTTCAGCTACCTAGGCGGCAGCGAGGCCTATGTCGGCGTGATGGCGCAGGAAGTGCAAGAGCTGATGCCGCAAGCCGTGACGCGCGGCAGCGACGGTTACCTCAGGGTCTACTACGACAAGCTCGGATTGAAGTTCCGCACCTATCGCGACTGGCTTGCCACCGGAGCAAGGATTCCCACCCAATCGGAGATGTCACCATGACCATATTCCCGTCGCTCCGATTTGATCGCGTCGCTGCGACGAGTTTCGTCGCCATCATCACGCTGGCGCTGCTGATCCCTGTGGCGCACGCGCAACAGGCCTATCCTTCACCGGAAGACGCTGCGGCGGCGCTGGCCACCGCGGTCAAGACCGGCACGAAGAGGGCCATGCTGAAGGTGCTTGGCAAGGACGCCGAAGACATCATTGAGTCGGGCGACGACGTCGCCGATGCGGAAACGCGCGAGCGCTTACTGTCCGCATATGAAGCAAAGCATTCGATCAAGGCGGAGGGAAACAAGAAGGCAACGCTCGTTCTGGGTGCAGATGACTTCCCCTTCCCGATCCCTCTGATCAACAACAGGGATGGTTGGGCGTTCGATTCGGCCGCTGGGCGCCTCGAGATCCTGTATCGTCGCATCGGGCGCAATGAGCTCGATGCCATTCAAACCTGTCTCGCCTTTGTCGATGCCGAAAACGAATATGCGGACAAGGACCGCACCGGTGATGGCGCGGGTGTTTACGCGCAACGCATTGCCAGCAGTCCGGGCAAGAAGGATGGCCTGTTCTGGCGCGACGATCGCGACCAGAGTCCACTCGGCGAACTCGCGGCGCAGGCGGCGGCCGAAGGCTACGAGATCGGGGCGGAAGGCGGCGCGCCCTACCACGGCTACTACTATCGGATACTGAAAGGACAGGGGCCCAACGCGCCGGGCGGTGCCCTGAACTACGTCGTCAAGGGCAAGATGATCGGCGGCTTCGCGCTGATTGCTTATCCCGCAGAGTACGGCAATTCCGGTGTGATGACCCTCATGATCAATCACGCGGGCACGGTCTATCAGAAGGATCTCGGTGAACGCACCGCGGTTATCGCAAAGCGTATCTCCTTGTTCGATCCTGATCAGACCTGGAAGAAGGTGGAGGTGACAAATCCTTAGACGCCGGGAAGCTGAAGCGATGTCGGTTGCAGTTAACCTTGCTGATCGGGCTTTTCGCCCTTGCTCTTCAAACGACATCATCGCTCGCGCAAGCGCCCGGCTATGTCCGAGTCAAGTTGGTGAAGGCAGGCGTGGTGATGGGCGCCGGCGGGGGCAGCGGCGTACTGACATATCGCGGCCGCGACTATCCATTCAGAGTTTCCGGTCTCAGCCTGGGTGTCACAGCTGGAGCATCCGTCAGCCGTCTGGAAGGGTGGGCTTCAGGTATACGTGAGGTGAGCGACTTTGCTGGCACTTACAGCGCTGTCGGTGGTGGTGGCGCCTTGGTCGGCGGCGCACGAGGCGTTCATCTCACGAATGAAAAAGGTGTGGCGATTGCCCTGAGAGGACCCAAGCGGGGATGGAGTTCGCTGCCAATATCAGCGGCATCAAGATTTCGCTAAAGTGAACCTAGCGGCAAGTTGGTCACCCTAGGGGATCACCGGCGGATGATATTCGAGCGTGTAGGCCAGCGCCCACAACAGGAACAACACGATCGGCAAGTGCAGCAGCAGTTGCAAGAAAGTGAAACCCACAACGTCGCGAGCGCGCAAGCCCAAGACGCCAAGCAGCGGCAGCATCCAGAACGGATTGATGAGATTGGGCAACGCTTCCGCCGCATTGTACACCTGCACCGCCCAGCCGAGGTGCACCTTGAGATCGTTGGCCGCCTGCATCACGTAGGGCGCCTCCAACAGCCACTTCCCTCCGCCTGATGGAATGAAGAACCCTAGGATCGCCGAATAGACGCCGATCACCAGCGGATAGAGATGTTGGGTCGACATGTTGACGAAGGCATGGGTGATCTGGTCGGACACTGTCACGCCGGCGCCGTTCTTCGCCTGCGTCAGGATCGCGGCGATCGCGCCGTAAAACGGAAACTGGATCAGCACGCCCGACGTTGCCGGTACCGATTTGATGACGGCCGCCAGAAACCGCTTCGGCCGCCAGTGCAGCAGCAGGCCGAGCATGATGAACATGAAATTGTAGGTGTTGAGGCTCGAGATCGCGATCATCCAGTCCTGGCGGGCAAACTCGTTGATCACCCAGCCAAGCGCGAGCAGCGCAAGAAGGACGGTGAGGATGGGCGAATGCTCAAGCCACTCCCCCGGCTGCTTCGGCGGGGCCACGTTGATGGTGTCCTCGCGTGAGGCTTCGATGCCCATGGCTTCGGCGGTCACCGCCGTGTTGGGTCCCGGCGCCGACCAGATCGCGATTGCGACCGAGACCACGAGAAGCACCGCGGTGATCACGACCGATTGCCATAGGAAGATGGTCTCGGAGAACGGGATGACGCCGCTAATAGACAATAGGCTCTTGGGCAGGCTCGCCGCATTGGCCTGCAATTGCGCCGCCGACGAGGACAGCCCCATGGCCCATGTCGCACCGAGCCCGAGATAGGCCGCAGCACCCGCAGCGCGGTAATCCATCCGTAGCTCGCGCCGCGCCGCGAGCGCCAGCACCAGCAACCCGCCAAGGATCAGGCTCAGTCCCCAGTTGAGCAGCGATGCTAGGATGCTGACGAAGGCAACAAGCCCCACGGCGCCGGTGCCGGTCTTGGGCAGATCGGCGAGCCAGCCGATCAGCCGCTGCGCTGGCGCGGAAGTTGCGACGACATACCCGCCGATCGCCACGAAGGCCATCTGCATGGTGAAGGTGATTAGGCTCCAGAAACCGTTACCGAAGGCGACGCTGACCGCAACCGGCGAAGCGCCGTTCGCAATGGCTGCAACTGCGACCACTACCACCGCGATCGCGACAAAAATAAAAGCGTCGGGAAACCAACGCTCCGCCCACGCCGTGAACCCGATTGCGATCCGAACCAGCGCACCTTCTTGTTTCGTTGAACCGCCGGAAGGTTCTGCCGTGATTGTCGTTGTCATGATGAAATCCTTCAAGCATTCGGCCGCAAACAGTTAGTGATCACGGTCCACGTGATATGGAAATGCACGTCCCACGATTTCCGACCCCGATCCGGGGTTCGCATGAACTGCTGGGTACTGAGGTAGCCCGCTTCCGCCTGATTGTTCTTCGTCTCAGAGAGCCAATGGTTGTACGCGCGAACGTATTCCGCCCGCATTTCCTCTTCGGCCGTTAAGTACTCGCCGAGAGTTTAAGGTCAGTCCAGTTTTGAGGGGCATTGTGCCAAACACGACAACAACCAAGACCCACTTCATGGCCGTTTCCTAGGAGATGCCGCGAAACATCACCACGAGTGATGACAACCAGTTTCGCGCAAAGGGGCTTGATCTAAATCAACTGGGCCTGCAGCGGCCATTGCCGGACGATGTGATGAAGGTCGTGATGCGCGGGGCGGACAAAGAAGATCGGGCGGCGGCGTAGATGGCCTCACGCAGTCCTAGTCGCTCGTCAGGTGTTTCAGCATCGCGTCGCAGGCGGCTTCGGCCTCGTCGAAAGTTTTAAAGGGCAAGCCGGTGATCCTGATCGCGCAACGGCCTTCATAAACTGGACGCCATGACGCCAGATAACCGGCGCGTCCGTGAAAGCCCGCGATCACCAAACTTGAACAGAACCGGCACAAAGCTTCCCCAACGCGGGGCTTCAAATTTGGGGAATTGCCGAAAAGAGAAAGGGACACAGGCACATAGGAGATCGGTGGCGCGTTTCGAGCGACGACGAAGTAAGGAGAACAATATACTGGCGGAAGGGGTGGGATTCGAACCCACGGTACCCTTGCAGGCACGCCGGTTTTCAAGACCGGTGCCTTAAACCACTCGGCCACCCTTCCAGACCATTAATACGCGTGCGAAAAACACCTTCGCCTCGACACCGAAAAGCGCTTTGCTACTGAATTTGTTGCTCAGATTTTCCGGGACTGTAATCCGCCTTATAGCAGGGCCGAACGCCAAGTCGAGGCGAGCCGCCGCTGCTGGCACCGCCACCCCGTCAATCACCTCACTGGCAGCATCAACGTAGCGAATCCTGCTGATCGCAGGCCTCTTCATCATTTGAAGAACGTCAAGAGATCCTCGACGATGAAGTAGCCGGTCGCGTACATCACAGTACCGACAATCATCAGCAGAAAGGTGAGCCCCACCCACAAAGGAGCCGACTCTCGAGGTTGCATCATTGGTTCCCCCCAAGCCCGGTCACATCCAAGCGCGAACGGGCGGCGAGGGCAAGGACGATTGCGCCGCTCGCGCGATCGGCGGGCCTCTCTCAAGGCGGTGCCGTGTCTTTCGGAAAACGGTTACACAAACGGCACTAAATCCCGGCCTCGCAATGGATTCAGGCGGCGCCGTTTGTGGCCGATCCGGTTCTAATGCGCTGAAGCGCCGCAGGGCGCCTGATTCGCCCCATCGGGTTCGTTCAAGGAATTTGCGTGAGCCGCGAATGAACGAAACAACCTCACGGGATCGCGAGCAAAACCCTGCAGGATGATGGTGGGGGTCATCCGACGCTGATATCCAGGCCGCGCGCGGCCAGAAACAGTGACACCACCAGGCCTGCTCCGGCAAATATGACCAGGGTCTTGAGTGTTTCGACAGAACTGTGAGTTACAGGAAGCCGGCGGGAGAGGATCCTGGCGATAGCAGCCATTTGGGACCTCCAAAGCTCCGCCCCGAGAACGGGAACCAGTTTGTCGATGCTAGTTCAGCCCGCGCGTGGCACTTGTGAAGCAAGTCACATGACTTGAGGAAAATTCCGCCGCAGTGCTTACCGCCTACGTCTGGAGAAACAATCGATTGTTCGTGGAATGTCGCTGACCATGTCGTGCGAGGTACGCTCCGCCTCGAGAGCCGGGCACTGCATCCTCGATCGTTCGGCGTCGATTAGCCGAACGCGAATGCGAGCAAGCTCGAGCACAGCAGCACAAAGCCGGCCGCCGTTAGCGCGAGGAATCCGTCAGATACAAGGTCATGGTCACGCATGATACACCTGCCACTCTCGACACTGGTCCGAATTCATTAAAACTTTCGAAATCGGCTTCTTTGAAAGACGTGCGGGTGGTCGCGCCGAGGTCAGACCCTCGAACGAAACCCATCAAATGCGTGGGCAAGGAAAATGCCGGCGCTAATCAGGCCCAGAAAAGCTGTAACTGTCTCAATCATCGCAAAGATCCGTTGCGCCCCGGCCGGGAGAGAACGACATGCCGCCTTACACAGTCAAAAGGATTCCCGGGCCGGATCGAAAATCGGGCCCGACTGATGCTTTCGTACAACACATCTGCGCAACCATTGATTCATCATCCACGGCTCTCCCCATTTCCGCCGTGTTCAGGTTGCGATATCATCGTACCTTGATGCGGAGGTGGGCCGCATCTCGGCCTATAGCCGGCGAGCGCCTTCTGGTAGTCACGCGACCGGTGGAATGGTAATCGGGGCGGATGGGGATTCGAAGGTCAGATCCGGTTAGTCTGATGGCGCGTGGTGCCATCGCTGCAGGGACATGCCTCGTCCTCGCCAACTGCGCCTCGTCGGAGAAATTTGCCAGCCGGGTCGATCCGAAATACGGCGTTTCCTCCAGTCCCCGGGTTGTTGCTTTCGGCGAACCCGTCCCCAAGGGCGGCGGCACCTACCGCGTCGGCAAGCCCTATACGGTGGCGGGCCGGGTTTATGTGCCGGAAGAAGACACCGATTATCGCGAGGAGGGTTTGGCCTCGTGGTACGGCAACGATTTCCATGGCCGGCTGACCGCCAATGGCGAGGTGTTCGACATGGCCTCCCTGACCGCCGCTCATCCGACTCTCCCGATGCCCTGTTACGCGCGCGTGACCAATCTCTCTAACGGCAAATCGCTGATCGTCCGGGTCAATGACCGCGGGCCGTATCACGGCAACCGGCTCATCGATGTCTCGAACAAAGCTGCCGAACTGCTTGAATTCAAAGGCAATGGCGTCGCGCGCGTCCGGGTCGAATATGTCGGCCGGGCGCCGCTCGAAGGTTCCGACGACCGTCAGCTGGTCGCAACCTTGCGGACCGGCATGCCGGCGCCATCGCCATCCATGGTTCGGGTCGCCTCAGCCCGTCCATTTGTCCCTGAAATTCCGTCGTCCGCCCGTCCGATCCGGGGGGAAATTCCGATGCCCGAGGGGCGGCCCTACAGCCTCGGCAACACGTCGGCGGACCTCGCCTCGGTATCTGCGACATCGGAAATGTCAGCCTCTAGGCGCACCCGCTCTGGCGGCCGTATGGTCGAGAATCCGCGCGCGGTCTCCTATGAGGCCGATGACCGTTTCGCACCGAGCGTCAGGCCGGTTTCCGCTTATGCGCCGGTCGATCCGCGGGGTCCCAGCGAATTGTTGGCGGGCCGCGGGCTCTATTAAGCCGCACCTACTCCGGCAGCGCATTCTCCTTGAGAAAAGCGATCAGAGCCGCGTTGACCTCGACGGGGCGTTCTTGCTGGATCCAGTGGCTGGCGCCGTCGACGATGAGCTTCTGTTTCAGGTTCGGCAGAACCCGCTCCATGTCGGCGACGCGTTTGGCACCGATCAGGCCGGTGATGACTGAATCCTTCGATCCCGCAATGAACAGTGACGGCTGATGGATTTGCGCGCCTTGCCATGGTGCGGTCAGTTCCCAGTTGCGATCGATGTTGCGGTACCAGTTCAGCCCGCCGCGGAAGCCGGACTCCCGATAGGCCTCAGTGAAATAAGCAAGGTCGGCTTCGCTGAGCCAAGTCGGCAATGGGCGGCCGGCGCTGGGATTACTGAGAAACCCCTTGCCCGCTTCGACAAACAGCGAGGCTGGATCGGAAAATCCGCGGCCAAGCAGGGTCCGCATCGCCAAGCCAATATCGCGCTCGAACTCGGCTTCGGCGACACCCGGCGTCTGAAAGTATTGCCAATAGAAATTGGTGATGCCGCTTTCGCGCAGAGTATCGAGCGGCCGGCCACGGCCCCGCAGCGGCGGGGGGACGCTGAGGCCGGCCACGGCGGAGAATATATCGGGACGGAACAGCGCGGCGTGCCAGGCGACCGGAGCGCCCCAGTCATGGCCGACAATGACCGCCTGCTTTTCGCCAAGCGCGGCGACCAGCGCGACCATGTCTCCCACCGTATCGAAAATACTGTACGCGCCGATATCGGCAGGTGCGCTGGTTCGGCCGAAACCCCGCATATCCGGCGCGACCACGTGGAAACCCGCGGACGCGAGCGCCGTGATTTGATGCCGCCAGGAGTAGGACAGTTCCGGCCAGCCATGGCAAAGCAGCACCAGCGGACCTTCGCCCTGTTCGAGCAGAAAGATCTCGATCCCGTTGGCGGAAATGGTGCGTGAGGATGACATCGCTTTTCCGCCTTGTTTCGGAGATTTTGTTTAAGAGCCGCAATGCGACACGATAGGGGTGTTTGACTGGTGCCGCAATCGGACCGGCTCGCGGGAAGTCCGCAAAACCCGTGTTGTTCGCGCAAGCCCCAACTGTTAGAACGCCGACTTCAAGGCAGCGCCGATGGCACTCGAAATATCACCGTTCCGCAAACCCAGGTTCGCGAAGGCAGCTTCGTGGCGCAGCATGGTTGCGGCCCTGATCGCCATCGCGGTCGGCTGGGGCGGTTTGGTCTACGCCGCCAACAATAGCGTGCAGGGCGCCAAGAAGGAGGAGGGGGGGTTTGACGGCGATGCGCCGACCGCAATCCTGATCGAAGCCTCCAGCGGCAGCGTGCTGTTCGAGAAGAACGCCGATGAGCTGAGGGCCCCATCAAGCATGATGAAGCTGATGACCGCCGAGGTGGTTTTCCATGCCATCAAGCAGGGCGACGTCAAACTCACGGATGAATATCGGGTCAGCGAGAATGCCTGGCGCAAGGGCGGCGCACCCTCCGGCGGATCGACCATGTTCGCTGCCATCCACAGCAAGATTGCCGTGGACGATCTCCTGCACGGTGCCGTTATTCAGAGCGGTAACGATGCCTGCATGGTGCTGGCGGAGGGCATCGCCGGCAACGAGCGCACCTTTGCCGAGATGATGACCAAGCGCGCGCGCGAGCTCGGCTTGACGCAATCGACCTTCGCCAATTCCAACGGTCTGCCCGATCCCGGCAACAAGATGACCGTGCGCGAACTGGCAAAGCTCGCCCGCCACATCATCCAGGCCTATCCCGATTTCTACAAATTATTTGGCGAGCGCGAATTCACCTGGAACAAGATCCGGCAGCAGAACCGCAATCCGCTGCTGACCGCGCTCGAAGGCAGTGACGGGCTCAAGACCGGATATACCAAGGAGGGCGGCTACGGCATGGTTGGTTCCGCCGTGCAGAACGGGTTGCGGTTGATCGTCGTTGTCAACGGTCTTGACGATCCGGAAGATCGTGCCTCTGAAGCCAAGAAAATGCTCGAATGGGGATTTCGCAATTTCGAAGCGCGAACCCTGTTCGCGGCGCAGCAGCCGGTCGGCTACGCCAAGGTGTTTGGCGGCGAGAGCCGCTCGGTGAAACTCGCCAGTCCCGAGCCGATCAAGGTGATGGTGCACAAGAACGGCACCGATAAGTTGATCGCCCGCGTGGTTTATACTGGGCCGGTACGGGCGCCGATCCAGTCCGGTCAAAAGGTCGGCGTCGTCAGGGTATGGCGCGGCGCCAACATCGCCGTGGACGCGCCGATTTATGCGGCGGAATCGATCGGCCGGGGATCGACGATGCGACGGGCGATCGATGGTGCGAGCGAGCTCGTGATCGGAATGTTTCGCGCCGGCGCTGAGAAACTCTGATGATGGCCGAAGCCGCGTTCAAGAAGACTTCGGGGCGGGGACGATTCATCACCTTCGAGGGTGGCGAGGGATCCGGCAAATCCACCCACATCAAAATCCTCGCGGAGCGTCTGAACGCGGCAAAGCTGCGGACCATCCTTACGCGCGAGCCGGGCGGATCGCCGGGAGCTGAAATCATCAGGCATCTCGTGCTGTCCGGAATGGGCAAGCTGTTAGGCCCCGATGCGGAGACGTTGCTGTTCGCAGCAGCGCGCGACGACCATGTCCGCACCGTTATCAAGCCGGCGCTCAATCAGGGAATATGGGTGCTGTGCGACCGGTTTTCGGATTCGACACGCGCCTATCAGGGCAGGCTTGGGAAAGTGTCACCCGATGTTTTGAATGCGATGGAGCGGGTGACCATCGGCGATCTAAAACCGGATTTAACCATCATTCTCGATGTTCCGGTAGAAGTTGGCATGCAGCGCACGGCGAAGCGCCGCGGTGATGGCGCACCGGACCGGTTCGAGTCGGAAGACCTCAAGTTTCATCAGGACTTGCGCGACGCCTATCGGCAGATCGCCGCCACCGAACCGCAGCGATGCGTTTTGATCGATGCAAATGCCGACACCGATGCTGTGGCCGCGAGAATATGGACCGCGTTGCGCGACCGTTTCTTCACAGCGGGCGCGGATAATGTGGCTACGTCAGTATGAGCGCCCGCCAGGTTGAGCCGCAGATTGCACCCGTTCATCCGCGTCAGACCAGCATCTTGGCAGGTCATCGCGAGGCCGAAGCGGCATTGCTGAATGCCTACCGCAGCGGACGCATTCCGCATGCCTGGTTAATCGGAGGCGCGCAGGGCATCGGCAAGGCGACACTGGCCTATCGAATGGCGCGGTTCGTGCTCGCGCATCGCAATCCCGCAGCCTCCGACGTGCAACTTGCCGAGACGCTTTGGGTCGATCCCGTCGATCCGGTGGCGCGCCACGTTGCAGCAGCCTCTCATGGCGGCTTGCTAACGCTCGAACGGACGCTGAACGAAAGGGGCGTGATGCGAACGGTGATTACCGTGGATGAGACCCGAGAGACGATTTCGTTTTTCGGCTCGACCGCGGCGATCGAAGGCTGGCGGGTCTGCATCGTCGACACCGTCGACGAGCTCAATCCCAACGCGGCCAACGCGCTGCTCAAAATTCTCGAAGAGCCGCCGCGGCAATCGCTGTTCCTTCTCGTCAGCCATGCTCCCGCGCGGCTGTTGCCGACGATTCAGTCGCGCTGCCGGAAGTTGCAGTTGCGGCCGCTCGCGACAGACGACGTCATCCGCGCCGCGGCCGAGGCCGCAAACATCGCGATCGACGATCCCGCGCTCGCGGAAGCGGCCGCGGCGGCGGAAGGGAGTGTCGCGCGTGCCCTGACATTGCTCGGCGGCGACGCCCTAAAACTTAACCGGCGAACCGCGGCGTTGCTGGCGACCCTGCCGCGGGTCGATCCGCGCGAGCTCCATGCCCTCGGCGACGCGCTTGGTACCAGCGACCGGGTGGCACTGGCGGCCTTCATCGACGGCGTCGATCGCTGGGTGAGCGAACGCCTGCGGGCCGACGACGCCAGTGCCAATGCAAATCTGCCCCGCCTTGCACGGCTTGCGGAGGTGTGGGAAAAGATTAATCGTGCCGCGCGCGACACCGCAGAATACAATCTCGAGCGGAAACCACTGGTTTTCTCGGTGTTCGGGCTGCTCGCGGAGGCGATCGGCTGACAGGCCGGTTTAGCCAGTCTATATCATCACACGTCGTTTGAAGAGCGAAAGGCCTTCGCAACTATGGCGAACGCAACCAATTTGCACCGTGAGTCCTACTACATCACGACCGCCATCGCCTACCCGAACGGCGTGCCGCATATCGGCCACGCCTATGAAGCGATCGCGACCGACGCGTTGGCGCGCTTTCAGCGGCTCGACGGCAAGGACGTCTTCTTTCTCACAGGAACGGACGAGCACGGCCTGAAGATGATCCAGACCGCAGAAGTCGAAAAGCTGCCGACATTGGAAGTCGCAACACGCAACGCGCTCAGATTCAAGGAGATGGATGAGCGTCTCAACGTCTCGTTCGACCGGTTTATCCGCACCACGGAAGAACAGCATCATCGCTCCAGCCAGGAAATATGGAAGCGGATGGCCGACAATGGCGACATCTATCTGGATAACTATGCCGGCTGGTACTCGGTGCGCGACGAAGCCTATTACGGCGAAGACGAAACCATTCTCGGCGAGGACAACGTGCGGCGCGGACCGCAGGGCACGCCGGTCGAATGGGTCGAGGAGAAGAGTTATTTCTTCAAATTGTCGACCTATCAGGACAAGCTTCTGGCGCTCTATGAGAGCCAGCCGGATTTCATCGGCCCTGACTCGCGCAGGAACGAAGTGATGAGCTTCGTCAAAAGCGGATTGCGCGATCTGTCGATTTCGCGGACCACCTTCGATTGGGGTGTCAAGGTGCCCGGCGATACCGAGCACGTCATGTATGTCTGGGTCGACGCCTTGACCAACTACATCACCGGCGTCGGCTTTCCCGATGAGAGCGATCCGCACTGGCGCTACTGGCCGGCCGATGTGCACATCATTGGCAAGGACATCATCCGTTTTCATGCGGTGTACTGGCCGGCGTTCCTGATGTCGGCGGGCATTCCGGTGCAAAAGCGCGTTTATGCCCACGGCTTTCTGTTCAGCAAGGGCGAGAAGATGTCGAAATCGGTCGGCAATGTCGTCGATCCCTTCAATCTTGCCAATCAATATGGCGTCGATCAGATGCGCTACTTCTTCCTGCGCGAGGTGCCGTTCGGGCA
>DASSGM010000162.1:0-6748 GCA_035693465.1 Bradyrhizobium sp. | reverse complement strand
GGCGACGCGGGAGGCGGCGCCGTTCGGCCCGCGGAACACGATCGAGCAGCCCATCTGTCCGCCCGACATGTACAGCGTCTTCGCCGCGGAGTTGATGATCTGGTCGATCGCCTGCATGGCGAAGTTGAAGGTCATGAATTCGACGATCGGCTTTAAACCGGCCATCGCCGCGCCGACCCCGACGCCGGCAAAACCGTGTTCGGTGATCGGCGTATCGATCACGCGCTTGGCGCCGAATTCCTGCAGCAACCCCTGCGTGACCTTGTAGGCGCCCTGGTATTCCGCGACCTCCTCACCCATGATGAAGACATCGGGATCGCGCCGCATCTCCTCGGCCATGGCATCGCGCAGTGCCTCGCGGATGGTCATCGTCACCATCTCGGTGCCCTCGGGCACCTCGGGATCGGGCTCGGCAACGGCCTGAGGAGCCGACGGCGCCTTCTTTTCTTCTGCGCCGCCCGACTTCGGCGCGGGCGCCTCCGCTTTGGCTTGCGCAGGCGGCGCGGACTCGGCGGCCTTCTCCTGTTTTGCAGGCGCGGCTGCCTTGCCGAGATCGGCGGCACTCTCGCCATCGGCCAGAATGGTCGCGATCGGCGTGTTGACCGCGACGTCGGCGGTGCCTTCCGGGATCAGAATCTTGCCAAGCGTACCCTCGTCGGTCGCCTCGACTTCCATCGTCGCCTTGTCGGTTTCGATCTCGGCGATGACATCACCCGACTTGATCGGCTCGCCCTCCTTCTTGAGCCATTTCGACAGGTTGCCCTTTTCCATGGTCGGTGACAGCGCGGGCATCAGCACTTGGATTGGCATGGTGGCTCCAGAAAATTCACTCTGCAGGCTGCAATAGACCCGTCGCTCAGCGATAGACGTCGGTATAAAGTTCGGCCGGATCGGGTTCGGGATCGTGTTGTGCGAAGTCGGCGGCGGCGTTGACGATTTCCCGCACCTCGGCATCGATGGCCTTCAATTCCTGTTCGCTCATCTTGGCCGCCAGCAGACGGTTGCGGACCTGTTCGATCGGGTCCTGATCGTGGCGAACCTTGTCGACTTCCTCGCGGGTCCGATATTTTGCCGGGTCCGACATCGAATGCCCGCGGTAGCGGTAGGTCTGCATTTCCAGGATGTAGGGCCCCTTGCCGGCGCGGCAACATGCGACCGCCTTGTCGCCGGCGGCCTTCACCGCGCGGACGTCCATGCCGTCGACCTGCTCGCCGGGGATATTGAAGGAGACACCGCGCTTGGAAAAATCGGTCTGCGCGGATGAGCGCTTCACCGACGTGCCCATGGCGTAGCGATTGTTCTCGATGACGAAGATCACCGGGAGCTTCCACAGCTCCGCCATATTGAAACTCTCATAGACCTGCCCCTGGTTCGCCGCGCCGTCGCCGAAATAGGCCAGGCTGACAAAATCATTGCCCCGATAGCGGTTGGCAAAAGCAAGGCCGGTGCCGAGCGGCACTTGCGCGGCGACAATGCCGTGGCCGCCAAAGAAATTCTTCTCCTTGCTGAACATATGCATGGAGCCGCCCTTGCCCTTGGAATAGCCGCCATGGCGTCCGGTCAGTTCGGCCATCACGCCCTTGGCTTCCATTCCGGTGGCCAGCATATGCCCGTGGTCGCGGTACCCGGTTATGACCTGATCGCCCTTTTTCAGGGCCATCTGCATGCCGACGACAATCGCTTCCTGGCCGATATAGAGATGGCAGAAGCCGCCGATCGCGCCCATTCCGTACAGCTGGCCAGCCTTTTCCTCAAAACGCCGGATCAGCAGCATGTCCCGCAGGGCCGTCAGTTCTTGTTCCCTGGTGAATTCGAGCGGGGACTGGGAGCCGTTTCCCTTTCCGCCCCGCTTTTCCTGCGCTGTTTCTTTAACGACGCTTTTCTTCGGTGCAGCCATGGCAATTCCAGATTGGAGAGAGGCAGTCCCTCTCTATCCCAACTCAAACCGTCATGAAAGGATTGCGTGACGCCGCAGCAATTTCGCAATGCCGCAGTGCAGCGCGACATTTTTGAAATTGATTTTTGAGGTTTTTGAAATTTGACGATCAGTTCGGCCGGGCCGTCCGAACCAGATCGCGCGGATTGGCGTAGTCGAGCTGATAACGCGCGCGTTCGTCAAGCATGTCCGGATCGACCCGGTCGGATCGCAGCAGGGAGACACGCCGCTCGCCCTCTGCGCGTTCCTGCTTCAGCCGCACCAGTTCCGATGTCAGCGCGATGATCTCCTGATCGAGCTCCTGCCGCGCGTTCAGCCCATACTTGCCGGTATAGGCGTTGACGCCGAAATAGCCGACGATCGCCGCCGCCATCGCATAGAGCGCAAGCCCCGTGAGCACGGATTTGAGTCGGTTGCGAGAGACCATGGCCTCGGAAGATGCGACGGCCCGGTTAACGCAGCCCTAAGAGCGGCCGCAGGGCCTCGGCCTATTCGTTGTGTTTTTGAACGTGGGCCGCGAAGGCGTCGACATATTGCTTCAGCACCTTCTGCAGCGATTCCTTGATCAGCTCGCCCTTCTCGTCGAACGCATCGCCAACGCCGTTCAGATAGATTTCCGGCTGCTGCAGGATCGGTCCACAAATGCCCGGCAGGATATTCTGCAGGTGTTTGGCGGCGCTGACGCCGCCGAGCGGACCTGGTGAATTGCTGACAATGCCGGTCGGCTTGCCGTTGAACGAGCTCTTGCCGTAGGGGCGAGATCCAACATCGATGGCGTTCTTCAACACGCCGGAAATCGAGCGATTGTACTCGGGCGTGACGAACAACACGCCGTTCGATTTCTGCAGCTGTTCGCGGAACGCCAGCCAATCAGCCGGCGGCGACGCTTCCAGATCCTGATTGAAAAATGAAAGATCGTGCAACGTGGTCACATTGAGTTTCAGATGATCCGGCGCGAGCCTGGCCAGTGCGTTGGCGATCTTGAGAGTAAAACTCTCCTTGCGAAGGCTGCCGACGATAACAACGACGTTGTATGGATTGGCCATGCGATTTCCTTTTGACGCGGGTGCCGCTTGGGCTGGCTCGCTAACCTAGCCATGCCAGTAAAAGATGCAACTGCATGGATTGTGGAAAACCCCGGCACCTTGCGGATGCGCAAGGCGTCGTCGGCCAGATGGAAACGGTCGGTCCGACCACGTAGACCCTACCCGACCTTGTTCGGATTGATCAGGTACTTTTCGCCGGTCGCGCGCTTGGCGTAGACAGCGATGTGGTCGAGCTGCAGCGCCTCCTTAAGCGACACCGCCTGCGTGTAGTGACTGGCAAACGTGGTTTTGAGTTCGGCGACGACCCGCTGGCGCAACTTCGCACCCTCGGCCGGTCCGATCTTTTGCAGGAATGGAAACAATAGCCAGCCGCCGACGCCCCAGGCCATGCCGAATGCCCGGTTCAACTCGATCGGACGCGTGTCCAGACCGCCATAGATATAGACCTGCTTGTGCACGCTCGATCCGTAGCGGCTGTAGACCTTTGCGGTCTTGTTGGCCGCAATCTCCATGCAGGTGAGAATCTGGCCGGCGAGCTTGCCGCCGCCGATGGCATCGAACGCCAGCGTCGCGCCGGTTTCCACCAAGGCCTTGGTCAGATCGTCCATGAAGGTCGGTGAGGTGGAATCGACGACATATTTTGCGCCGATCTTGCGCAGGATATCGGCCTGCTCCTGGCTGCGCACGATGTTGACCAGCCCGATACCGTCCTTGAGACAGATCTTGTTGAGCATCTGCCCGAGATTGGATGCGGCCGCGGTGTGCACGAGCGCTTTGTGACCTTCGAGCCGCATGGTTTCGGTCATGCCGAGCGCAGTCAATGGATTGACGAAGCAGGAAGCGCCTTCGGCCGGCGTGATGCCGGCAGGCAGCGGGAGGCATTCGGCAACCTTGAGGCAACGATATTGCGAATACATCGCGCCGCCGATCATGGCGACGGTCTTGCCCGTCAGCGCCTTGGCCGCGTCCGACGATCCGGTCTTGACCACCACGCCGGCGCCCTCGTTGCCGACCGGCATCGATTCATCAAGCCGCCCTGCCATGGCGCTCATCGCCGCTTCCGGCACCTTCGCGGTGATCACAGGGGAATCTTTGGTGCCGGACGCTTTCGCCGTCGTCATGTCGGCCGCTCCCACAAGCAGCCCCAGGTCCGACGGATTGATTGGCGAAGCCTCGACGCGCACCACGACTTCGTCGGCGGCAGGCTCAGGTGTGGTTATTTCCTTTAGCGACAGTTCGAGCTCGCCGTTTTTCTTGATCAGCGAGCGAAGCTGAAGCCCGGTGTTTTGGTCGATGCTCATCTTGACCCCCTGCCTGGCATTTTGTGTGAAACCCGTGATGTAGCGTTACCTCAGCGCCTTGAGCGCCGCTTTCCCTGCATATTTTGCCTGCGTGCCCAACTCCTGCTCGATGCGCAGCAACTGATTGTACTTGGCGGTGCGGTCGGAGCGCGCCAATGAGCCGGTTTTGATCTGGCCGCAATTGGTGGCGACTGCGAGGTCGGCGATGGTGGAATCCTCGGTCTCGCCCGAACGGTGCGACATCACCGCGGTGTAGCCGGCCTTATAGGCCATCTCGATCGCGCTCAGCGTCTCGGTCAGCGTCCCGATCTGGTTGACCTTGACCAGGATGGAATTGGCTAGTCCGTTTTTGATGCCGTCGGCGAGCCGCGTCACGTTGGTGACGAACAGATCGTCGCCCACCAACTGGCGTTTATTGCCGACGAGGTCCGTCAATTCCTTCCAGCCATCCATGTCGTCCTCGGCCATGCCGTCCTCGATCGAGGCGATCGGATAGCGCGCGGCAAGATCGGCGAGATATTTCGCTTGCTCAGACCGCGAGCGGGTCTTGTGCTCGCCGCCATAGACGTATTTGTCGTCCTTGAAGAATTCGGTGGCCGCGCAATCCAGCGCCAGCATGACGTCGGAGCCAGCCCTGTAGCCGGCCTTGCCGATCGCGCCCATGATGAACTCGAGAGCGGCATCCGCCGACGGCAGGTTCGGCGCAAAGCCGCCTTCATCGCCGACGTTGGTGTTGTGGCCGGCCTTCTTCAATTCCGATCGCAGGGTGTGGAAAATTTCCGAACCGCAGCGCAGCGCCTCTGCAAAGGTTTTGGCGCCGACCGGCATGATCATGAATTCCTGAAAATCGATCGGATTGTCGGCGTGCACGCCACCGTTGATGATGTTCATCATCGGCACCGGCAGCGTCCGCGCCGAGGTGCCGCCGACATAGCGGTACAGCGGCATGTCGCTGGATTCAGCGGCGGCCTTGGCGCAAGCGAGCGACACGCCGAGAATGGCATTGGCTCCGAGGCGGTTCTTGTTGGGCGTGCCGTCGAGGGCGATCATGGTCTGGTCGATCTGGACCTGCTGCTCGGCGTCCAGGCCGCCGATGGCGTCGAAGATTTCGCCGTTCACGGCGTCGACCGCCTTGAGCACCCCCTTGCCGAGATAGCGGGCCTTGTCGCCGTCGCGCAGCTCGACCGCCTCATGCGCGCCGGTGGAGGCGCCCGACGGCACCGCGGCGCGACCCATCGAGCCGTCTTCCAGCACCACATCGACCTCGACCGTGGGGTTGCCGCGGCTGTCGAGAATTTCGCGGCCGATGATGTCGATGATGGCGGTCATGACGTTGTGCTTTCCTGCGTGGTTCGGCGTGGTCCGGGGGCGTCTTACACGGCGCGCAAGGAAATGTGAACGCTTGCCTCGTCGCCTTGGCCTGACGGGCAGACCTAGTCGGATTAAGCTCACCCGAGGTTGATCTGCGCGTCTAAACCTTTCCTCTCATAGAGCCGGGGTAACGCAATGAATCGCCGCCAGTTTCTTGGCTCCGCCGCCGCCGGAATCCTCGCGACGCCCGCCCTGCTGCGCGGTGCCTGTGCGCAAGAGGGTCCGTTCCGCGTAAAATATTATCCGGTCGCCGCCGGCATGGGCTCGCGCGACGTCGCACCCGCGCCCGATGGTACGATCTGGTTCTGCGGCCAGCTCAACGGCACGCTGGGAAGATTGAACCCGCAGGATGGTTCGTTCAAATTGATCAATCTCGGCAAACGTGCCGCGCCCCACGGCGTCGTTATCGGGCCGGACGGCGCACCCTGGGTGACCGAGGGCGGACAAAATGCGATTGCGCGCGTAGATCCCGGCGATCACAGCGTTCGGCTGTTCCGTTTGCCGGAAAAGGAAGCCTACGCCAACCTCAATACCGGCGTCTTCGATAACAGCGGCATCTACTGGTTCACCGGCCAATCCGGGATCTACGGCCGTCTCGAGCCGAAATCGGGCGACATGACCGTGTTCAAGGCGCCTGGAGGCCACGGACCTTACGGCATCACGGTCACGCCGAAGGGCGACGTCTGGTACGCCTCGCTCGCCGGCAGTCACATTGCCAGGATCGATCTGGCAACGGGCAATGCGAGCGTCATCGAGCCGCCCACGCCCCATCAGGGCGCGCGGCGGGTGTGGTCGGATTCCACTGGCCGTATCTGGGTCAGTGAATGGAACAGCGGCAATGTGTCGGTGCACGATCCAGCCCAAAACTCCTGGAAGGCGTGGAAGCTGCCGGGCAACAGCCCGCGTGCCTATGCGGTCTATGTCGACGACAAGGACAAGGTCTGGATCACCGATTTTTCGGCGAACGCCATCGTGCGCTTCGATCCGCTCACGGAGAAATTCAATGTATTCGCAAGCGACAGACCGGGCGCCAATGTACGGCAACTGAACGGCAGAGCGGGCGAAACCTGGGGCGGCGAATCCGGCACTGACCG
>DASSGM010000161.1:0-3218 GCA_035693465.1 Bradyrhizobium sp. | reverse complement strand
TCGGTTTGCAAGCCGCGCTTTGCATTGCGGTCGTGATGCTGTTGTCGCCGGTGCCGTGGGCTATCGCCGAGGATACAGCCCCTGCTGCGGCAGATAGCGAGGTTGCGAAGCCGAGTGTCGAAGAACTCGCGATTCCCGGGGTCGCGCAAAAGACCGCGGACAATAGCCGTGAGACCGACACCCGCGAAGCGATGTGCCTGATGATCGAGTCGGCGGCACGGGCGAACGGCCTGCCGCTTGAGTTTTTCGCCCGAGTGATCTGGCAGGAAAGTCGCTTTCAGTCCGATGCCGTCGGACCGGTTACGCGTAGCGGGCAGCGCGCTCAGGGCATTGCGCAATTCATGCCGGGCACCGCCAGTGAGCGGCGCCTGCTCGATCCCTTCGATCCGGTCCAGGCGCTGCCGAAATCCGCGGAATTTTTGAGCGAGTTGCGCAGCCAGTTCGGCAATCTCGGGCTTGCCGCTGCCGCCTATAATGCCGGACCGCGGCGGGTGCAGGAGTGGCTCGCCGGCACTGGGCCGATGCCGCAGGAGACGCGTAACTACGTGGTCGCGATTACCGGCTCTACCGTCGATGACTGGGCCAGTGCCGCCAAGACGAGCAAGCCGCCCGACCGCGCGCCGAACACCAGTTGCCGCGAATTGATGGCGATGCTCAAGCGCGCACCCAATCCCTTTGTCACGCAGCTCGAACAGCATGTGAAGCTTGCGGCGGCGAAATTGTGGGGCGTGCAGCTAGCCGCGGGCTTTGACCGCAACAAGGCGCTGGCGATGTATGCGCGCGCGATGAAACGGCTGAGTGCCGTTATCGGCGACCAGGATCCGAGCTTGCTGAGCTCGGTCATGCGTAGCCGGGGCAGCCATATGTTCTACCAGGTGCGGATCGGCGCCGACACGCGGCCTGCCGCCGACGACCTTTGCAACCGCATCCGCCGGGCCGGCGGCGCCTGCTTTGTGCTGCGAAACATGAATGTCCGGGGATGATCTGGAGCGGGATCGCCCCGAGGTGAAATCGGCAGGCCCGGCGCGGTCTGTGGTGAAGCTGTGATGCTTGCTGGCAAATGGTGGCTCGGGTAACAACGTCGGGATGGTCTAAGCAGAGGCAGAAGATGGTTCTGGCGAGTGAAATCCGCGACGGGGAGTTGGCGGTCGAGATGCCACCGGCGCGCGATGCCGGGCTGGTGTTCATCGGCCGCATCCGTACGCCGTGGACCTCGCGTCTCGAGGCTCCGCGGCAGGGGAGCCATGATGGCCCGGTCTGCCGGCTCGAGATTTTCGAGCCATGGGTGCCGGCGCTGAAGGGGATCGATTTCTATTCCAATCTCGAAGTGATTTATTGGCTGCATCTGTCGCGCCGCGATCTGGTGCTGCAAAGTCCCAAGAACAACAATTCGACGCGCGGCACATTTTCACTGCGCTCGCCACAGCGACCGAACCCGCTGGGCACCTCGATCGTCAAGCTGGTCGGCGTTGAGGGCAACACGGTTTTGGTGCGCGGTCTCGATTGCCTCGACGAGACGCCGCTGATCGATCTGAAACCCGACCGCTGCGAATTCTCGCCGCTGGCACAGCCGCAGACAGGTGATTTCGAAACGGAGTGATTTGCTCCTTCGTTATTGAGAGCCAACGGGTCGCGCGAATGCGCGCCCGATGACTGGCTCCGTGAAGCAATCCATCGCGCCAAGCGCAGACTGGATTGCTTCGCTTAGTTTATCATCGGGCCCGCCGAAGGCGGGACCCGTTGGCTCCTCGCAATGACGGAGAGACTGAGCATCACGCGCCCTTCAGCGCTGCGATCAGCTTGGCAGCATGCTCTTCCAGTACTTTTGCATCTTCCTTGCGACTCGCCGGAGGCAACAGGGCGACGCCGTTGTGGCGCGGCATCACATGCATGTGGAGATGAAACACCACCTGTCCGCCGGCGGGCTCGTTGAATTGCTGCACGGTGATGCCGTCGGCCTTGAAGGCCGTCATGGCGGCGCGCGCGATCCTGTGGCTGCCGCGTGCGACATGGGCATAATCCTCGGGCGAAATATCGAGAATATTGCGGGCCGGGGCCTTGGGGATCACCAGGGTGTGTCCTGGCGACCGCGGCATGATGTCGAGAAAGGCGAGGACGTGGTCGTCCTCATATACCTTGTAGCAAGAAAACTCACCGCGAAGGATTTTCGCGAAAGGGTTTTGGGGATCATAGGCGGGCATGGCGGCGGCTCCTCAAATCCAATTGTTATTTTCAATGCGAGATCCACACGGTCAAGACGGGTCGGCGTTCTTGCGAAACGGTCCGGCCTCGGAGAGTTCGCGCCCGGCTTCGGCCACATAGGCGCGCTCATGCCGGAGATAGTCCGATATCGCGCGGCGCAGATCGGGGTCGGCGATGTAATGCGCGGAATAGGTGGTTTGCGGCAGATATCCGCGCGCGATCTTGTGCTCGCCTTGCGCCCCCGCTTCGACGGTTTTCAGGCCGCGCCGGATCGCAAAATCGATGGCCTGGTAATAGCAGACCTCGAAATGCAGAAACGGGTGATGTTCGATCGCACCCCAGTTGCGGCCGAACAGCGTATCGGAGCCGATGAAATTGATGGCGCCGGCGATCCAGCGACCGTTGCGCCTGGCCATGATAAGCGCGACGTCATCAGCCATGCTTTCGCCGATCAGCGAAAAGAAGCTGCGGGTGAGGTAGGGCCGGCCCCATTTCCGCGAACCGGTCTGCATGTAGAAGGCGAAGAAGGCGTCCCAGGCGTCTTCGGTGATGTCGTTGCCGGTGAGCGCGTGAATCGTAATGCCGTCCGCGAGCGCTTCGCGCCGTTCGCGCCGGATCGCCTTGCGGTGGCGCGAGTTGAGAGAATTCAGAAAATCCTCGAAACATCCGTAACCCCGATTGTGCCAGTGAAACTGCTGGTCGTTACGCTGCAGGAATCCCTGGCCAGCCAGAAACTTCCATTCGGCTTCGCGCGCAAACGTCACGTGAACGGAAGAGGCTTTCGTCATCCCGCACAGCGCGACGAGGCCGGTCGCGAGCGCGGTGCGGATACGCTCATGGTCCACGCCGTCGCGGATCAAGAGGCGCGGTCCGGTCGCCGGGGTGAATGGGACCGAGACCTGCAGTTTCGGATAGTAGCGTCCGCCCGCGCGTTCATAGGCATCGGCCCAGCCGCGGTCGAACACATATTCGCCCTGCGAATGCGATTTCAGATAGCACGGCACGATACCGGCGAT
>DASSGM010000160.1:0-3092 GCA_035693465.1 Bradyrhizobium sp. | reverse complement strand
TCCATGGGCCATCGCTGGTGGCGGCTCGCCGGCATGGACGAGGCGACCGCGCGGCGACGGCTCTATCGGCTCGGCGTGGATCGCTACCGCGACCGGTTGCTGCTGGCGTGGGCGCGGGCCGGCGGGAAAACCGATTTCGCGCATTGGCGCGAGCTTGCCACGTTGCCAGAGCGCTGGAGCGCGCCGAAATTTCCGCTCAAGGCGGCCGATTTCGTTGCGCGCGGAATCGCCGAAGGCCCGGTGCTCGGTCAGGTGCTCGCCGTTGCCGAAGACGCCTGGCTGGCGGCGGATTTTCCCCTGGACGAAGGCGCGCTCAAAACCATCGCCGACCAGGCCGTGGCACGTTTTGGTGGCGATAACCGGTCGTGAACATCATTTCCGGCTTCGCCGATATTTCCTTAACCCAACTCCTGCTGGTCGCCTGCGTCGCGCTGTTTGCCGCCGTTGTCGGAGGCCTGGCCGGCTACGGCACCGGCGCGTTGATGCCGCTGGTTCTGGTCCCCCTGATCGGTGCCGAACCGGTGGTGCCGATCATTGCCGTCTCCTCGATCTTCACCAATCTCAGCCGCTTCGCCGCCTATCTGCGTTACGCCGACCGCCGCCGCGCCCTGATCGTGATTCTGGCTGCCGGATTGACGACGGCGCTCGGCGCCTATGGCTACACCCGGCTCACCAATGCCGGCGCGGCGCTGGTGATCGGCGCCATGCTGATAGCAAGTGTACCGCTGCGTCGTTTGCTTAGACGCCACGATCTCAAGATCGGCGACACCGGGCTCGCCGCCGGCGCCGTGGGTTACGGCGTCGTGGTGGGCGGCACGTCAGGCTCGGGCGTGATCCTGCTGTCGCTATTGATGGCGGCAGGACTCGAAGGCGCGGCCGTGATTGCCACCGACGCGGTGATTTCGGTCGCGACCAGCATCATCAAGATTTCCGTGTTCGGATTGGCTGGCGTCGTCACCGCGCAGGTGCTCGCCTTCGCCCTTCTGATCGGCGCCATAGCGCTGCCCGGGGCTTTCTTCGCGAGAGCCTTCGTCGAGCGCATGCCGCTGCATATTCACACCACGATCCTCGATGTCGCCGTGATCGCCGGCGGCGCAGTGATGATTTCAGCGGCGCTACGGCACTGACGCGGTCAGCGGGTGTGGATCGGCGCTGTTCTGACCGGAGTGCAATAATTGCTGAACAGGCTGACGATGGGGGTGACGAACGGAACATGACAAACGAAGCCGACCGGCCGGTATTTCACGCGAATGTTCTCCATCTGGAACATGGCCAAGCTCATGAATGCGTTGAGCCGCATCACCTGATTGTCGAGCTCGGTCCGGGTCTGCTCCCGCTCAGCCAGGAATTTGGCCTTTCTTTGCGGGCTAAGATCGCTCTGCGACGCCCAGTCCCGTGCCGGCAACAGTCGCGCGTGCAGGGCCTGGAAACAATAGTGCATCGTCAGGACCTGGTGCTTCGCACTGTACCAGTGGATCGTGACGGCGGGCTTGTTTGGGACGATCGCGCCGTTCTGTCTGGCGCAGAGATTGACATACGATTTTGGCGGATCGTAATTGCCCTGGTCCTTGTCGATCTGGCAGGGATCCTCGTTTGGTTGGCTGGAGGCTGGTTTTCCGGAAGCGCCTTTTCCGCTCTCACTGCCTGCGGTTTCGAATTGCGGAAAGTTGGCGGCATCGTCGCAATCGAAATTATAGGCTCCGAGCAACGGCTGGGTCAGCGGGTCGGTGGTCGGGGTTCGCGCTTGCGCCGCGTCGCGACCGAAGTCGCTGGCCCAATCAATGTAGATTTCCGCCTTGCGCGCCAGCAAACTGCTGTTCTGACGCAGCGTTTTGCGCGCGTGCTCATAGGCCGGGAAAATTCCGCGGGCGTCCTTGGTCGTTAGGGCCTGCTCGCTAGTCTCGGTATTGTCATCGAGCGCACCCAAAAAATCGAAAAACAGAATTTGCTGAAGCGTTTGCGCCTCGGAAAATGCATTCGCTATTTCGATGAACGTATTGGTCGCCGCGGTCATGTCCTCCTTGGCCTGGGCGCTGACCTTTTCCTGATAGGCGTTGAGGTATTGAAAATAGCCGACGAGCAGACTGCCCACCAGCGTGATGACGGGCAGGCCCTTGGCGTAGGACAGCACCCGATTGGTCTTGCTGAAAAACCTGCCGAGCCGGCCCCGCCAACCCTTGTGTTCCGGAACGAGTTTGCGGTCCGGCGAAATTTGGTTCGCGTCATCCCCTGCCATGGACGAGCTCCCGATTTCGGATCGGAACGCTACAACAATCAATGATTGCGGTCTATGGCCACTTCACTTCCGGCGGCATTGACGACAAGATTGAATCAACATTGCCGCCGGTCTTCAGCCCGAAGATGGTGCCGCGGTCGTAGAGCAGGTTGAATTCGACGTAACGGCCGCGCCGGATCAATTGTTCCTCACGGTCGGCCGCGCTCCAGGGCGCACCGAAATTGCGCCTGACAATTTCGGGATAAATTTTCAGCAAGGCGCGGCCGACATCCTGGGTGAAGGCGAAGTCGGCGTCCCAATCGCCGCTATCGTGCCAATCATAAAAAATGCCGCCGATGCCGCGCGGCTCCTTGCGGTGCGGCAGGTAGAAATATTCGTCGCACCATTTCTTGTATTTTTCATAGCTCGCGACCGCGGCGTGCGCATCGCACGCGGCCTGCATCGCTGCATGAAACCCAACGGTATCAGGGTCGTCCTCGGTCCGCCGCCGATCGAGCACCGGCGTCAGATCCGCGCCGCCGCCAAACCACGCCTTGGTGGTGACCACGAAACGGGTGTTCATATGCACGGCGGGGACATTTGGATTGCGCATGTGCGCGATCAGGGAAATGCCGGACGCCCAGAACTGCGGATCTTCGGCGGCGCCCGGAATCTGCGCACGGAATTCAGGAGCGAATTCGCCATGCACGGTCGAGCAATGCACGCCGACCTTCTCGAACAATCGTCCGCGCATCACACTCATTACGCCGCCGCCGCCGGGCTGCCCGGTATGGTCGGTGCGGTCCCAGGAAGTGCGCACGAAGCGCGCGGCATCGCCGGGATAGAGCGATGCCGGCGCGTCGTCTTCGAGCTTCTC
>DASSGM010000159.1:0-4500 GCA_035693465.1 Bradyrhizobium sp. | reverse complement strand
CCGGTGGAGCAGATTTTTGGCGAGAAGGTCTACATGCACCAGTACAAGATCAACGCCAAATCGGCTTTCACCGGCGATGTCTGGCAGTGGCATCAGGATTACGGCACCTGGAAACGCGACGACGGCATGCCGCAACCGCGCGCCATGAACATCGCGATCTTTCTCGACGAGGTGATGCCGATCAACGGTCCGCTGATGCTGGTGCCGAGAAGCCAGCACGCCGGCGACCTCAAGGCCTCGCACGATCTCGAGACCACCTCATATCCGCTGTGGACGCTGGACGAGGAAACGGTGACGCGGCTGGTGAAGGAAGGCGGCATCGTGGCGCCGACCGGCAAGGCCGGCGGCATGCTGATGTTCCACGGCAATCTGGTGCACGGCTCGGCCGGCAACATCACGCCCTATCCGCGCAAGATCGTCTATCTCACGCTGAACGCGGTCTCGAACTACATCCGCACGCCGACGCGGCCGGAATATATCGCCCATCGCGACTTCACGCCGATCAAGACGGTGGACGACGATGCGTTGCTGCGGCTGGCGCGCAGCCATCGCCAGGCCGCGGAGTAAAACGGCAAACTCGCCAATCAAGCCGTCATGCCCGGCCTTGTGCCGGGCATCCACGTCTTAAAACCGTCGAGGCACACAAGACGTGGATGGCCGGACATCTAGCGCGAAGACGCGCTTCGCGCTTTTGCCCGGCCATGACGAAAAAACAAATTTGGAGCGGCTTTTCGCGAACATCTGACCCGATCGGATCACCCTCCCATGAACCTTCATCGTCTGCTCAACGCCCGCCGCGCGGCCGGAAAACCGGTCCGCGTCGCGCTGATCGGCGCGGGAAAATTCGGCTCGATGTTTTTGTCGCAGGTGCCGCATACGCCGGGACTCGAGGTGCCCGTGATCGTCGACCTCGACCCCGCGCGCGCCCGCGAAGCCTGCCGCACCGTTGGCTGGGAGCCGGAGCGGGTGGCGGCGACCACATTCACCGCCGATGCAGCCAAGGCGACGTCGGGCGATATCGAGGTGATCGTCGAAGCCACCGGCAATCCCGCGGTTGGCATCAGACATGCGCGCGCGGCCATTGCGGCCGGCAAGCACATCGTGATGGTCAACGTCGAAGCCGACGTGCTGGCGGGGCCGCTGCTGGCCGAGAAAGCGCGCAGCGCCGGCGTGGTCTATTCGCTGGCCTATGGCGACCAGCCCGCGCTCACGGCCGAGATGGTGGACTGGGCCCGTGCCACCGGTTTTCGCGTCGCCGCCGCCGGCAAAGGGACAAAATATCTTCCGGCCTACCACGACGTGACCCCGGAAGGGGTCTGGAGCCACTACGGGTTGACGGCCGACCAGGCGCAATCGGCCGGCATGAACCCACAGATGTTCAACTCGTTTCTCGACGGCACTAAGTCGGCGATCGAGATGGCGGCTATTGCCAATGCCACCGACCTGCAGGTGCCCACTGGGGGGCTATTGTTTCCGCCTTGCGGCGTCGACGACCTGCCGCATGTGATGCGACCGCGCGACAAAGGCGGGGTACTGGAAAAATCCGGCGTCGTGGAAGTGGTGTCGTCGCTGGAACGCGACGGCCGGCCGGTGTTCCGCGATTTGCGCTGGGGCGTCTATGTCGTGCTGGAAGCGCCGAACGATTACGCGGCGGATTGCTTTAAGCAATACGGGCTGAAGACCGACGATTCCGGTCGTTATGCGGCGATGTACAAGCCCTACCACCTGATCGGGCTGGAACTGAACATCTCGATTCTATCCGCAGCATTGCGCAACGAACCGACCGGCCAGCCGCACGGTTTTCGCGGCGACGTCGCCTCGGTCGCGAAACGCGACCTGCGCGCGGGCGAAATGCTCGACGGCGAAGGCGGCTATACGGTGTGGGGCAGGCTGATGCCGGCCTCTGAAAGCCTTGCGGCCGGCGCGCTGCCGATTGGCCTGGCGCACAAGGTGAAGCTGAAGAACGACGTCGCGCACGGCGCCGTGGTCAAGTGGAGCGATGTCGAGATCGATGCCGGCGATGAAACGATCAAGACGCGACGGGCAATGGAAGCGGCGTTTTTATCGCAGCGCTAGATGAATTCATGGCAGCAGGCGGTCCGATCGGGCGTGCCTGAACCATTTGCGGAACATGTCTTCGGTGTCCATCATCTCGGTAAAGCCGGCCTTGTTGATCTTGACGGTCGAGACAATCGAAGGCGGTCCCGATTCGGTCTGGCCGTAGCGCATACTGTAGTCGGCATATTGGAACGACAAGCCGACGAACGCTTCGAGCCCGGGCGCTATCAAATCATATTTGCGCCGGATCGCGTCCCACGGCGCGATCCATTGCGGATAGGTCTTCGCCAATGACAATGGAACGGCGACGCCCGGCTTCATGTCCAGCGCTTCGGCAATCGCCGGCCACACGTTCTCCCATGTGAAGACATCGCCGTTGGTCACGTTGAAAGCTTCATTACGCGCGGCTTCCGCTTCTCCCGCCCACGCGATGGCGCGCGCCAGGAGATCAACATCGACCGCCTGCGACACCCGCGCCGCGCCGCCGGGATAGTCGAGCGCCCTGCCCTGTTCGCGGAGAACAGCGGCATAGACGCCGAGCGGCGGGATCAGGTCCATCGCGCCACCAATGGTCTCGCCGACGATCAGGACCGGCCGCAAGATGCTCCAGTGCCAGTCCTTGCCTTGCTGCAACCCGCGAAGAAAGCCCTCCTGCGCCCAATAGAAGTTCGGCTGCTGGTACATTTCGGAGCGGCCTTCCCGCGCCGGCACCGCGAGCGGACGGACGTGCACGCCGTAAGCCTTGGTGCCTTGCAGCAGGACGACGTGCCGAAGCGTGGGCGCTGCCGGCTCGAGAACCCCCATCAGGTTGCGGAGCATCAGGTCGTTGGTTCGGATCTGGGCTTGATCGCGCCAGCCATCAACCAGATTTGGCGCCTCATAGAGCGCGGCATAGACGACGTGGGTGGCGCCGTGCAATTGCGAAGCAGCTCGGGCGCATTGCGCGGTATCCGTCAGATCAAGCTGAACGTGACGGGCGCCATGGAGATCGCGCGGCCGGCGCCGCGACAACGCCACCACCTCGCATGTGCCGGTGCCGCCGAAGTGCCGCAGCGCAGCGCCTCCCACCAGCCCCGTCGCGCCTGCGACAACAACCTTCTTGGTCGCCATGGGTAAAGCCCCGGATCCAGCTGAGCATCTCTAGCTAGCAGATGATGGCGGATCGCGTCAGTCTTTTGCGTAGCATTTCGCAAGTGCGTTGTGAGACGGCGCAGGAGCAATGCCCTTGATACTTGAGAATTCTCTCTGGGCTTTTTCGATCACCTATTCCTGATCATCACCGAGCGCGTCGGCGAGCTTGTCGTAATATTTGGCGACCAGATCGATATTGCCCTTGTTCTCGATCGGCGGCATCGGCGCCTTCAGCGCGTCGTTGAGTTCGGCCAGTGCTTCCTTCTTGTCGTTGGGCGACATTTTCTTGTCCGCCTCGACTTTCGCGATCTGCGCCTTGATGACGGTTTCAGTGCCGACATATTGCTTGGTCGCCGGGTCGAAGCCCGCGAGCACGATGCTGATGTTGTCGACGACGTTGCTGTATTCGTCGTAACCGGCGAAACCGTTCTTCTTGGCGGCGGCTTCGAGCTGCGCGGTGATCCTGGGATCCGGCGGGGCGTTGCCGGTGAGCTTCGCGGCAATCGCATCCATGTCCTGTTGCGCCGCCAGCACGCCCTCGATCTGCTTGTCGGTCAGCGCGATCTGCCTGACGGCGGGCGATTGCGCCGGCGCGGCCTGCGGAGCGGGCGTCGTCTGTTGCGGCGGCGCCTGCGTGACCTGCGCCAGCGCCTCGCCAGCGGATGCAGTGACAATCGCGACTGCAAGGCAAGCAACGCTCAGCGCGGCGGCGATAGGACGAACGAACTCACGCATGGAGGTCTCCCAAGGTCTGGACGGATTTCAGTCAGGTCAGAACGACCTGAGGATGGTCAAACGACGCTTAAGCGAATCTGGCGGCAAATCATGGCCGAAACAAATCAGCATCGCCGCGCGTCAAAACAGAGGAGACCTCCCAAACAAAAACGCCGCCTCCCCGAGGGGAAGCGGCGTTTTTTCGATCATGACAGGTAAAGAGGAAAATTCCTTGTCCTTGGCAGGCCTGGCAGCGACCTACTCTCCCAGGGCTTAAGCCATAGTACCATTGGCGCTGAGGAGTTTAACGGCCGAGTTCGGGATGGGATCGGGTTCAAGCTCCTCGCTAGAACCACCAGGCCGGCGAAGGACAAGGATACGAAGCAAGCGAAAACGCGAAGCGTTTGAAGGCAGTCCTCGGGCTTGACCCGAGGACCTCGATCCGCACGCGAGGTCTGTATGTTTCGATGGAATTGCCGGGTCACCTGGCGCAAAGACGAGCTTCGCGCTTTTGCCCGGCAATGACAGGGAAACTATGGACACTGAAAATGAGAGCAATCAAGCCAATCGAACGATTAGTACCGGTAAGCTACATGC
>DASSGM010000158.1:0-8018 GCA_035693465.1 Bradyrhizobium sp. | reverse complement strand
CGTCACCGCGGACACCGTCGAGACCGCCCGCAGGGTCGGCCGCAGGATCCGCGCCGGCAACGTCAATCTGCAGGGCGTGCCGAATGACCGCACCGCGCCGTTCGGCGGCTACAAGCAGTCCGGCAACGGCCGCGAGTGGGGTAAATACGGCCTGGAAGAATATCTCGAGGTCAAGGCGGTCGCCGGCTACAACGCCGCGTAGGCTTAGCCGACGATCCAGCGCCGGGGCGGGAATTTTCCCGCGCCGGCGTTTTTGTTTGGGAGCGCAAACAAACTCTACGTCGTCCCTGCGAAAGCAGGGACCCATAACCACCGGACGACGTTGCCTAAACAAGCTGTCTACTCGCGCGCCTAACGACCGCCGCGGCGTATGGCTCCCTGCTTTCGCAGGGACGACAGCTAAGGTGTTCGCGGGCGACGACTAAGAACTATCCCCCCAGCGCGCCTTGCGTGTTCACGTAGAGCGCGTAGATCGACTGGCTCGCGGCCATGAACAGCCGGTTGCGCTTCAAGCCGCCGAAGCAGAGGTTGGCGCAGCGCTCGGGCAGCGCGATGCGGCCGATCAAGACGCCGTCGGGCGCGTAGACCACGACGCCATCGAGTTCGGGATCGCCCATGCCCCAGCCGCACCACAGATTGCCGTCGATGTCGCAGCGCATGCCGTCGGGCGTGCCGGGACCGGCGTCGATGAACACGCGCTTGTTGGCAATCCTGTCGCCGCTCTCCGCCACGTCATAGGCGAGAATCTTGCGGTTCGGCACCCCGCGCGATTCCACGATGTGAAGGATTTTCTCGTCCGGCGAAAAGCAAAGCCCGTTGGGCCCGAGCACGCCTTCGGCGACGATCGTGGCTGTTCCGGTCGCGCCGTCAATCCGGTAGACGTTCGCGTCGATCTCGGATTCGCCCTTGTAGCCTTCGTAGTTCCCGAGCAAGCCGAATACCGGATCGGTGAACCAGATCGAGCCGTCGGATTTCACCACCACATCGTTCGGCGAGTTCAGCCGCTTGCCGTCGAAGGAATCCATCAGCACCGTGATCGAGCCGTCATATTCGGTTCTGACGACGCGGCGCCCGCCATGCTCGCAGGTGATCAGCCGACCCTGGCGGTCGCGGGTATTGCCGTTGGCGAAATTCGATGGTTTTCGAAAGATGCTCACCGCGCCGGTTTCTTCCTCCCATTTCAGAATGCGCTGGTTGGGAATGTCGCTGCACAACAGATAACGCCCGTCGCCGAACCACACCGGCCCTTCGGCCCAGCGCAATCCCGTGGCCAGCCGCTCCACCGCCGACAGTTTTAGCCAGTATTTCTCAAAGCGCGGATCGATCGCCTGGATCGCCGGATCGGGATAATGCGTCGCGGGCCGCCAGCCAGAAGACTGCGATGTTGTTTCGGACATTTGCTGTTCTCGTTGGTGTTGTGAATTCCTGACCACTCTTCGTCTGCTATCATTGCCATTCCGCGGCGGCAAGTCGGCACCAAACTGATAGTGTCATCGTCCGCGAAAGCGGACGATCCAGTATTCCACCAGCGCTTGTGATTGAACCGAAAAGCTGCGGCGTACTGGATACCCCGCTTTCGCGGAGTATGACGGTGGCGTGTGTTGCGGTTGATCGCTTGCCGCGATGTCGCCGCCGCGCCATACTCGGTTCGAACTGCAACAACGAGGGATGAAATGCCACGTATATTGTTGACTGGCGCATCGGGCGAAATTGGCACAAGCCTGCGCAAGCTGTTGCCGCCGATCTATCCAAATCTGCTGTTGAGTGACGTGAGACCGCCCGCCGATCTCGGCGGAGGCGAAAAGTTCAAGGCCGCGGAGCTCTCCGATCCGGTGCAGGTCGAGGCGATCTGCGAAGGCATCGACGGCATCCTGCATTTCGGCGGCTATTCGGTCGAAGGCCCGTGGGACAATATCCTGCAATCCAACATCGTCGGCTGCTACAATTTGTTCGAGGCCGCGCGAAAAAAACGCGTCAAGCGCGTGGTGTTTGCCTCATCGAACCATGCGATCGGCTTTTATCCGCGCCATCACCGGATCGGCACCGACGTGACGGCGCGCCCCGACAGCCGCTATGGCGTCAGCAAGGTGTTCGGCGAGGCGTTGGGCGCGCTTTATGCCGACAAGCACGGCATTGGCGTCACCTGCATCCGGATCGGTAATTTCGGCGACAAGCCGCGGGATCATCGCCGGCTCTCGATCTGGCTGAAGCCGGACGATCTGGTGCAGTTGTGCCGGATCGGGCTCGATCATCCCGACATTCATTTCGAGATTTTCTACGGCGCCTCCTATAACGAGCGGGCGTGGTGGGACAATCACCGCGCCTACGACCTCGGCTATCGCCCGACCGGACGCGCGGAGGAGTTTCGCGAGCACGCTTTCGCCGAGCAGGCCAAACTCAAGCCCGACCCTGTCAGCGACTTCTACCAGGGCGGCGCGTTCTGCAGCATGGAGTTCGACGGCGACAAGAGCCGGATCATCGACTGGAAGTAGCTGATCGCGGTCGCGCGACATGCTAATTGGATTACCGTCATTGCGGGTTCGCTCGCTTCGCTCCCGCCCCCGCCCCGGAATGACGACTTTCATATTGGCGTGCGCAAACCTGAAGTACGAACACATAAAAGGAACTGAGATGGCGGATGGACTGCGCAAAGGACTGACGAGCTACGGCGATGCCGGATTTTCGCTGTTCCTGCGCAAGGCCTTCATCAAGGCGATGGGGTATTCCGACGACGCGCTCAACCGACCGATTGTCGGCATCACCAACACCTACAGCGACTACAATCCCTGTCACGGCAACGTTCCCCAGATCATCGAGGCGGTGAAGCGCGGCGTGATGTTGACGGGTGCCATGCCGATGGTGTTTCCGACCATCTCGATTGCCGAGAGCTTTGCGTTTCCGACCTCGATGTATCTGCGCAACCTGATGGCGATGGATACCGAGGAGATGATCCGCGCCCAGCCGATGGACGCCGTGGTCGTGATCGGCGGCTGTGACAAGACCTTGCCGGCGCAGCTCATGGCCGCAGTCAGCGCCGATCTGCCGACGGTCGTTATTCCGGTGGGGCCGATGGTGGTCGGGCATCACAAGGGCGAGGTGCTGGGGGCCTGCACCGACTGCCGGCGGCTATGGGCCAAATACCGCGCCGGTGAAATCGACGATACAGAGATCGAAGCCGTCAACGGCCGGCTCGCGCCGTCGGTCGGCACCTGCATGGTGATGGGCACTGCCTCTACCATGGCCTGCATCACCGAGGCGCTGGGCCTGTCGCTGCCGATGAGCGCGACGATCCCCGCGCCGCATGCCGAGCGCTTTCGCCTGGCCGAGGCCAGCGGCAAGGTCGCCGCCGCGATGGCCGCCGCGAAGGGACCGCGCCCGAGCGAACTGCTGACCAAGGCCTCGTTCAGAAATGCGCAAGTCGTGCTGCAGGCGATCGGCGGATCGACCAACGGGCTCATTCATCTGACCGCGATCGCCAACCGCACCTCACATCGCATCGATCTCGAGGCTTTCGACAGGCTCGGCCGCGAGGTTCCGGTGCTGATCGACCTGAAACCGTCGGGCGAGCACTACATGGAGCATTTCCACCATGCCGGGGGGGTGCCGAAACTGATGGCGCAGCTCGGCGATCTGATCGATCTCAATGCGAAGACCATCACCGGCGCGAGCTTGCGCGATGTCGTCGCCGCCGCCGAAGACGTGCCGGGGCAGGATGCAATCCGTCCGCGCAGCCAACCGATCAAGCCGGAAGGCGCGATGGCGGTGCTGCACGGCAATCTCGCGCCGCGCGGCGCGGTGATCAAGCATTCCGCTGCGACCCCCAAACTGCTGCAGCATACCGGGCGCGCGGTGGTGTTTGAATCCGTGGAAGACATGACGCTGCGGGTCGACGATCCCGATCTGGATATCAATGCCGACGACGTGCTGGTGCTGCGCAATGCCGGTCCCAAGGGCGCGCCGGGCATGCCCGAAGCCGGCTATCTGCCAATCCCGAAGAAGCTCGCGCGCGGCGGCGTCAAGGACATGGTGCGGATCTCGGATGCGCGGATGAGCGGAACTGCGTTTGGCACCATCGTGCTGCACATTACGCCGGAATCGGCCGTCGGCGGTCCACTGGCGCTGGTCAAGAATGGCGACATGATCCGGCTCGATGTCGCCCAGCGAAGCATCGATCTTCTGGTCGACGCCAAAGAATTGGAGAAGCGGCGCGCGGCGCTTCCTCCCATCGCGACGCCGGACTGGGCCAGGCGCGGTTACGCGCATCTGTTCAGCGAAACCATCCTGCAGGCCGACGAAGGCTGCGATTTCGATTTTCTGCGCGGTAGCGGAAAGGGGTAGTTATTTGGGAAGGCCGTCATGCCCGCGAAAGCGGCATAAAGTACTCCGTGACGATGAGATGGAGCCGAGGCGCTGCGGCGTGTTGGATCATCCGCTTTCGCGGATGATGACGTCGGAGCAGGCGGCGCCGTTTCGCCGTCATTGCGAGCGCCAGCGAAGCAATCCATGGGGCCACGAAGGTGGATTGCTTCGTCGCGGAGCCTGTCATCGGGCGCGCATTCGCGCGACCCGTTGGCTCCTCGCAATGAACGGAGTACATCCTTCCCATCTCGCAGATGCGCTGCGCCTTTCAACGCACTGATGCTTGATTGACATTCCGACGATCCCGATGGGATGATGAAAGAAAACAGCGAGGGGGAGACAATGCGCAATCTGAAACAGATTCTCGGTGCGGTCGCGGTCACATCCACGATCGTGATGGCCGCAAGCGCCGATGCGCAGGAGGTGAAGCACTATCGCTTCGCCTATGATCAGCCAAAAACGACGGGCTATGGAATCCTCGGCGATATCTTCAGCGACAAGCTCAAGGAAGTGAGCAAGGGCACCATGCTGATCGACCAGTATCCCGGCGCGCAGCTGGGGCAGGAGCCGCAGGTGCTTCAGCTGGTCAAGGCAGGCGACGTCGAATTCTGCATCTCGTCCTCGGCCAATGCCGCGACCCTGTCACCGCAGGCTGGCGTGATGTCGATGCATTTCCTGTTCCGCTCTGAAACGCACCTCATCAAGGCGATGGCGGACCCCGGCGTGTCCAATGCCGTCAAGGCAATGATTGCGGATACGGTGCAGGGCGCCCGCGTCATCGCGCTGGCGACGCTTGGTTTGCGCAACATGTATTCCAAGCGCGAGATCAAGAAGATCGACGACATCAGGGGACTCAAGGTGCGGGTGCAGGCGACGCCGACCGAGGACACCATGTTTCCGGCCTATGGCGCCCAGATCGTGCATATGCCGTTCGGCAGCGTCTATACATCGCTGCAAACCGGCGTGGTGGACGTCGCCGAAAACGGCGTCAACGTCTATCTCGCCAACAAGCATTACGAGGTAGCGCCGGTGCTTTCGATGACCGAACACGAGGCCAATAACAGCCTGGTGTGGGTGAGCGACAAGCTGTGGAACAGCCTGACGCCGGAACAGCAGGGATGGGTGCAGGCCGCAGCCGACGAGGTCAACAAGAGCCAGCCTGCCAAGGCGATCGAGCTCGAGCATCAATCGCAGGACAAGCTGAAATCGATCGGGGTCAAGGTCGTCACCGACGTCGACAAGTCCGGCTTCACGACAGTGGCAGACCCCTATCTCGACAAGCTCGCCAAGGAGCTCGGTCCGCACGCCGAAAAGATCAAGAACCTGATCCGGGCGATCAATTAGGTCCGCTGACTCCATTTACGTCGTCCCGGCGAACGCCGGGGCCCATAACCACCGGGCCTAATTGTTACACAGGCAACCAGCACGATCGCCTGTTGAAAGGCCGCGGCGTGTGGGTCCCGGCGTTCGCCGGGGACGACGAGAGCGTGTAAATCAAACCGCCCGATGCTTGATTGACAATCCCGCGGCGGCGATGGGATGATTGAACAAAATCAAGACGGGGGAAACGATGAGGAATCCAGCAAGGATCATCTGCAGATTGGTCGCGGCCGCGGCGATCGTGTTTGCCACGAGTGCAGGCGCGCAGGAAGCGAAGCACTACCGCTTCGCCCACGATCAGCAGCTCAATACCGGCTACAGCGTCGCTTACGATATTTTTTCCGCGAGGCTCAAGGAATTGAGCAAGGGCACCATGCTGATCGACCAATATCCGGGCGCGCAACTCGGGCAGGAGCCGCAGCTCTTGCAGTTGGTGAAAGCCGGCGACATCGAATTCGCCATCGTCTCATCGGCGAATACCGCGACCATCTCGCCACAGGCCGGCGTGATGTCGCTGCATTTCCTGTTCCGCAACGCCGATCATCTGATCAAATCGCTCGCCGACAAGCAGGTGATCAGTGCGATCACCGCAATGATCGACGAGACCACGCAGGGCCTTCATGTCATCGCCACCGGCTCGCAGGGTGTACGCAACATCTACAGCAAGAAAGAAATTCACAACGTCGGCGACCTCAAGGGAATCAAGATCCGGGTTCAGGCAACCGCCACGGAGGACGCGATCTTCCCGGCTTACGGCGCGCAGACCGTGCACATGCCGTTCGGCAGCGTCTACACCTCGCTGCAGACCGGCGTCGTCGACGCCGCCGAAAACAGCGTTAACGTCTACCTCGTCAACAGACACTATGAAGTAGCGCCAGTACTGAACATTACCGAGCACGAAGCCAACAATGCGCTGTTGTTCGTCAGCGACAAGCTGTGGCAGAGCCTTTCCGCCGAGCAGAAACAGTGGGTGACGACGGCAGCGGCTGATGTCAGCGCCAAGGAGCCGGCGAAGGCGTTCGAGCTCGAGAAGTCAGCGGCCACCAAGCTGAAGTCGCTCGGGGTCAAGATCGTCGAGGGCGTGGACAAGAAGAGCTTTGCCGCGATCGCCGACCCCTATCTCGACAAGCTTGCCAATGAGCTTGGCCCGCACGCGGACAAGATCAAGACGCTGATCCGGGCGATCAACTGACGCGAAGTCGTCATGCCCGGGCTTGTCCCGGGCATCCACGTTTTCGTTCAAGCTGCATCATTAAGACGTGGATGGCCGGGACAAGCCCGGCCATGGCGCAGAAACCCCCGGACGACCACGGAGAGCTTGACGATGTCCATCGCCGACAAACTGGTGCTGCAGCGGCAGCGTCACCTGAAATGGCGATTGTTCGACCGGCTTGAACTGATCCTGATGGTCGCCTGTGGCGTATTGTGTTTCGGCTTTTCGCTGTCGGTCACGGCCGACATCGTCACGCGGACCATGGGGAGTCCGTGGCTGTGGCTGCAGGAGGTCACTTCCACCCTGTTCATCTATGCGATTTTCGTCGGCACGGCGGTCGCCACCCGTCGCAACGATCATCTGTACCTGACCGCGATCTCCGAAGCGTTGCATGGCACGCCGCGCCTGATCGTCGAGATCATCATCCGCATCGTGGTTCTCGGCGTTGCGTTCTGCCTGATCTGGTTTGGCTACATCAACTATCTCCGGGGTTTCGGCAGTTTCCGCCTGCCCTCGGGCACGCCGATTGCGTCGCTCTATGCCGCTATACCCTTGTCGGGCGTGCTGATTGGCCTGTTCGCGATCGAGCAACTGGTCAACGGTATCACCAAGGGATTCGACCACCCGGAGCCGCCGGAAGAGGATTTTCCGATTCCGCCTGTTGATACCAGCATCCAGCCGAGGGTGGGCCTGTGAGCGCACCTGTCATTCTGGCGCTGATGTCGTTCTGCTTTCTGTTTTTCGGCTATCTCGGCGTGCCCGTGCCATTTTCGCTGATGGCGGGCGTGTTCATCGGGGCGCTGCTGACCGACGTGTCGCTGGCGGCGATCATCCAGAAGATTTTTGACGGCATGGATTCCGAAGCGCTGCTGGCGATTCCGTTTTTCCTGCTGGTCGGCGAACTCATGAGTTCGGCCAACGTCGTGGTGCGGATCGCCAATCTGTCGTTGTCGCTGGTCGGACACATCAGGGGCGGGCTATCGCAGGTCGTCGTCGTCTTCAGCATGTTCTTCTCGGAGATGTCGGGATCGACCACGGCCGACGTCGCGGTGATGAGCCGCGCGCT
>DASSGM010000157.1:0-2831 GCA_035693465.1 Bradyrhizobium sp. | reverse complement strand
CCGATCATGTCGAACCGCCGCGTGCCGTCGGCGATCACGCGGGTGAACACGTCTAACCGCCCGGTCGAACTTTTCGGGTTGGCGGAGGCGACGATTTCCGGCGGCAGCGCCAGGCTTTCCAGGAGCGGCACGATGTAGACGCAGTTGGTCTCCAGCACCGCGCCGTCGGCCAGATCGATTTCGTGCAGCTTCAATTCGTCGATGCGCTCCGCCACCGTCGCATCGGGCCCCGGCAGGAAGCTCGCGCGCACCCGATAGGCGACGTCGCCGAGCCGCAAATCGAGGCTTGCAGGCTGGATCTGGCTTTCGACGAACGGGTAGGCCGGCAGGATCAGGCCGGCGTCCGCCATCGCCGCGATCATGCGGTCGGGCAGGATCCCATTGGCGCCGGGTTGAATCGTGAACAATTGATGGCCCTCGGGGCTTTCACCATCAAACCCTGAAAATATGCCCTTTTACCGGTTATCCGATGGCTGCCTTGACGGAAAGGGCGTGAGCGAATATGAGCATGACTTATCCCGTGGTGATTTGAGCCGGCCGGCTTGCAGCCACGTTAAATAAGTCGCTAAACAGGCCGGGGACATGTCTGATCCCGGCCTGTGGAATTTTTCCAGGCCGGTTTTTTGTGACCATTTCCTTTGTGGTCACGATGGAGGTCACATGTCCGATTCCAAAGCGGCGGCGTCAACCGCCCGATACCGTCCCGAGACCCGGCTGGTCCATTCCGGAAACCTGCGCTCGCAATTCGGCGAAACATCCGAGGCGCTGTTTCTGACGCAGGGCTTTGTCTACGACACCGCCGAGCAATGCGAGGCGCGGTTCAAGGGCGAAGAACCAGGCTTTCTCTATTCGCGTTTTTCCAATCCCAACGTCTCGATGTTCGAACGGCGCATGATCGAACTCGAAGGCGCCGAAGCCGCGCGCGCGACCGCGACCGGCATGGCCGCGGTGACGACGGCTGTTCTGGCGCCGCTCAAAGCCGGCGATCACGTGGTTGCCGCAAAGGCATTGTTCGGATCGTGCCGCTACGTGGTGGAGGACCTGCTGCCGCGCTACGGCATTACATCCACGCTGGTCGACGGCCTTGATCTCGAGCAATGGCGCAGGGCGATGCGCCCGAACACAAAGAGCTGCTTTCTGGAAAGCCCGACCAATCCAACGCTCGACGTGCTCGACATCTCCGCGATCGCGGAAATCGCGCATGCGGGGGGCGCGCGGCTGATCGTCGACAATGTGTTTGCGACGCCGATCTGGCAGAGCCCGCTCACATTGGGCGCCGACGTCGTGGTGTATTCCGCGACCAAGCATATCGACGGCCAGGGCCGCTGCCTCGGCGGCGTCATTCTCTCCTCGGAAACCTTCATCGCCGAGCACATCCACACTTTCATGCGCCAGACCGGCCCCTCGATGTCGCCGTTCAACGCCTGGATTTTGCTGAAGGGCCTGGAGACGCTTGCAATTCGCGTCCGCGCCCAGACCGAAACCGCAGCCGCGGTGGCGGAGGCGCTGGCCCGGCATCCGAAAATCTCGCGGCTCATCTATCCCGGCCGCGCCGATCATCCGCAGGCCGCACTGGTGAAGAAGCAGATGCGCGCCGGATCGACGCTGGTCGGCTTCGAGGTCAAGGGCGGCAAGGCGGCGGCGTTCCGTTGCCTCAATGCGCTGAAGATCTCGCGGATTTCAAACAATCTCGGCGACGCCAAGAGCCTCGTCACCCATCCCGCCACCACCACGCATCAGCGGCTGACGCCGGAAGCGAGAGCCGAACTCGGCATCAGCGAGGGTTTTGTCCGATTCTCGGCCGGCCTCGAGCACCGCGACGACCTGATCGAGGACTTGCAACAGGCGCTGGATAAGGCGTGACGAGTCTAAAACACCCTTGTCGTCCCGGCCAAGCCAACGGGTCGGCGCGAAGCGCCGCCCGATGACAGGCTCCGCGCGAGCCGGGACCCATAGCCACCGATGCTAGTGACAAAAAAGCCGTCATGGCTCAGCGCTCAATTGCACCGCCGCGGCGTATGGGTCCCTGCTTTCGCAGGGACGACGCTAGTTAATAGCACGCGCGGACTCACATCGGCCGATAAGTCTGCACGTTGGACGGCACGTTGATCCCGAGCTTGATCTGGCCAACCGACCTGATGATGTCATCGCCGAGCAACTGGGCGAAGCAGGCATAACCCCAGTCGGTCATGTGCAGGCCGTCGGCGATCACGAAATTTTCGATCGGGATCGCCTGCCTTTCGTGCCAGTCGCGCATCACTTCGAAGCGCGGGAAAAGGCCGACATGGCGGAGCTCGGCGACCTTGCCGAGCAGCGTCACCATCTTGCTTGCGCTCTCGCCGCGCTCGGTGACCTTCGGAGAATATTGCGGACCGACCAGCACGAGATCGGCGCCGACGGCCTGGATGCGCGCGATGCCCTCCTCCACCAGCCTTGCCGTCTCCGCCGGATCGAGGTTGCGCAGCACGGCATTGGTGCCGACCTGCCAGATCACCAGATCCGGCTTCATGTCGAGCACCGCTGTCTGCAGTCGCTTCATCATTTCGGGCGCGTCTTCGCCGCCCTGGCCGCGATTGACGACGGTGATATCGGCGGTCGGATATTGCCGGTGCAATTGCGCCGCCAGACGGTTGGGATAGGTGAATTCAGGTGAGGTCGTGCCGTAACCAACCGTGGAAGACGATCCGAATGCGACGATCACCACCGGCTCCCCCGATGCCAGCTTGCTCGCGACATGCGGCAGCGACCCCATCGATTTGACGCCGCCCTTCGGCGGCAGGCAGGGAACGCGGCTGAAAATGTCGCCGGCCGATTTCGCGACCTCCTTGACC
>DASSGM010000156.1:0-7985 GCA_035693465.1 Bradyrhizobium sp. | reverse complement strand
GCTTCGGCGGCATCGACCGCGGCGTCGGCGATTTCCTGCGGCGTCACCGGCAACGCCTTCGACATCGAGGGGGTGTGGATCGCGCCGGTCACGGCGCAGGTGATGATGACTTTGCGGCTCATGCTTTGCTCTCTTTCTGGCGGGTCGATGCACTCATGATTTGTCGCTTTGCGCGGCCTTGTGCGCGGCGAGCGCCGCAAGGCGCTTATTGCGCCGCTGTGTCAGCGCGGCGATGCGCTCGGGCGTCGGCCGATGCGGCCACGCCGCGATCACCCGATCCACGTTCGGACTTTGGTAAACTTCGGGTCCGGCGGAAGCCGACGCCAGCTCCTTGTAGAAGCCGGTATAGCGCGCGCAATAATCGGGAATGCCGCCGGGTGCATTGAGCTCGATGGTCTCGAACGGTCCGAGAAACGACCAGCGCAAGCCAAGCCCGTCCTTCACCGTGTGATCGAGGTCTTCGGCCGAAACAAAACCTTCGCCGACCAGCCGGAATGCTTCGGCCAGCAGCGCGCCCTGCAGCCTGTTCAGGACAAAGCCGTTGATCTCGCGGTTGATCGTGACCGGCACCTGACCGATCTCGCGGTAGATTTTGCGTGCACGGTCGATGGCGTCGGGTGCGGTCCACGGCGCGCCGCAAAGCTCGACCAGCGGTATGAGATGCGGTGGATTGACGGGATGGCCGACCAGACAGCGCGCCCTGCCGGGGAGCATTTCGGTGAAGCGCGACGCTGTGATGGCCGAGGTCGACGACGCCAGCAGCGCGTCCGGTGGGGCGAGCTTGTCAAGTTCGGTAAAGATCGCAATCTTCTGTTCAGCAGTCTCCGGGCCGTTCTCCTGCACGAACTCGACGCCCTCGACGGCTTCCTTGAGACTTGCGGCAATGGAGAGCCGCGCCGTCGCGCCATCGGGATCATCTGCCAGCCCATGACGGGCGAGCGCCTGTAATTCGTCGCGGATCAGACCGGGCGCGGCCTTCAGCGTCGCTTGATGCGGATCGGTCAGCCGCACGCTCCACCCGGCACGGGCAAAGATCGCGGCCCAGGCGCGTCCGATCAGCCCAACGCCGACGATCGCGACATTTTTATTCTGCTTTTCCATTTCCTTCTCACAGCCAGAGCACTTTTCGGCGCAGATCGAGATTGTCCCGCAATGCCTTGGAAGGTCCCTCGTGAATCACCCGGCCGCGCTCCAGCGCCACCGTGGTATCGGACAATGCCAGCGCCAGATCGAGATTGTGATCGACAATGATGATGGCGATTTCCCTGCGCAGCCGATCGAAGGTCTCAAACAATTGTTCCACCACGGTCGGCGCAAGACCCTCGAATGGTTCGTCCAGCAGCAAGACCCGCACATCGCCTGACAGCGCGCGTGCCACCGCGACCATCTGCTGCTCTCCGCCGGAGAGATAATCCGCAGGACTGTCAAGGCGTTCGCGAATCCGTGGAAAATATTCGTAGATGCGCTCGCGCGTCCAGTGTACGCCATTGCCGGTCTGCCGCTTCAAGCCGCCAAGCTCGAGATTCTGCTCGACGCTTAATCCGGCGAACAGGCCGCGGCCCTGCGGTACGTAGCCGATGCCGAGGCGCGCATGCTCTGCGGACGAGAGCCCGATCAGTTCGCCGTTTGCCAGCTTGATCGATCCATGCGAGGCCGGCGCGATCCCGATCAGCGTCTTCAATAGCGTGGACTTGCCGGCGCCGTTGCGTCCCAACAGCGCGATGATCTCGTTTTCGTGCAGCGTGAAGCTGACATCGTTGAGGATATGGCTCTTGCCGTAGAACGTATTGATATCGGTTACGGTCAAGAGCGCGTTGACGCGGGCAGCGGTCTCGCGTGGACGCGCGGCAACCTCGGTGGCACCGGAGCCGATATAGACCTCCTGCACCTTGGGACTCGCGCGCGCATCGTCGACCGAACCGTCCAGCAGCACCCGGCCCTCGTTCATGACCGTGACCTGATCGGCGAGCTGAAACACCCGATCGATATCGTGCTCAACCAGCAGTACCGGCAGATCAGACGAGATGCGCTTGACGATGGCGCCAATGCGCTCGCGCTCCGCCGCCGCAAGTCCGGCGAGCGGCTCGTCCAGCAACAGCACCCGCGGCGCGGTGGCGAGCGCCACCCCCATGTCGAGCAGGCGCTGGCCGCCATAGGACAACATGCCGGCTTCCGCCTTTTCGATGCCGGCAAGACCGAGATAGCGGATGGTGGCGTCGGTCTCGGCGTTGATCGCGTCGATCGATAATGCGTTGGTGATGGGATCGAAGCGGCGGGGATGCCGGGCCTGCACCGCGAGGCGGATGTTTTCGCCGACACTCAGCGCCGGAAACAGATTGGTGATCTGGAACGAGCGGCCGATCCCGGCGCTGGCAATCTCCTCCGGCGCATGTCCGGCGATCGGCCGGCCCATCAGCGATACCTCGCCCTCGTCCGGCGGAAACATGCCTGACAACAGATTGAACGCCGTGGTCTTGCCGGCGCCATTGGGACCGATCAGCGCGTGCAGGGTGCGGTCCGCAATAGAGATATCGATGCCCTGAACCGCCCTGATGCCACCAAAGCTCTTGACGATGTGGCGGGCGGACAGCACCGCGCCGTCGATGTGAGATTCGGGTCGCAGGAATTCCGGCAGCGGCAGCACTTCGATCCGCCGCGCCGACATCGCGGCATCTTCGGTCGTCTTCTTGCGGAATGGCGCGATCAGCCGCTCCCCGACGCCGACCAGACCGGTTGGCGAAAACACGATGAAAGCGACAAACACCAGGCCGAACCAGAACAGCCAGTTCTCGGTGTAGATGCCCAAAAATTCGCGGAACAGGATGAAGAACAGCGCGCCGAGCGCGGGTCCCAGGAAACTGCGCATGCCGCCGATCACGACCATCGCCAGCAGATCGCCGGAGAACGAGACCGAGATCGGATCGGCCGAGGTCATGCGGTTCTGGTAGAGCAGGAGTATGCCGGCAAGCCCGGTGATGGCAGCGGACAATACGAACGCCGCGAGCTTGTAGCGATTGGTCGGATAGCCGAGAAAGCGTGCGCGCTGCTCGTTCTCGCGGATCGCTACCAGCACGGTGCCGATGGTTGAATTGTGGAAGCGCCACAACAGGATCAGCACCAGGAAGGCGATCGCCGCTACAAACCAGTAATAGACGGTCGAGGATTCCAGGTTAAAGCCAAACAGTGTCGGCCGGGTGATACCGCCGAGGCCGTTCTCGCCGCCTGTCACTTCGGTCCAGCGGAACGCCACCGCATACAGCATTGCCGAAAGCGCCAGCGTCAGCAGCGAGAAATACACGCCGCGCCGCCTCAGGATCAGAAATCCGAACGCCGCCGCAACCAACGCCACGATCAGGACGCCAGCAATCGTCGGGCCGAAAAACGAGTCATGCATCAGGTTGCGCTGGATCAGCGCCGCCGCGTAGGCCGCAAGACCGAACCAGGCACCGTGGCCGAACGACACGAGGCCGGTATAACCGACCAGGATGTTCAGCGCCATGCAGGCGATTGCGTAAGTCACGACTTCCGTGGCCGACGTCATGGTGAGGCCGAGCGCAAGCAGCACCGGCGGCAGCAGCAAAAGGCCGAGCGCGGCCACGAGCAATGGAATTGGCGGGCGCCTTGACATCTCCATTGCCTCACTCGAACCGCGTGATGCGTTCGCCGAACAGGCCGCGTGGCCGGAACAGCAGCACCAGCAGCATCAAAAGATAGATCGCCGCGGTCGAGGCCGCGGAATAGCCGATGCCGACCATGACGCCCTTGACGAGGCCGACCAATAGCGCCGCGGCAACGACGCCCCAGAACGATCCGAGACCGCCGATCACCACCACGACGAAAGCGGGCGTGATGATCTCCTGGCCCATCGCCGGATGGATCGAATAGATCGGCGCCAGCAGCACGCCGGCCAGCCCCGCAAGCCCGATGCCGAGCGCGGCCACCGCGGACATATAGGGCTGCAGCGAGATGCCGAGCGCGCCGACCATGTCGGGGTTCTGCACGCCGGCGCGCACCACGCGGCCGAAGGAGGTCTTTTGCAAGAGCAGCCACAGGCCGGCAACGCAGGCCGCGGCAATGCCGAGCAGAACCACGCGATAGAACGAATAGATGAAGCTGCCGACCGCGACCTGTCCGCGCAGCCAAGACGGTATCGAATAGGATAATGGCGACGCACCGAAGATCATCCGCAGCACCTGCTCCGCCACCATCGCGAGCCCGAAGGTCAGCAGCAGCGAGAGGATCGGATCGGAGCGATAGAAGCGGCGGAACAGGGTGCGCTCGATCACGACGCCAAGCAGCGCCACCGCGACCGGCGCGGCCACGAATGACCCGCCGAAGCCGAGATAGGGCGAAAGCAAAAAGGTGAGATAGGCGCCAATCGCATAAAACGCGCCGTGCGCGAGATTGACGATGCCGCCGAGCGAGAAGATCAGCGACAGGCCAAGCGCGATCAAGAGGTAATAGACGCCGTCCAACAGCCCATTGAGAATTTGCTGGGTTAACAACATGGCGGACATGGTTTTGGTCTCATTACCGGAAGGCGGCGCGCCATTGGGCGGTAGCGTTCATTCTTACCCTCCCCTGGAGGGGTCGAGACGAGCGAAGCTCGCTCTCTGGGTCGACGCGAATGGAATGAGCGGCGGGGTGGGGTGACAGTCTCTCGTTTCGAACGGCGCCCGAGTTGAGAGACCGTCACCCCGCCCGTCTCGCATCTTGCGATGCGAGCCGACTCTCCCCCTCCAGGGGAGGGTAAAGAACATCGCCTCGGCCGGTCAGCTCGGGAACGTGCAGCTGTTTTCTTCCTTGGTGGCGGCGATTACTTCCAGGTCTTCCTCGGGACCCGGCACCGGCGGGCTCGAAGTGAAGATGTCCCACTGATTCCTGATCTTGTCGGCGGGCAGCGCCGTGACCGCATACATTTCATGCATCAACTGGTGATCCGAGGCGCGGAAGTAACCCGGCCGCGTCTTGAGTAGATCGAACTTCGCGCCTTTTTCGAAGTGCTCGATGATCTTTGTCGAGTCCGTCGATTTGAGTTCGTTGACGGTCTGCGCCACGATCTTGGTGGCGATGTAATCGCCCCAGGCCTGGTTTTCCGGCGGCTTGGAATATTTCTTGGTGAAGGTTGCAACGAACGCCTTGGTGCCGGGCGTATCGATCAGATGATGCCACACCACCGGCCAGGTGCCGACGAAGTTGCCTTTACCTGCCGCCCAGGCCAGCGCGGTGTCGAAGCCGAATCCGCCGACCGGGAAGGTCAGGCCGAACTCGGCATATTGTTTGAGGAAGTTGGTGGTCTGATTGCCCGCGAGATTGATCACGACCAGATCGGGCTTGGCCTCGCGGATTTTCAGCAGGTAAGCGGAGAAATCGGCGGCGTCGGTGGGCACCAGATCGTCACCGGCGAAATTGCCGCCATTGCCTTCCATGAAACGCTTGGCGACTTTCAACAGGTCATGACCGAACGCGTAGTCCGCCGTCAGCGAATACCACCTCTTGCCCTTGACCAGGCCGTCGCGCAGGAATGAACGGCCGACGGTTTTCACGTACATCGAGTTCTGCGACTCGACGTGGAACATGTAGCGCTGGCAATCCTTGCCGCGCAGCGCGTCCGAGTTGCCGCCGCTGTTGATGTACAAGGTCTTGGTGCGCGAGGCGACCTGCGCGATGGTGAGACACGAGGCGGAAGAAATCTCGCCGATGATGCAGGCGACCTTGTCGCGCTCGATCATGCGCTCGGCCTTGGTCGAGGCGGTTTGCGGATTGACCGAATCCTCTTTCAACAGCTCCACCTTGCGGCCCATCATGCCGCCTGCGGCGTTGATCTCCTCGACCGCGAGATCGACCGCCATCACCGCATATTCGCCGAGCGGTCCGAGAAAGCCGGTGCGCGGCGTCAGGTGGCCGATCTTGATGACGTCGGCACCTTGCGCGCGCAAGATCGCCGGCGCGGAGATGCCCGACGCCAGCGCGAGGCCGCCGGCGGTCTTCAATAGGCGGCGGCGCGTGAATTGATTGTTGTTCGACATCAGTTTTGGTCTCCCTGATACGGCCGCGCGGGCCGCGGCTGTTTGTTCTCCGGCAGATGCCGCGCCACTCTTCAGGATAAGCGCTGTGTCTCACTTGCCGTGATCTGTGATCACAGTTAGAGTTGCAAAAGACGGGGCCCTTGTCGAGTCCTCTCTCGAAAATTCAGGCCTGCAGAAATTTGTACCCTGCATGGAGTCTTCGCGTTGAATTTGCCCGCCTCGCTCAATCTGGTGGAGCCGCTCGAGCGACAAACGCTGGGCGAGCGTGCCTATGCGAAACTTGCGGACCTCTTGATTTCCGGGCGGCTAGCGCCAGGCGAAAGACTGTCGCTGCGCGCGGCGGCCGATGTGCTCGGCGTTTCCATCATGCCGGTGCGCGAAGCGGTGTCGCGGCTCGTCGCCGACAAGGCGCTCGAAGTGACGCCGAACCGCGCGGTCCGCGTGCCCTTGATGTCGGCGGCGCAATTTCGCGACCTCACCAAGGTGCGCATCGCCATCGAGGGACACGCCGCGGCGCAGGCCGCGTTGCACCGTGACAAGCGCGACCTTGTGTCGATCGCGCGCGCGGAACAAGCGATGCGGGCCGAGAGCGAGCTGCCGACGCCCGATCTGCCCCGCGCGGTCGAACTCAACAAGACCTTTCACTTTGCGGTTTATGAAGCGGCGCATTCGCCGATCCTGGTGGAAATCATCCGCGCGCTCTGGCTCAAGGCGGGACCGGTGATCAATCTCGATCTGCGCGCCAATCCCGACCGGCTGGCGAAAGGCGATGCGATCAAGTTTCATGCCGATGTGCGCAAAGCCATCGCCGCCGGCGACGGTGTCGCGGCGCTCGAGGGAATTGCCGCCGACATCCGCGGTGCCGCGGATTTTATCCTTTCGCGCGGCGGGCTGGCCGGCTGAAATTCTGCGAACTACTCCGGAGCGATCATGGATCTCGATATCAAGGGTTTGCGCGTGCTGGTCACCGCCGGCGCAGGCGGCATCGGGCTTGCGATCGCGCGCCGATTCGCAGCCGAAGGCGCCAGGGTTCACACCTGCGACGTCGATGAAATGGCGCTGTCGGCGCTTGCCTCAAGCGACCCCGCAATCACCGCGACGCCATGCGACGTCTCCGATCGCTCCGCTGTCCAGCGGCTGTTCAAGGAGGCTCTGGCAAAACTCGGCGGCCTCGACGTGCTCGTCAACAACGCCGGCATCGCCGGACCGACCGCAAAAATCGACGAGATGAACCCGGAAGACTGGGACCGCTGCCTGGAGATTTGCCTGACCGGCCAATTCAACTGCACGCGTCTGGCGGTGCCGTATTTGCGGAACAGCAAGAATGCCTCGATCGTCAATATCTCATCGGCCGCGGGGCGGCTCGGCTTTGCGATGCGCACGCCCTATGCGGCGGCGAAATGGGGCGTGATCGGGCTGACAAAATCGCTGTCGATCGAACTCGGCCCCGACAACATCCGCGTCAATGCGATCCTGCCGGGGCTGGTCGCCGGCGACCGCCAGCGCCGCGTCCTGGAAGCCAAGGCGCAGCAGCGGGGGATTTCCTTTGCCGAGATGGAGCGCACGGCGTTCTCCTACACCTCGATCAAGGACTATGTGACGCCGGAGCAGATCGCCGATCAGATCCTGTTTATGTGCAGCCCGCGGGGCAAAACGATTTCCGGCCAGGCGGTCTCGATCTGCGGCGATACGCAGATGCTGGGATAGGCGAGGGAATTTCGACTGCGGCGCGGTCAAAACGCACGGCCTTGTCCTTGCGCGGACCAAGCCTAGTATGTCGCCTTGGTATCGGATCGGGACCACGCCATGGCAAACGGGCGCAAGGACGTATGGGCGAGCGGTGAAGCCTACGAGCCCTATGTCGGGCGATGGAGCCGCCTCGTCGCCCGCCAATTCCTCGCCTGGCTCAATGTGCCTCCGGGCCGAGACTGGCTTGATGTCGGTTGCGGCACGGGC
>DASSGM010000155.1:0-3355 GCA_035693465.1 Bradyrhizobium sp. | reverse complement strand
ACCCGGCAAAACCGACGCTACCGACTACATGGCCGCCGCCGACTGCTTCTGTCTGGCATCGCGGCAGGCCGCGCGAAAGATCACCCGACTCTATGACCGCTACATGCAAGGATCAGGAATCCGCGTGACGCAGTTCACGGTCCTGGCGCAGTTGATGCTGCGGGGTGAAATGCCGATCGGCAAACTCGCCGGCATCCTGGGCATGGAGCGCACCACGCTGACCCGTAACCTGACGCTGCTTGAACAGCGAAAATGGATTTCGATCAAGCCCGGCGAGGACCCGCGGTCGCGCATCATCGCCGTCACCGCGCAGGGGCGGGGCATCGTGCGCCGCGGATTTCCCTATTGGTCGAAGGCGCAGGCGCATGTCGGCAAGATGCTGGGCGGCGACGGCCAAGCCGCGCTGAAAACTCTGGCCTCCCGCAGCCTGGGATGAGCGAAGGCCGGCAGCTCGCCGGACATTGGTTTTGTCTTGATGGGTGTAGTTACACACAAAAAGAGGAGACGTCCGATGCTTAATCTGATTGGTACCACCGTTATCACCGCCGCGATTGTGGTGAATTTGAACGCCGCGATCATGAGGATGCCGTTGTCCTTGGCGCAGAAGCTGATCGCGGTTGCGATCGCGGGGTTGTGGATCGGGCTGGCGATCGCGCTGGCGGGGACGGGGATTTACGCCGATGTGGCCGCGCCGGTGCCGGCGATCGGGGTGATGGCGGGATTGCCCCTGGTTGTCGCCGCCATTGCGGCGCTGTCGTCGGCGAACGTGCGCGAGGCGCTGCTGGCGCTGCCGCTCCCCTTGCTGGTCGGTCTCAACATCATGCGGATCTTCGGCGCGTTCTTCCTGTTGCTGGCTGCGCAAGGCAGGTTGAGCGGACCGTTTCCGCAATCGGCAGGGTGGGGCGATGTCATTGTCGGCGTGACCGCGGTGCCGCTGACGCTGGCGCTCGCGCGCGATATCACCGGCCATCGCGGCGCCTTGCTCGCATGGAATTTGCTCGGCGCGCTCGATTTGATCGCAGCGCTCGCGCTTGGAATCCTGTCGGCGCCGGGTTCGCCGCTTCAATTGTTTGGCGGAACGGTCGGCTCGGCTGCGGTCACGGTGCTGCCGTGGTCGAGCATCCCGGCCTTGCTGGTGCCGTTTTATCTGATCACGCATGCCTTGATCTTTGCTCACTTGACGCGGCCGCACCGGACGGCGATGGCCTAGCAGCGCTGGCTGTGAACAACGGGGATATTTGTCGCCGCGTCCTTGAGTCCAGGACGTGCTGATGGCCCAATGGGTCATCTTACGGAGATGGGAGACCATCGCGTCGGTTCGGGCCACAGTTCGCGACTGCCCCGATTTGCAGCGGCTACCGAGTAGGACACGGCCGGGAGATAGGCCCCTGGTGCAGAAGTTCTGAAATCGCCCGTTAATGTGGAGCCACCGTAGGACAGGAAAGGCCGCTTGGGAAACCGAGCGGCCTTTTTCTTTGGCGATATTGCAGTTGGCAAACCCAACGCGAAGGATAGCGTGGCCGCCCTAGTTTGAATCTCCCGGTGGCCTATTTTCAGGCGCCAAAGGTTCAAGGAGCCATACCATGGGTACAAGGCCGAAAAAGGTGACACCACTAAACGAGCCCACCCGAGAAACGATCGAAGGAATTAGCGCCCGTCTTGATGAGCTTGCAGGCGTTGTTATTGAGCTCGAAAAGCAGATCAAGGAATTGCAGGCTGAGATGGGCCGCCAGAAAGGCCCGCCTCGTCGCATGATCAAGGTTTGAACGAGAGGCCGCCCTATTTGGCGGCCTTGTCATTTGGCGGCCTTGTCAGTACGCGGCTTCGCGCGCGCAAGCTTCCCTGGCTTCGCTTCAAACCGTTCCCTGTCCTCATCGCATTCGAGGCGACGGGCGACGGACAGGGAGTCATCCTGGTTGGTCTGGCTGCGGCCTCTTTCTTTGATTGAAGCTGCAGCGGCTTAGGCCAGCCGCGCGGCGGCGCGGCGGACCGCCTCGCCACGGCGAGCCTGCGCGGGCGCGTACCTCTCCTTCATGAAGGCGAGAACTTCCGGCGGCGCAGTGTCGGGCGAGCCGGCATTGAACGGCGGCGCCGGGTTGTATTCGAGCCTGAGCTGGATCGCCTCCGCGGTCTGGCGATCGACCATGATCGACACCAGCGTCAGCGCGAAATCGATGCCCGCGGTCACGCCGCCGCCGGTGACGCGGTTGCGGTCGACGCAGACGCGGGTCTTTGTCGGTGAGGCGCCAAACGCCGCGAGAAGCTCGATCGCCGACCAGTGCGTCGTCGCACGGTAACCGCGGAGCAAGCCCGCCGCGCCCAGAACCAGCGACCCCGTGCAGACCGAGGTGACGTATTTTGCTCCCTCTGCCTGCTTGCGCAGGAAGTCCAATACCTCCTCGTCATTGACCATCTCATCGGTGCCGAACCCGCCCGGCACGCAGATCACGTCGAGCTGCGGGCAATCGGCAAAGGTGATGGTCGGCGTCAGCGTCAGCACCGAGTCGCTTGCGACCGGCTCAATCCGTTTCCAGATCAGGTGCACCTTGGCGCCGGGCAGGCTGGAAAACACCTGCACCGGCCCGGTGAGATCGAGCTGGGTCACCTTGGGAAATATCAAAAGACCAATCTGCAGCGGCTCGGGCATGACGACCTCCGAAATAGTGCTTGACCGGCTCATCCTGGCATGGTCGCATTACGTCCGAAATGGCATATTTCCCTCATTTTAGGACATGCGCATCATGATCGGCGTGCTGGTGTTTCCGCAATTTCAGCTGCTGGATGCCGCCGGTCCGATTTCGGTATTTGAAATCGCCAGCCGTTTTGCCGGCCAGCAAGCCTCGATCAAGGTTCTGGCGGCGACGCCGGGGCCGGTGCGCAGCTCATCGGGTGTCGAGATGTTCGCGCGCGGCCTAAAACCATCCGGCGCGATTACCACCTTGCTGCTGGCCGGAGGCGAGGGGGTGGAAACGGCGGCGAGGTGCGAGAAGACGCTCAACTTCGTGCGCGCCATGGCCAAGCGCGGAGTCCGCCTCGCCAGCGTCTGCTCGGGCGCCTACATCCTCGCCGAAGCCGGCCTGCTCGATGGCCGCCGCGCCACCACGCATTGGCGACGCACCCGGCATTTTCTCACCACCTATCCCGAGGTGAAGCTCGAGCCCGACCGGATTTTCGTCCGCGACGGCGACATCTGGAGTTCGGCCGGGATCACCGCCGGCATCGATCTGGCGCTGGCGATGGCCACCGAGGATTTCGGCGACGAGATCGCGCAGAAGACCGCGCGCCAGCTTGTGCTCTACCACCGCCGCAGCGGCGGGCAGTCGCAATTCTCGTCGCTATTGGAATTGAAGGCGCC
>DASSGM010000154.1:0-3179 GCA_035693465.1 Bradyrhizobium sp. | reverse complement strand
TCCCCCGGGATGTTTCCCAACTTAATGACGAAGCCGAACCAAGCGAGAACAGGCCCCCAGACTGATGGATTCCCAGGTTCATTATCTGCCGCTGACGCCGGGATTTTTCTCGATCCTGCTGGTTTTGCTGGCGGGGCTGATCATCCTGATTCAGCTTCGCATTCTCAGATATGCCTATATGAAGCTCGGTGTCAGCCCGGGCACCGCTCTTTTCCTGTTGTTCGGTTCGCTGATTGGCAGCTATTTCAACCTTCCGATCGCGGTGCTGCCCGGAAAGCCGGTCATGGCCGGGCAGATCATTGAATTCTACGGCATGCGCTATGTCGTGCCTGCCGTTGTGTCGTGGCCGGGTACGGTTCTTGCCGTGAATGTCGGCGGTGCCGTCATTCCGACAATGATGTCCATCTATCTCCTTATTCGATATCAACTCTGGCTCAAGGCGGCGATTGCCACCGCCGTGATCGCTTTTGTGATCCATGCGATGGCAACCCCGGTGCAGGGAATCGGCATTGCCGTGCCGGTGTTTGCGCCCGTCGTCACCACCGCGATTCTTGCCTTCATCCTCTCCCGTGAATATGCGGCGCCGCTAGCCTATATCGGCGGCTCGATGGGAACACTTATCGGCGCCGATCTGCTCAATCTCGACAAGATCAGCGGCCTTGGCGCGCCGGTCGCCTCGATCGGCGGCGCCGGGACATTCGACGGCATCTTTCTCACCGGCATTCTCGCCGTCCTGCTCGCTGGTATCGGCTCGCCCTCGCGCCCGCGACCGGCGTGGTAGCGCGGCGCCGCTGATCCGCAAACGCTGACTCCATGCTACGCTTGCGATATAGACTAATCAGATGAACCCCCGCCTGATTCTCTTCCCGCTGCTGTTGTCCGCCGCCGTCGCCAGCAGCTCCGCCGCGCGGGCGCAGGACAAGGGGAGCGTCGATCCAAAGCCGTTGCCGCCGCTGGCCAATCCCAACGATCCGAAACTCGGTGCCAAGGAGCTGTTCGGCCGCAAGGTCCTGCCCGCAGCGATGCCGACGCACGTTGTCGGTTTCTACGCCAAGGGCTGCATCGCCGGTGCGGAAGCGCTGCCGATCAATGGCGAGACCTGGCAGGTGATGCGATTGTCGCGCAATCGCTACTGGGGGCATCCCAACCTGGTCGCGCTAGTCAGGCGATTGGCGGACAAGGCGCATAAGGATGCGGGGTGGCCGGGGATATTGGTCGGCGACATGTCGCAGCCGCGCGGCGGTCCGATGTTGACCGGGCACGCCAGCCACCAGGTAGGCCTCGATGCCGACATCTGGTTGACGCCAATGCCGGAACGGCGATTGTCGCGCGATGAGCGCGAGGAAACGTCCGCGGTCATGATGGTGCGTGCCGACCGCCTCGACATCGATTCCAGCGCCTGGACGCCGAGCCATCTCGCGGTGATCCGCGCGGCGGCGCAGGAGCCCAGCGTACAACGCATCTTCGTCAACGCCGCGATCAAGAAAGCGCTATGCCGCGAAGCCAAGGACGACCGCGGCTGGCTCCACAAGGTGCGGCCGATGTACGGTCACGACTACCACTTCCATATCCGCATCAAATGTCCGCCCGGCAGTAGCGGATGCGAGAGCCAGCCTGAACCTCCGGCGGGCGAAGGTTGCAAGCCTGCCGACCTGGCCTATTGGTTCAAGGATTCGATTATCCATCCGAAGCCGCCGAAGGAGCCGCCAAAGCCGAAACCGCCGATGACGCTGGCGCAATTGCCGGCCGCCTGCCGCCAGGTATTGGCCGCTCCGGACACCAAGCCGTAGCCGCCGATGCAGCGAGGCTGATTTCACCTGGCTTGGACATACGTTAGTATGGCGATCCGCCTTCTCAACATGAGCGCGTCGGTTTGGCGCGCAATTCGGTGAGGACTCATCATGCGTATCAGTGCACGCAACCAGATCAAGGGCACCGTCATCGACGTCAAGAAAGGCGCAACCACCTCGCATGTCCGGGTCGATATCGGCAATGGCCAGACCGTCACCTCCTCGATCACCAACGAGGCGGTCGATGAACTGGGCATCAAGGCCAAGAGCTCTGTCATCGTGGTGGTCAAGGCATCCGACGTCATGATAGCGGTGAATTGATCGCACCGGTTTCCGAGTGAGGCGATTCCAGCATCCGGGGGATGGCGCAGAGCCTTTCCCTGACGTCAACGATGCTGTAGGCTCGATATCGCGATGTTCGGACGGATCGTAAATCCGCCGGATTGCCGGAACGGCGCTTCCGCCTGTCGCATGCCATCTCGAGGAAAGCCTGATCTGCGCGCGCGAACCGCGGCGCGCAAACATGCACGGAGCGCCACGATGCATCGTCTTGCCGGATTTTTCTTCAGCCTTGCCATCCTGTGTGGAGCCGCCTCGTCGCCTGTCGTTGCGCAGGACAACAGCCTCACCGTGTTTGCCGCGGCCTCGATGAAGAACGCGCTCGACGATATCGACGCCGGCTACACCGCCAGGACCGGCATCAGGATCATCGCGAGCTATGCCGCGAGCTCGGCGCTCGCCAAGCAGATCGAACAGGGCGCGCCGGCGGATATCTTCGTGTCCGCGGACACCGACTGGATGGATTATGCCATGAGGAAGAAAACCATCGGGGAATCGACGCGGGTCAACCTGCTCGGCAACAGGATCGTGCTGATCGCGCCGAAGGATTCCTCAATCGACCATGTCGCGATCGGGCCGGGGTTCGAACTGGCAAAACTTGCAGGTGGCGGCAAGATCGCCACCGGCGACGTCAAAGCCGTTCCGGTCGGGAAATATGCCAAGGCGGCATTGGAAAAGCTCGGGGCGTGGCAAACGGCGGAATCGAAATTCGCGATGGCGGAAAACGTCCGCGCCGCGCTGACACTGGTGGCGCGCGGCGAAGCAGCACTCGGAATTGTCTATGCGACCGATGCCAGGGTCGAGCCCGGCGTCAAGATCGTCGGTACCTTCCCGGCGGAGTCCCATCCCCCCGTCATCTATCCGGTCGCGGCAACGACCACCGCAAAAGCGGAAGCCGCGGATTATCTTGCCTTCCTGCGCTCCTCGGTGGCAAAGGCGATTTTCGAAAAATATGGATTCACCTTCCTGATCCGACCGACCTCCTGATCGCGCCAGCGTGTTCGAACTCTCGCCAACGGAATGGACCGCGATCCGGCTTTCGCTGCGGGT
>DASSGM010000153.1:0-21988 GCA_035693465.1 Bradyrhizobium sp. | reverse complement strand
AGCGCCTTGATCATCGTATCCACCATGTCCGCGGCGCCGTGGTCCTCACGCTCCTCCAGAAGCTCCCACATCTTGCGCAGGTTGGCGCGCATCGGCGCCTTCAGCGAGGGATCGCGTTCGATCAGGGTCCGGGCGATGCAGAAGGCAATGCCTTCACTGCCCATCCTTGTTTGCTCGATGGAGGGTTTACTCATGGCGGCTCCTTGTCGGATTGACCCGTGATGATCTGCTGCGCCGCTCTTGGACCAAATCGCGGTCCAGCGATAGTGAGGGGTGGGCCGCCGAAGTGCGCCCTACTCCGCCATTTCCATCGCCGTGGCCGGACCGGCCAGCGGCTTCTCTTCCATCAGCATCATGCACAGCGCCGCGCAGGCGAGCATGGCTGCGGCGGCGCCGAACACATAGCGGAACGCCGCGATCATGTCGGCTCCCGCAATCGAACTCACAGGTCCCCGATGTTCTCCGGCAAGCGAAATGTCGGCGCCGAGCGCCATCAACAGTATCGCGGAGAATGCGGCCACGGTGAACGATGCCATCAGCGCGCGGAAGAAATTCATCGCGCCGGTCACGGTGCCGACCTGCGAGCGCGCCACCGCGTTTTGAATCGAGACCACGGTGACCGGGAACGTGGTGCCGAGCCCAAGCGCGAATACCGACAGCAGCGCGAGCAGCGCCCACAGTGGCAGCGTCGTGAGCGCCAGCGCAGTTCCCGCCAGCGCCGCGCAGGCGTCTCCAATGATGGCTACCCGCTTGTAATGCCTTGCCCGGGCCATGGTCCGCCCGGCGATCGCGGCGCCGCCGGTGGAAACCGCCGCCAGCGGGATCAGGGAAAGCCCCGCCTCGCTGGCGCTGAGGTGATAAACCACCTCGTAATACAGTGGCAGATGCACGGTCAGGCCCAGCATCGCGCCCAGCGCGCAGCCGCCGGCGGCCATTGCGTAGGGCACGACCGTTCCGCCCAACAGCGGCAACGGCAGGAAGGGCTCGTCGGCCTTGCGGGCATGCCAGACGAACGCCGCCACCAGCGCGATCGAGGCACCCACCATCGCCATGATGGTGGAGGACAGCCACAGATAACGGTTGCCGCCCCAGGTCAGCACCAGCATGAAAACGACGGCGGAGGCCATCAGCAGCAAGCCGCCCAGCCAATCGACCTTGCGCCTGCGGTGAAACACCGGGATCTTGCCCATCCTGGGCAGCAAGAGCGCCAGCGAGCCAAGCCCGAGCGGCACGTTGATCCAGAAGATCATCGACCAGTGCAGATGCTCGGCGAATACGCCGCCGAGGATAGGCCCGCCGATACCCGCCGCGACCCATACGCCGCTGAAATAAGCCTGATACTGGCCGCGCTCGCGCGGGGTCACCACGTCCGAGATCACCGTCTGCACGATCGGCATGATGCCGCCGCCGCCGAGGCCCTGCAGCCCGCGCGCAAGAATCAGCACCGGCATGTTGGGCGCCAGCGCGCACAGCACCGAGCCCGCGACAAACAGGCTCATTGCCAGGATGATCATGGCGCGGCGGCCGTAGATGTCGCTCAGCGTGCCGAACACCGGCGCCACCGCGGTCGAGGCCAGCAGATAGGCCGTGATCACCCACGACAGGTTGGAGACGTCCTGGAATTGCCGGCCGAGGGTCGGCAACGCGGTGGCGACGATGGTCTGGTCGAGGGCGGCCAGGAACATCGTCAGCATCAGGCTCATCAGGATGGTGCGGACTTCGCTTGGGGTCAGCGGCGCCTTTGGTGCGATTGGCGGCGCATCGCTGATATCGATGACCTCAGCCGGCAAATGCGACAGATCGCCGGCGATGGCTTCGGGCAATGTTTGGGGGTTGGCCAGGTGACGGCTCTGCCGTTCGAACTTGTTCATACGGACGTATGCTTGGTGGGCGCGACCGGAGGCCGGGCGGAATCGCTGTATGGCCTGCAATTTAGGGGGCAAATCCAGGCCGCGGCAGCGGGTCGCGCGCATGGGTGCGTCCCGCGAGAGTACCATCGGGGTCGCCTAATCGATTGGCGCGCGCGGTTTTCAGGATTGTGGCGACTTTTTGAGACGCGCCCGCTTCGGCAGGTGCGAAGGCCATTGCACGATGTGATCTTCGAGATCAGCGTCGGCGATCTCGTTTTCGGTTCCTTGCACCCGGCCGCGCACGGAAACGCCGGCTTCATGAACCGTATTCGGATCGCCGGAAATCAGCGGATGCCACCAGTAGAGATCGCGCCCCTCCGCCACCAGCCTGTAGCCGCAGCTCGGCGGCAGCCAGTTCAGGGTGCGGACGTTTTCCGGCGTAAGCCTGACGCAATCCGGGACCAGGTCGGAGCGGTTCGCATAATCCTTGCAGGTGCACAGTCCAGCGTCCAACAGCTTGCAGGACACGTGGGTGAAATAGATCTTGCCGGTATCCTCGTCTTCAAGCTTTTCCAGGCAGCAACGCGCACAGCCATCGCACAGGCTTTCCCATTCGGCGTTGGACATCTCCTCCAACGTCTTGGTTTTCCAAAAGAATCCCTCTTGAGGGGAGGACGGCTTGGAAGCTGCGGTCATGAATCCTGACGTTTCCGCGTCGCGATGAGCCTGAGCCCCTTCTAGGGGTTACGACGGCCAGGCTGCAAGTAGAGTGTGCGGCAGCGAACCAAAACCCCGGGACAGCGTTAGCACTGCTGTTCAAAATCGTGAGCCAGACCATTGGTTTATCCTCCCCACTCGGCTAGAAAGTCACCGAGGCCCCAACGGCGCAAAAGCGCCTTGGGTTTGCCGCAACACTCGCGCAAGACGCCTCAGCGGCGCCCACCCGGCTGCTTGGGCGCTGCGAACTGACAAGGGTCCTGGTGCCGCCGATTTGAAGTTCCTGCACCGCACGCGGCAAGCTCGACCGGGAGTTTCAAATCGAAAAGCGGCGCCAGAATCTGAGATTTACTAGTGCCCTTTGTTTTCCGAAGTCCGTACAAGGGGTGCTGAAACGGATAACGAACTTCGAAAAAACGGGCACTCGTGCGCCAGATCTTGCCACCGCAATGGAAGAGAAAAATCCGGCACTGGATGCTGGATTTCGATGCGCGCATTGACTCGACGCTGTTCTCTTCCCTCAGGGGCACGCGCGAACTCTATGAGCGGTTCTCGACCTTTATGGACCGCTTCTATATCGGCCACTGGAAACGCTGGGTCTTCATCGAACCGATTTCCGAAGCCGCCACCCTCGGGCTCGGCGGGCTGATCCTGATGCTGGCACTGGCGGTGCCGGCTTTTCGGGAGACCGCCGACGACGACTGGCTGAAGAAATCCGATCTCGCGGTGTCATTTCTCGATCGCTACGGCAATCCGATCGGCAACCGCGGCATCAAGCATAACGACTCGATTCCGCTCGAGGATTTTCCGGACAACCTGATCAAGGCGACACTGGCCACCGAGGACCGGCGCTTCTACGACCATTTCGGCATCGATGTCGCCGGCACCGCGCGCGCGCTGATGACGAACGCACAGGCCGGCGGCGTCAGACAAGGCGGTTCGTCGATCACCCAGCAGTTGGCGAAGAACCTGTTCCTGAATAACGAGCGCACCATCGAGCGCAAGGTAAAGGAAGCATTCCTGGCGATCTGGCTGGAGACGCGGCTCACCAAGAATGAAATTCTGAAACTCTACCTCGATCGCGCCTATATGGGCGGCGGCACCTTCGGCGTCGATGGCGCCGCGCATTTCTATTTCAACAAATCGGTGCGTGACGTCAATCTCGCGGAAGCCGCGATGCTCGCCGGCCTGTTCAAGGCGCCCACCAAATACGCGCCGCACATCAACCTGCCTGCCGCGCGCGCCCGCGCCAACGTGGTGCTCGACAATCTGGTCGACGCCGGCTTCATGACCGAAGGCCAGGTGTTCGGCGCAAGGCGCAACCCGGCCACGGCGGTCGACCGTCGCGACGAAAACTCGCCGAATTATTATCTCGACTGGGCGTTCGACGAGATGCGCAAGCTGGTCGATACCTTTCCAAAATCCTACGTCGAGCGCGTGTTCGTGGTCCGCACCGCAATCGACATGAACGTGCAGCGCGCCGCGGAAGGAGCGATCGAAAACCAGCTGCGCCAGTTCGGCCGTGACTATCACGCCACCCAGGCCGCTACCGTCATCGCCGATCTCGACGGCGGCGTGCGTGCGATGGTTGGTGGCCGCGACTACGGCGCCAGCCAGTTCAATCGCGCCGTGGATGCCTACCGGCAGCCGGGTTCCTCGTTCAAGCCCTATGTCTACGCAACCGCCCTGATGAACGGCTTCAAGCCGACCTCGACGGTGGTCGACGGCCCGGTCTGCCTCGGCAACTGGTGTCCGCAAAACTATGGTCACTCCTACTCCGGCACGGTGACACTGACACAGGCGATTACCCGCTCGATCAACGTGGTGCCGGTGAAGCTGTCGATCGCGATTGGCAATAATCCGAAAAACCAGTGGGAGGCCGCCAAGAGGGGTCGCGCCAAGATTGTCGAGGTGGCGCGCCGCTTCGGCATCAAGGCGCCGCTGCCGGATACGCCCTCGCTGCCGATCGGCGCCGACGAAGTCACCGTGCTCGAGCACGCCGTGGCCTACGCGACCTTCCCGAACAAAGGCAAGTCGGTGACTCCTCATGCGGTGCTCGAGGTCCGCACCGGCGCCGGCGACCTGGTCTGGCGCTTCGACCGCGATGGCAAGAAACCGCTGCAAGCCATTCCGGTATCAGTGGCCGCCGACATGGCGAGCATGATGAGCCACGTCGTCAGCGAAGGCACCGCGCGACGCGCCGCGCTCGACGGCATTCCGACCGCCGGCAAGACCGGCACCACCAACGCCTACCGCGATGCCTGGTTCGTCGGATACACCGGCAACTTCGTCTGCGCCATCTGGTACGGCAATGACGACTACTCGCCGACCAACCGCATGACCGGCGGCTCGCTGCCGGCGCAGACTTGGCATGACATCATGGTCGCGGCGCATCAGGGCGTCGAGATCAAGGAGATTCCGGGCATCGGCGCGGGGACCAAATTGCCGCCTCCGGCCGCTTCCGCGGCGGTCGCGGCCAATAGCGCGCCGAAGCCGCCGGACATCAAGCCGGGACCGCCGCCGGTCCTGACCAAGCGCGGCGCGGATATTCTGGTGCGCGTGGAAAAACTGCTCGACGAGGCGGCCAAGACTGCGGCAAAAACTTCGTCGGGCGATCCGGCGAAGCCCGTCAAGCCGGTATCGTCCAGCTCCGCTACGTTGATCGATAGCTTTGCGGCAGCGGCGCCAGGCGATGCAGCTGCTCCGGCGCCGCCGCGCAAGAATTAAGCCGTGCGATTGATCTTCTTCACCTTGCTGGCGCTGACGCTGGCGACCGTCGTCGGCCTCGGCTCGACATGGATGACGGCAACGCGCGGTACCGATCTCGGCACACTCACGATCGGCGCCTGGACCGCCCGGCCCAAGACCGGCACTGCCGATGTCGATCCGTATTCACGCGCCTCGATTGCCCGCAGCGGCGAACTACCGGTCGGCACCGGTGACGGCGTGGCATTCTCGGCGACTACCGACGATCGCAAGCGACCGCTCGACGGGCGGTGCGACGTGGTGGTCAGCGGCGTCACACCCGCGGCGCGGTTCTGGACCTTGACGCTTTACGACCAGAAGGGGCGACTGGTTGCGAATTCGCTGCAACGCTACGGCTTTACCAGCCAGGAAATCATCCGCGGAGCGGATGGCGCCTTCGAAATACGGGTGGCGGCGCGATCGCGCACCGGAAATTGGCTCCCCACCGGAGGGATCGAGCGATATGCGCTGATGCTTCGGCTTTATGATACGCCCGTTGGCGTGGCAACGCGGACGCAGCGCGATGCGCCGATGCCCTCGATTGCGACGGTGGGGTGCCCATGATTCGCCTGCTGTTCACCATTATCGCGGGCGTGCTGCTGGGCGGCGTCGTGCACCTGGTCAGCGTTCTGGCGTTGCCGCGGATTGCGACCCAGGACGCCTATTCGCGCCTCACGCCGATGACGAAGCTCAACGCGGTCACCCCCCTCCCGCTGGCGGATCCGAACAATGCGCCGATGCCATTCATGGACCCGGCGTTCGCGGTCGCGATTTGTCGCTACGACTTGTCCGGCGGACCGATCAAGCTCGCAGTCCCGGTCAGCCAGGCCTATACGTCGGTGTCATTCTACACGCGCAACGAAGTCGCCTACTACGCCATCAATGACCGCTCCGCCGGACGCAAGGTGATCGAACTCGATCTGATGACCGAGGCGCAACACGCCGAACTGCCGGAGGACGAGGATGTGACCGCAGCCGACCGGTTGATCATCGATTCCCCGACCGCCGCCGGCTTGATCGTGATGAAGGCGCTGGCGCCGGAGCCCGGCCTGATGCCGCAGGCCCAGGCCTCTCTCGCCACAGCGAGCTGCAAGGTGCAGACCGAACCGCCAGCTAAGCAGTCGGAAGCGCCGCGGGCCAAGCGCTGATCGCACCGAGATCGACTTCATCGAGGTTTAGCCGCGCACGCTCAGCGCGCGTCCGATGACCGGCTGGGCCGCGACCGGCGGGGTCGCGGTTAGCGCGGCAAGTTCGCCGATCAACCGGTCGGCGTCAGCCGCGATGTTGTCAGGCGCCTGGATCACGAGCCGTTCCAGCGCCCAGCGATAAGACGATATTCGTTGCTCCAGGCATTGCTGCACCCACTGCACGATCAGAGTATTCTCCTGCATGCGGGCGACCGCGTCGGCCTGTTCGCGCGGCGACAATCCCGAAACAAGCGCAAGACTGGCGTTGCGCTTCTTGTCGAGTTCGAGCACGCGCACGGCATCGGCGAAGAACGGCTCGAACCGAGCGATGTCGTCGCGCACATCATCGATCAATTGCGCATAGCGGGATGAATGCGAACGGTGTGGCTCGTCGATCAGCAAGCGGCCATAGGCGGTGCGGTCGAATACCACCTGCTGCCGCCAGGGCGAAGGAAGCGGCTGATAGTTGCCGAACACGCTCTTCCACGCGGGGCGCGAATGCGGCGGCTCGATCAGGGGGTAGGCGAGATCGCGAAGCAGCCGTTCGTTGTCGGTGAGCTGGAATTGCGATGGGCGCAGGCCGATGCTCGACGTTGCCTCGGCACCGATCCAGCGGTGCATGTCGTCATTGAGGACATCATAGCGGGCGCGGCCGAAATCGCCGCCGCTGCAACCCGCGAGTGTCAGGCTTATCGATAGCAGCGCGAGAGTTGGCGATGAGATCGGAACCTGAAAGTTTGTCCGGATCGGAAAACACGGTTCCGGCATGGCGAAATATCCTGGGATCAGCGCCGACGACGACGGCGCCCAGGGGCCGTACCCTCTTCCGGTCCACTGCCACCGCTGGTTTCATCGAGGGCGCGTTCGATCCGGACAACGGGAAGAATCAAGACGGTTCCCGTGCCTTCGCGGGGAGCGCCATTCATGCTTGAGCCCGGCCGCCGCGACGCTGCATCCGCCGGAAATTCAATGATGGTGCTCATGCCAGGCTCTCTCTGATTGCCGCGCGGGCGATTGCCGGCGACAGGCGTCATTAAGAACAGGACGTGGTTAACGGTATCTTAATGCGCTTTTCGCGGACCCCAATTCATGGAATAAGGCCTGCGGGGCGGTCGCGGTACGATTGGAACTCTTCGACGAGGATGATCGTCTCGACCGATTGTTTTGCTTCATGCGCCGCCTGATGCCGCCGCTCCGCTCGAAGTCCCTTGTGACCACGAGGTACGCAGCCGCACCGGCGCAACACAGGCGTAGAACCATTTGCCAGGGGCCATGAAGCATCGGAGTGGGTAGGGGGACCGTTGTGACCTATCGGCGGGAAATCGACGGGCTGCGTGCCATCGCGGTGCTCGGGGTGCTGTTCTTTCATGCAGGCGTCCCTTTCCTGCCAGGCGGATATGTCGGCGTTGATGTCTTCTTCGTGATCAGCGGATATCTGATCACGGGCATCATTCTGGAGGATTGCCGCAGGGGACAATTTTCAATTCTTGCGTTTTACGGTCGGCGGGTCAGGCGGATTTTTCCGGCGCTGATCGTCGTCTTGGCATGCTCGCTGGCTGCCGGCTGGTTCCTTCTTCTGCCAATCAACTACGAGATGTTGTCCAAGGAAGCTTTCGCCGCTGCCTTGTTCGTCCCTAACTTTCTGTTCTGGAGCGAGGCCGGATACTTCGATACCACGGCAGCCCTCAAGCCGCTGTTGCATCTTTGGTCGCTCGGCATCGAGGAGCAATTCTATTTGGCCTGGCCGCTCACCTTGCTGCTGGTTGCGCGGCAAAGGATCCTGACAATCGGCATTCTGCTCACCGTCACGGTCTTCTCATTTGCACTGGGCGTTTACATGACGCCGAAAAATGCGGCCTCGGCATTTTACCTGCCGCAATTCCGCATTTGGGAATTGTCGCTCGGAGCGCTGATCGCATGCATCGGGCCAGTGACCACGAATCCAACGATCCGATCTGCCATATCCGTCTTGGGTCTGGCGGAAATCGGTTGCGCCATGGTCCTGTTCAAGCCGGATAGTGCATTCCCCGGCTACATGGCAGCGCTGCCGACGCTGGGCACCGCTGCGATCATTTGGTCGGGACGCGAATCTTTCGTGGCCAGATACGTCCTTTCGTCCAACGCCGTCGTCTACACCGGCCTGATCAGCTACCCGCTTTACCTCTGGCACTGGCCGCTACTCTCGTTAGCCAGATATCGTCACATCGAGGGGCCGCTGATTTCAGCGGTGCTGTTGATCGTGAGCTTGATTTTGGCGGCGGCCACTTACGAATTGATCGAGAAGCGATTCAGAAAACTCAACTTCGAAAGAACATTCCGTCCGCTGCTATTCGGCATGGCGTCAACAGCAGGGGTTGCCGCGATATTCTTTTTTTCAGGCGGCATCAACTATCGCTATCAGAAAGCCGACCAAAAAGATGTCGCTTCCATCCTCTCGACGATGAAATACGCGTTTTTGACGGACGCTCGGGTCTCTTCCTGTTGGCTCAACGACGACCGTGGCCCTCAAGAATTTGCGCCCGAATGCTTAGGCCAAAATGCGAGTCCCAACGGAATCCTGGTATGGGGCGACTCTCACGCCGCACGCTTTTACCCTGGCTTGCGCAGGGCATTTCCTGACCTCACGATATTGCAGGCGACGCGGGGAAGCTGTCCCTTTTTTGGAGGCAGCGAAAAATGCAATCGCGGCAATGCGGCGGCACGTGACGCGATCGAAACAAAGCGGCCTCACACCGTTATCCTGTTCATGGCGTGGGTAAACTATTCAGAGGACTGGGGTCCAGCCAGCCCCTATGGCATGGCGCTGAAAAACGCCTTGGCCGCGCTGAAGCCACTGAAAATCCCGAACCTGATTGTGCTCGGCCCCGCACCGTTTTGGGGCGGTCCGGGGCTTCCCACCCTAGCCTATGAGCGATGGGAGCGCACCGGCCAGATCCCCCTTCGACTGGATGGCGGTCTTGGACACTCCACCGTGAAAGTAGAACGTCAGATCAAGGCTATCGCCGAATCTTCAGGGGCTGCTTTCATCTCCCTCACAGATTTGTTGTGTGACGCAGGTGGCTGCCTCGTCCACGTTCCGGGCGAACCGGGCGACCTGCTTTCGTGGGACTACGGGCATCTGACAACAGCGGGGGCCGAATATATTGCTTCCCACATTCTCAACCGCGCAGGTCCGAGGGAGGGCAAGCTAGCTGGAACGTCAAATGATGGAAAGCTGGCAAGGTAACCGCGAGACCCGCCGAAACAAGCGATCTCTGGTGGTTGCTGCCGCGCAAACTCCCGAGTCAATCCCGGAATGCGCATCGTACTTCTAAAAAGCGGTTACACTCGGTTAGCCTTAACGAGCTGTTAAAGCGACCGCGATAAACTGACGCAAGCATCACTCAGTCGCGTACCTCTGCCATGACCGCACTTCCATCATTGCCCGGCTTCGACGGGTTGATCACCCTCTCGCGCCGGGAGGGCGTCGACATCAGGCCCACCTTGCTGCGTGTCCTGACGGATCTCTACGTTCAGGCCAACGCGCACAGCAGTGACGAAGCGCGGCAGTTTGTCGAGTTGACCTCCCGCCTGATCGATGAGGTTGACGATGCGACGCGCGCAGCGGTTCGGGCGCGGCTTGCGGTCTATCCGGGCACCCCGGTCGAAATCGCCAGAAAGCTCGGGCTGAAACCCGCAAGTCCCGATCGGCGCGTGCCGCTCGCTGCCGAGATTCCCGCAACCTCCTTAGCTGCACCGCCGGTGAAGCCATCGAGCGGGGCGCAATGGCGGCTGGCGTCGAATCTGTCGATGCAGCCAGGGGACGCCGCCGAAATCAGCGACATGTTTTTGCACGCCAGCGCCGGCGGACGCGCTTTGATCTTGCACGATCTCCACGACAGCCAGCTAAGGCCTTCAGCACGGATTCCCACTGCACGCGCGGCACGCGCCATCGAAACGCTGGAGATGGCGGCGTTCGCCGCCGACGTGGAAAACTTCGCGCTTGAACTCGGCGAAGCGCTGATATTGCCGTCGCGAGTTGCAGCGCAGGTGGTCAACGACCCCGGCGGCGAGCCGCTGGCTTGCGCGGCGAAGGCGCTGGACATGCCAAGCGCGGTTTTTCAACGGGTGTTGCTGTTCCTTAATCCTGAATTCGGCTGTTCCGTGCACTACGTCTACCGGTTGTCGCGCCTGTACGACAGATTGAGCGAACGATCCGCCCTGATCATGCTGGCGGCCTGGCGCGGCTCGACGATGGCAGTCGCCCGCGCCAAATATCGCTCTTCGCTTTATGACGACGAACGCCATCGGGTGCGTGCCGTGCCCGGTCAAACGCGACCGGCGCCGCAGCTGCCCGACGCCGAAATCGCGCCGCGCAGGGGTTCGGGACGTTAGTACCGCGCCTATTCTAATCGCAAAACCGGTAATCACTCTTGCGGAATAGGTACTAGGCCCGCGCGAGATCGAGAAAATGCCGCCCTGCCCTGTCCTCGGTCTCCACGATCCAGGCATCCGGGTCGAACCGGATTTCCTTGACGAGGCGCTCTTCCACTGAAGCTTCGGTCATCGGCTCCGTCGACGTCGGTACGAAAATGCGCTCGATCGGCCGGCTGTCGTCATAGACCGTCTGCGGCGCCGGCACATACAGCATGGCGTTGCCGTCGAGCAGCCCGACCTTCACGAACACCGCACCGGCTTCTTCCGCACCGCGCCGGCGTACCGCGCCGAACACCCCCTCGGTTTGACAGCGGCGCAAGTAAGCGGCCACCCATATGCTGGATTTCAATCGCATGCGCTTGACGATAGGCGAGCGGATGAACTGACGCCAGTGTCCTGAAGTTCTCCTTGGATTGCAGCGGCTTCAGCTGCGAAGTTAAACGATGCTGGTAATCAATAATTCAGGCGCGTGGGCTCTGAAACAGGTCGAAGGCCCGCAGTTTCGGCGGCAGCACAAGACCGCGTAGAGGTCGATCGGTCTACTCGATCGGCCGGCCCGTCACCGCGATCAGCTCGCGTACCAGCCGGTCGGACATCTGCCCGGTCACCTGGAGCTTGCGCTCGCGCTCGAATTTCTGAATCGCTGCCTGGGTGTCGGAGCCGACGGTGCCGGTCGGCTTCAACTGGCCGTAGCCATATTCGGTGAGCGCACGCTGCACCGCTGCCACCCGGCGCGAGCCCGGCGCTGGATTGGCGATTGCCTCGTTGCGGGAGGAAGCCGGAATCGGCGCGGGCGGCCGCACGATATTGGGAGGCGCGACCGCCGGAGCGCTGGTCGCCTTGACGAGATTGGCCAAAGGATCTGTGGCTTTCGGCTCGGCTGGCTTCGATTCGGCTGCCTTTGGTTCGGACAGTGATGTGTCGGCTTCGACCGGGCGCGGACGCGGCAAGGGACTGGCAGGCGCCAATGCCGCCGGCGTCGTAACAACCGAGCCGAACATCGGCGACGGATGGCGTCCAGCCTGCCCGAACAGCGCGTTGGCAATGATCGCGATGACCGCCGCAAAGGCAAATGCGCCCGCAACCACGTCCTTCGGACTGTGCAGCAAAATCCGCATTGCAAAACCGCGTTCTGAATCCGCTTCAACCGCGCGCGCGCGACGACGGCGGCGCGGCATGTCGTCCTCGTCTCTTGCAATTTGTCTAGGCACTTCTTTTCACCTGATAAGCTTGGTCCTGGGTTGCGGATCGCGGCGCCAGCGTAAGCGTTGCGATATTGCTCGATGGTGTGAGCGCGGGCGGCGAAAACGCCAGCGGCAACGCGACGGTCACGGTGGTTCCTTCATCGATCCTGCTTTGCACGCTCATCTCACCGGCATGCAGCCCGACCAGGCTTTTCACGATCGACAGTCCAAGGCCAGTGCCTTCCTGGCGCCGCTGATAGGCCTTGCCGGCCTGGAAGAAAGGATCCCCAACCCGTTTGAGATCGTCCGCCGCGATGCCGACGCCGGTATCGCTGACGCGCAGCACCAGCCACGATCCCTCGACTGCGGCTGTTACCGTTACCTTGCCGCCGCGCTCGGTGAACTTGATGGCGTTGGACACCAGATTGAGCACAATCTGCCTGAAGGCGCGCGGATCGCCTGTCATCACCGGCAAATCCTCGGGGGCCCGGGTCACAAGGTCGATACTGTTTTCGCGGGCCTTGAGCGCCAGCAGATTGCAGCAATTGAGCAGCGCCGCACGCGGCGCGAATGGCTCCGGCGAGATCTCGAAATTGCCAGACTCCATCTTCGACATGTCGAGGATACCGTTGACCACCGACAGCAGATGCTGGCCGGAATCGTTGATCAGTTGGGCGTATTCCTTGCGGCGCACCGCATCCAGCATCAAGGCATCTTCCTGAACGATCATGTCGGAGAAGCCGATGATGGCATTGAGCGGCGTGCGCAATTCGTGGCTCATCGTGGCGAGGAACCGGGTTTTGGACGCATCTGCCTGCTCGGCGGCGGCGCGCGCCATCTCCAGTGCCTGTTCCTGGATCTTTCGGTCGGTGATATCGCGCATAACCGCCACGACTTCGGCTTGGGACGAAGTCGTCGTTTCCGACGCCTGTTCGAGTGGCCGGCACCGCATTTCGACCCAAATGAAATCCACCGATTGATTCCCGCCACGCGGCCTATCTCGCCTGACACGAAATTCGACGCTGCGCGCTTCGCCGCCGCGCGCCGCACCCGAAAGCGCGGTGAGATAGGCTGGACGATCGGCGACGTGGACGCGGTCGAACAGGCCGTGCCCAAGCAGCCGCGTGACCTGTGTTCCCAACATTGCTTCTGCCGCCGGCGAAATGAACTGCACAGCGCCGTTGCAGTGGTGGCGCGAGATCACGTCGCTCATATGTCGCGCGAGCAGGCGATAGCGGTCTTCCTCGAGGTAGAGCAGCGATACGCTGGTGCGCGCCAGCGACTCGGCGCCGAAGGCAAGTCCGGCGGCATAGAGCGTAGCCGACGGCACGCCGAACGCCATGAATGTGCCGCGCCCGACAATGTCCGCTTGCGACGCCGGCAGCACGTCGAAGTGTCCGAGAACGATCAGGACGACGGTACACGTCAACCCCAGTGCGGACGCGAACGCGACCACGCGGCGCGATGCCGAAAGCGCGGCCTCAAGCGGAACAACGACAAGCCCGATCGCGGCAAAGGATTCGATGCCGCCGCTCGACATGGCCACGGTCATGACGACCCCGGCCAGCGCCAGAGAGGAGAGTACATGCGCGCCCTCGTAGCGGCCGGTGCGCGACAGAAACCAGCACAGCAGAATAGACGCTATAAGCCAGGCAAACGCTGCGGCCTCCAGCCCAGTAGGCGCGCCGCGCATCGCAAGGTAGACCGGGAATGCCGCGAAAGCCGCGAGGCCTCCCAATAGCCGCGGCGCCATGAACGCGCGATGGCGCGCGCGCGTCAGCGCATCATGTCGTGCTGAGGGATGCAGCAGCGCATCGAGGCAATCGCGGATGATGCTAAGAACTGTCACGGCTCTCGCGCTTCGGCTGGTTCGTAAAGACGCGCCGGAACGCCCCCCTCGTCGTTGCGCCACCGTGTCAGAGCGAAATTAAGCGAACGCTAAGGCGCGCCGACCGCTGATGAATCACCCTATGTTCGCTGGGCTTTCTCGGGCCGTGAAAGGGGGCATTCGGTGCAGATGGTGAACGCCGGGTTTCCAGAACGGACCCCGTATGGTTTCGAAATGGTGGATGTGTCCACTCGACAGCGAAAGCCGGCAGCAATCGAAAATTTACACCGAAATCAAATCAGTCGGATTTTTTGCAAATTTTCACCGATTTAAGTTCAACGCAAACATTTGCGATTTATCGACGGCTGTTAGTCAGGAATCGATTGCGGGATAACCGCAACGGTTGCGAGGAATCGCAACGCAATTAAAAAGGACGGCAGGGGTCGCGAGATGTTTTTTCTGCTTCGCATGGCATTCTGGCTTGGGCTGGTGCTCGTGCTGCTGCCCAGAGAGAAGACGCCTGGATCTGACAACCTGCCGCAGCTGGGCGCCTCGGAAGCCGTATCCGCTGCGTCAGCTGCGGTGTCGGACATGAGCCAATTTTGCAAGCGCCAGCCGGCAGCCTGTGAAGTCGGCGGCCAGGCCGCCACCGTCATCGGCCAGCGCGCCCAGGCCGGTGCGCGCAAGCTGTATCAGATCATTACCGACAAGCGCGCGTCTGACCATACCGGCTCGCTCGGCGGCGGCGGCCATGCCAACACCGCGGAAGCAGCGCCGCGCGACACGCTGATGCCGGACGATCTGGTGACGGAATGGCAGGCCCCGCCGACGCCGTGACCGCAAATTACGCCTGGAACTTATTCGCCGGACTGTATCGCGTTCGGCTCCTGCGAGCCTATATATGGCATTGGGACGAGCGCGGGACACGATGACGATCGAAGAAATCAGGGATAATTTTGCGCTGCTGGACGATTGGGACGATCGTTACCGGTATGTGATCGAACTCGGCCGCACGCTGGAGCCGATGCCGGAAACCCAACATTCCGCAGCCAACAAGGTTCAGGGCTGCGCCAGCCAGGTTTGGCTCGCAAAACACGTCAGCCGCAACAGCCGCAACGAACCAGTGCTTACCTATCTCGGCGACAGTGACGCGCACATTGTACGCGGACTGATCGCGATCCTGCTGACGTTGTTTTCGGGCCGCACACCGCAGGAAATTCTTGCCGCCGATGCGCTGGCGATATTCGATCAATTCGGATTTCGCGAGCATCTGACGCCGCAGCGCTCCAATGGCCTGCGCGCCATGGTCGAGCGGATTCGCTGCGACGCCCGCGAGGCGCTGGCCACCGCCTCCTGAAAATAACCTGCGCTATTTTCGCCGCCGACGTTGCTGGCCGAGTCCCATTTTTTTGGCGAGCTGCGAACGCGCCACCGCATAGTTCGGCGCGACCATCGGATAGTCAGAGGGAAGGCTCCATTTGTCGCGGTATTGCTCCGGCGTCATGTTGTATTGCGTGCGCAGATGACGCTTGAGCGATTTGAAGCGCTTGCCATCCTCAAGACAAACCAGATAGTCGGGGGTCATCGATTTCTTCACGGAAACTGCGGGCCTTGCAGGCTCCAATGGCGTTTCGACCCGCCCGGTTGAAACCCGCAGCAGCGCCGCATGGATCTGGCTGATCAGGTTCGGGATTTCGGAAGCCGGTGTTGGATTGTTGCTGAGATAGGCTGACACGATACTCGCGGTCAGATCGATGAAGTTCTTGCCGGCGGCGTCTGTCATCGTTGGAACCTTCCAGAGATCGTAATCCCGCGGGAACTTGCAGGATGCGACAGGATCCCGCCGCGTCAACACGCTTGCAAAATCTTCCACTACTGCTCGAATATGAGCGAATTGCTGCTGATGATACAAGAACAGCAGCGCTTTATTTTTCAAGCCAAGTTTTGCCAGAAGTACAGATGCGCTCAGGGACGCTGGTCAAGGTGCGCCCGCAGTTCGTCGATCGAGGCGAACCGCATCATGCCTTCGGGCATCTGTGCCTCGATCGAGCCGTCGGAATACAACGAATAGGCCATTCCATCGACCACGCCTGATTTGAGAACCGTGACCGGCGGCTGGTCCTCCTTGCGCACGGCTGGTGCCTGGCGCTCAGTGCCGGCGGCCTCGGCACTTGCCTCGGTAACGGTCGGGGGCGGCCGGCCGCTTCGCCGCAGCGCATCGGCGGTTCTGGAGCGTTCCGATTTTGGCCAGGCGTCTTCGAATGTCGCGCGCGGTCCCTCGGTTGCATCGGAACCGGGCGGCGGACCCGGCGGGGGACGAGTATCAGGCGAGGATGGCTCAGCGGCGCGTGTCTGGGCGCGTTCGCGTTCCCTCCGCGACGATGACGAAAATAGCAGATTGCGCCGCGGCTTGGCAGCCGACGCGGCCTCGACAGGTTCTGGCCCGGACGGCATGTCACCTCGCACGCGATCGCGCGACGCGGCGTCCTCTTGCCATGGCAGCGGCGAAGGTTGCGCATTGCCCGCGTCTTCAGCAGAAGGCTGTTCTGGGCTGAATAAGAGACCCTCGCCTTCGGTCGCAACAGCCGGGCCAAGCCGCCGCGCAATATTCTTCAACTCGCGAACGACCATCCAAAGGCCGAGCATGATCACGCCGGTGCAAGCCGCGACCGTGCCCGTGAGGATCAAGGTATTGCCGAAGCTGAACTCCTTGACCGGGACCCCGGCGCCGATCGCCAAGAGACCGACCAACAGAAAGCCAATTCCCGCAATCAACAGCACAACCGCCATCGAACTCACCCCAGGCTGCGCTCGAAACGCCCGCAAACCACTAGCGCCACGATACTGTCATGTTTTGCACATGGCCAACCGGCAATTCTGGTTGCAGTTCCCCCCAAAAGACCGGCTCCGGATTAACGATACCAGCCAGACCTTAATTCTCTCGGCACTTGGTTCGGGTTGATCTCGAATCCTTTTCCCCCTGACGATTGCTGCAATGCATCAGGGAAATTACGCCACAATTCCCAATTACTTGGAAAGGGAACTGCGCTATATGGATGCCGGGGAACGAGGCCCAAAAGCGCCACGCTGGGCCACAAGGGGATACCGGGTTACCAATAGCCATGTCATCCATAACAACTTCGGCCATCGATACGCCCAGTCGGCGCTCGGTGGAGCGGACTTGCGACGACCTCGCCATCATTGTGCTGGCTGCGGTCGGTGTGATCGCAAGCCTTACGTTTCGTGATTATGGACTGGGCTGGGACGACTACACCCATGCCGAATACGCCGATCTGCTGCTGCGCATGTATGGTTCCGGTTTCAGGGACACCGGCGCGCTGTCATTCGCCAATCTCTACATGTATGGCGGCGGCTTCGACATGGCCGCTGCGCTACTGCACAGGGTCATCCCGTTAGAGCTGTTTGAGACCCGCCGCCTGCTCGGCGCCGTGGTCGGCGTAATCGGCCTTGCGGTGACATGGCGGCTTGGCCGACGCGTCGGCGGTCCGCTGGCCGGGCTTGCAGCGCTGCTCCTGCTGGCGCTGTGCCCGACCTATTACGGGCACATGTTCATGAATCCGAAGGATGCGCCGTTCGCCGTTGCGATGGTGATCCTGATGCTGGGTCTGGTCCGTCTGGCCGAGGAGTACCCCTCGCCTTCGCCGCGGACGATCCTGATCGTTGGTCTTGGCGCTGGCCTGTCGGTCGGTTCGCGCGTCCTTGGCGGGCTAGCCCTGGTCTATGCCTTGGTCGGCTTTGTGCCGTTGTTCCAAGAGGAGGTTCACACCCACGGCGCACGCGAAGCTGCCCATCGCGTCGTACACGTTGTTTATGTGCTGCTGCCCGGTCTGGTCCTCGGCTATCTCGTCATGGGACTGATCTGGCCGTGGTCGATCATGGAGCTGGATAATCCCTTCCATGCCCTGACCTACTTTTCGCACTTCTTCGAGAAGCCGTGGAAGGAAATGTTCGATGGCGCACTGGTGTCGGTGCCCGATATGCCCTGGTCGTATCTGCCGACCCTGTTTGCGCTGCAGCTTCCCGAGGTGCTGCTCGGGCTTTCGATCGCCGCTGTTGTCGGCACCTTCATGTCGCTGTCGCGCAAAGATGTATCGGCGCGCCGCAAGTCCATTCTGTTGATGCTGGCGGTGGCGGCAACGCTGCCGCTCGTGATCGCTATGGTGAAGCGCCCCGCGCTCTACAACGGCATTCGCCATTTCATTTTTGTGATCCCGCCGATGACGGTGCTCGCGGGCACGGCGTTCGCCTGGGGAATGAACTGGCTCAAGGAGAATCGCCGCAGTTGGCAGCCGGCGGCGGTGGCGGTTTTCTCGTTCGGCCTGCTGTTGCCGCTGGCCGAAATGATCCGGCTGCATCCCTATCAATACACCCACTTCAATCACATCGCGGGCACGGTGCGCGGCGCCGACGATCTGTTCATGCTGGATTATTGGGGCCTTGCCCTGAAGCAGGCATCCGATGGCCTGCGCGACGAACTGGTCGAGCGGCAGGAGGTGCCGCCACAGGGTCGCAAATGGAAGGTCGCGGTGTGCGGTCCGCAACGCCCTGCACAGGTCGCGCTCGGTGCCGACTTCACGATCGGCTGGGACAGCCACGCCGCCGACTTCGCGATGACGCTCGGCGAATTCTACTGCAAGGGGCTGATCGCGCCGGTCATGGTGGAAATCAAGCGCGATGACGTGGTGTTCGCTCGCGTCTACGATATCCGCGGCCGCAGCATTTCCAGCCTGCTGGCGATTCCGGCGCCTTAAGGCATAACGGCCTTAAACAGCATAACTGCCAAGCTGGCCCTGCGTCTTGCTGCAACCGCGCCGCAGCGCTAGGCTCAAGACGAAAATCAACGATTCAATTTGGGAGAAACCGGTCATGTCAGCAGCGGAAGCTCGCCTGAAGGACATGCCGTCAGGAATGACGGATGCCGAGTGGAACCAGCGGGTCAATCTCGCCGCGTGTTATCGTCTGGTCGCCTATTATGGCTGGGACGATCTGGTCGATACCCACATATCCGCGCGGGTGCCGGGACCCGAGCATCATTTCCTGATCAACCCCTACGGCTTGATGTTCGACGAGATCACTGCGTCAAGCCTGGTGAAGGTTGATCTTGACGGCAACCAGCTCACCAAGAGCGAGTACAGCATCAACCCCGCCGGCTTCACCATCCACTCGGCGATCCATGAAGTGCGCGAGGATGCCGGCTGCGTGCTTCATCTGCACACGCCCGACGGCACGGCGGTGGCGAGCTGCTTGGAAGGGCTGCTGCCGCTGAACCAGACCGCACAGTTTGTCACCCACGATCTCGCCTATCACGACTATGAAGGCGTGGCTCTTGATCACGACGAGCGCCCGCGCCTGCAGAAGGACCTCGGCAACAAGAACCACATGCTGCTGCGCAATCATGGCACGCTGACGGTCGGCCGCTCGGTCGCTTCCGCCTTCGAGCGCATGTACCATCTGGAGCGCGCCTGCACCATGCAGGTACGCACCCGCATGCTGGGTCCGACCGCCTATCCGGTAGAACAGGCGGTGATCAACAAGAACGAGCAGGTGTTTTCCAATGCCGATCGTACCGAGTTGCGCTCGACGCAACTGGTATGGCCGCCGCTGCTGCGCAAGCTTGACCGGCTCGACCCGAGCTACAAGACTTGAAAAATCCGGAATTTGGTGTAGTTTCCGGCTTGACGACCTCTGCACTTCCAATCCAAACGCCGCCCAATTCCGGGCGGCGTTTTCATTTTCCGATCGCGCCGTTTAACGGCTTGCGGCCGTCAGCTATTTCGGGCGGCCATACGACCTCGAACCGCTCGAACATGGTTTCGATCTCGTCGTGCATCTGAAAATCTTGCGCGGCGGCCCGCCGCCCGAAGAACCGGCGGTGAGCGGACAGCCACCAATCGCGGGTGCGCTCGCCCTCGCCTTCGTCCCTGGCAAACCGTTCATCGACCGAATTCAGCGGTCCGATCCTGACCTCGGTCGTGCGCCAAATCGCGCGCGGGCACCCAGTGCCATCGAGCAAGACGACAAAGCCCCCGACCACCGGCGGCGGCTCGCCGTCGGGGCCAAATTGGCGAACCAATCCCGCGGTGGCGCGCTTGATTCCGGCGACCACGAGTTCCGCCAGTTCGGTCGCCATCTCGGCACCATCGCCGAATGCGACGACGTCGGAATTGTCGTGACGCAGGCCGGCCGCATCGCGATAGGTGCGCCAGAATTCATCCGTGCGGGCAGATCGTATTCCGGCGGCCATGACGCCTATCCTTTCGGCGCGTCCGCCAGCGCTGCGAGAATTCGCGCCCAGGAACGAATGCCCTTGTGAAAACTCCGGAGGTCGTATTTTTCGTTCGGCGAATGGATGTTGTCGTCTTCCAGACCGAAACCGACCAGCACCGTATCGAGACCGAGGGTACGCTTGAAATCCGCGACAATCGGGATCGACGCACCCGATCCGATCAGCAGCGCTTCCTTGCCCCACTCCTCGGTTAGCGCGCGCCTGGCGGCAGCGAGCGGCTTCATGTTCCAGTCGAGCGCGATGGCCGGCGCGCTCGAATGGTCGGTGAATTCGGCCTTGCAATCCGCAGGCACGCGCGCGGCGACGTAATCGCGAAAGGCTTTTCGGATTTTTTCAGGCTGCTGGCCCTCGACCAGGCGGAACGAGATTTTGGCGGAGGCTTCGGCGGGAATGACGGTCTTGGAGCCCTCCCCGGTATAGCCGCCGATGATGCCATTGATGTCGCAGGTCGGGCGTGAGGAAACCTGCTCGATCAGCGGCCGGTCCTTCTCGCCGGCGGGGATCGAAAGCCCGATCGGCTTGAGGAAGGATTCCGGCGTGAAATTTAGCTTCTTCCACTGCGCCAGGATGTCTGGCGGCAAATCCTTCACGCCGTCATAGAAGCCGGGAATCGTGATGCGGCCGTTGTCGTCATGCAGACCCCCGAGAATGCGGGTCAGCACCCGAATCGGATTCTGCGCCGCCCCGCCGAAGATGCCGGAATGCAGGTCGCGGTTGGCGGCCTTGATCCGCACCTCATCATACATCAGCCCGCGCAGCGAAGTAGTAATCGCAGGCGTATCCCGGTCCCACATGCCGGTGTCGCAGACCAAGGCAAAATCGGCCTTGAGGTCGTCTTTGTTCTTTTCAAGAAACGAAACGAAATTCGTCGAACCGATTTCTTCTTCGCCCTCGATGACCATGGTCACGTCGACCGGCAACGAGCCGGTTACGGACTTCCAGGCCCGGCAGGCTTCGACGAAGGTCATCAATTGACCCTTGTCGTCTTCCGCGCCGCGCGCGACGATGATCTTTCGTCCATCGGCATGGTTGGTAACGGCAGGCTCAAAGGGCGGATGGTGCCAAAGATTGAGCGGATCGACCGGCTGCACGTCGTAGTGAGCGTAGAACAGCACGTGCGGCCGCCCCGGACCGCTGCCGCCGCCATTGGTTTTGGCGACAATCGCGGGATGGCCGGCGGTCGGCCTGACGTCTGCGGCCAAACCCAGCGATGCGATGTCATTGGCAAGATGATCGGCAGCCGCCTTGCAATCTGCGGCAAAGGCCGGATCGGCCGAAATCGACTTGATCCGCAACAGCGCAAACAACCGCTCGAGGCTGTTGTCGAGATCGGCATCGATGCGGTCGAGGACCGGCTGTAGCTGCGGCGTGTTGGACATTTCGATTTTCCCTGGCTAGCGGGCGATACTGTGCATATCCGGTTGTAGCTCGCCGCCCGTCGGAGACAAGGCGCTGGCTTTGGCTTGCAAAGGCGGATGCAGGATGTGCCAGACCAATCCCGCGGCGACTATTGCGGTCGCGACGAGATTGTTCCCGTAGGCCTGCAGATCCTTCGGAAAAACCGGCAATGAGAGGCACATCAATAGACCGGTCGCCGCCAGGGCGGCCCACGTTCCAATGCGCACGGAGGGACGCGGATCAAAGGCTCCCCGATGCATCAGGATCGTGATCGGAAAGAACAGCCACACGAAATAGTACTGCCGGGCCAGCGGCGATGCCACCGTCATCAGGCAGAACAGGAGGCCAAGTTCTTC
>DASSGM010000152.1:0-4298 GCA_035693465.1 Bradyrhizobium sp. | reverse complement strand
CGACAACCTCGTCACCGGGCCCTCGATCGAAAAGAGCATCGCGCCGCTGCGCAGCTTTGTCGCCGAGCCGATGCGGTTCGGCCGGATGTTTCTAGCCGGCGACGCCGCCCACAACGTGCCGCCGACCGGCGCCAAGGGCCTCAACCTCGCCGCCAGCGACGTGCACTTTCTCTCCCACGCATTGCGCGAATATTACGATGAAAAATCTTCCGCCGGCATCGACGGCTATTCGGCAAAAACACTGGCGCGGGTCTGGAAGGCGGTGCGCTTCTCCTGGTGGATGACCTCGATGCTGCACAAATTCCCCGATCAAGGAGAATTCGGCGCGCGGATTCAACTGGCCGAGTTGGACTACCTCGTGAGTTCAAGGGCGGCGATGACGTCACTGTCGGAGAATTACGTGGGATTGCCGTATTAACGGTTCCACCTCGCGCCGCCGTCATTGCGAGGAGCGACGCGACGAAGCAATCCAGCTTTACTTTGTGGCTCCATGGATTGCTTCGCGGAGCCTGTCATCGGGCGCGCATTCGCGCGACCCGTTGGCTCGCAATGACGGAAAGACCGGGTTGCGCTGCCGGCTGGAATTTTGACATGCTCACTCTGTACTTCGCACCAGGCTCGAGTTCGTTTGCCGTGCACATCGCGCTGCACGAGATTGGCGTGCCCTTTGAGGGCAAGCCAATGTCGTTCAAGAGCAACGATCTCCGTTCGCCTGGATATCTCGCGTTCAATGCCGAGGGCAAAGTCCCGACATTGATCATCGACGGCCGCCCGCTCACTGAAGTCGCGGCGATCCTCTATTATCTTGCAAAACGCTTTCCGGAAACCGGGCTGTTGCCCCGCGACGACGTCGAGGCTGAAGCGCAGGCGCTTTCGTGGATGTCCTTTGCCGCTTCCACACTACATCCCGCGCGCAGGCGCGGGCTGGAGCATGCCAAGGAAGTCTGGGGAATTGCCGATCGGCGGCTGGGAAGCGGCTGGGCGCTCGGCGGTTATTCGATCGCCGATATCCATCTGTTTCGGCTCTATTGGCGGTTCGCCAATTCGCTCAAGCCTGCGCCCGAAACCTTTCCCAATCTCGCCGCGCATTATCAGCGCATGATGGCTCGTCCCGCCGTGCAGCGAACGATCGCGATCGAATCCGCGATCGGGTATGAACTGCCGGCGTGATTGTCCTCGCCGCCGTCATACCCCGCGAATGCGGGTATCCAGTACGCCGCGGTATCTCGATTCTGTCGCACCCGCTCGGGAGTACTGGATCATCCGCTTTCGCGGATGATGACACCTGAAGTTATGAAACCGCGCATTCCGTTTTAAACAGGCGCAAGCATCCCGTTTAAAACTTTGTATGCGGTGCATTTGTCGCAATGATCGCGTTCAATGGCGGCATGGACCGCCAGCACGCGAGCGCTTTCGCATGACCGCCAGCATCGATATACCCGAAGGTTTCGAACCTCATTTCCGGAAAAGTCCGCTCACCGATCCCTGGGAGCCCTTGTATTCGAAACGAACGGACAAAGCCGTGATCATCGGATTGCGGCTGGCCAGGCCGCATACCAATGGCCGCGGGCTGATTCATGGCGGGCTGATTGCAGCCCTCGCCGACAACGCGATGGGATATAGCTGCTTGCAGGTGACGGGCTGGGCATCTTCGCTGGTGACGATCGGGCTTGCGGTCGATTTCATCGGCACCGCCGAGGCCGGACAATGGCTCGCGGTCGAGACCGACGTGATCAAGACCGGCAGCACGATCTGCTTCGCGCAAAGTCTTGTCAAAGCCGACGACGTCGTGATCGCGCGCGCCAACGGGACGTTCCGCGTGGTGCCGAAGAGAGATTAATCGTCGTTCCCTGATGCGCAATTGCGCATCTGAAGGCACGTATCTACTTCTACCGTCATGCCCCGCGAAGGCGGGGCATCCAGTATTCCGAGACATCGATGAAAATCGAGACGCCGGCGTTTACTGGATCACCCGCTTTCGCGGGTGATGACGGTGAATTTTTGTGGACACGCATCTCAGGTTGATCATCAGTCCCCGAAATGCCAGTCGCTGATCTCGGTGACCAGATCGATGAAAGTCCGCACCTTGGCCGACAACAGCCGCGAGGTCGGATAGACGATGTGGATCGGCAGCGGCGGCTGCTCGAATTTTTGCAGCACGATTTTCAGCCGGCCACCCCTGATCGCTTCCGCCGCCTGATAGGCCAGCACCCGCGTCAGGCCGCCGCCCTGCTCGGCATACTGGATCGCGGCGTCGGCACTGTTGGTGGTGAGACGCGGCGTGCACGCCACGCGGACCTCTCTGCCATCCTCGACAAAGTGCCAGTCCGACGCGGCCGTGGCGCCGAACTGGATTGTCTGATGGGAAGCGATCGCCTGCGGCGTCCTCGGCTCGCCGTGCCGCTTGAGATAGCCGGATGAGGCGACCACGATCCGCCGCATCTCGCCGACATGACGCGCGACCAGGCTGGAATCCGGGAGGTGGCCGATTCTGACCGCGAGATCGACGCCATCTTCCACCAGATTGATGATGCGGTCCGACAGTCGCAGTTCGCCGGACACCTCGGGATAACGGGTCAGATAGGCCGACATCACCGGACTGACATGGAGCCGCCCGAATCCGATCGGCGCCGAGACCACCAGCCGTCCGCTCGGCTGCGTCCGCTCCGACTGCGCCGAGCCTTCGGCCTCCTCGACATCGGCGAGTATCCGTCGGACACGTTCCAGGTAGCGCGCACCGACGTCCGTCAGCGCCACCTGCCGCGTGGTTCGCTGCAACAGTCGGGCGCCAAGACGATCCTCGAGGGCCGCAATCAGCCGCGTCACGCCCGAGGGCGACAGTCCAAGCTTCCGGGCCGCCGGCGCAAAACCCCGAAGGTCGGCCACCGCGACAAAGGCCTGCATGGCGTCGATCCGGTCCATGGCATTATTTCATATATCGCAATGATGAACTGTCAATCGGGAGGATTGTTCGGATTTCGAAAAGCTCCATTTTGGCGGGGAGAGCACGGGTTTGGCGGGGAGAGCACGGGCTTCGTCAACCGGCTTTCAGGAGATTTTCCGATGTCCGACACTCACAGCCATTCCAGCGACGTGGCATTCACGCCAGCGGTAAAGGCGATCCAGACCCGCAAGGGATCGCGCGACGCCTATGCCCATGTCGAACAGCGCGGCGGCTGGCGCACCGAGATCGACGAAAACCTCGCCGCATTTCTCGCTGAAACCAACAGCCTGTTTTTTGCCACCGCCAGCGCCGACGGCCAGCCCTACATCCAGCACCGCGGCGGCCCGAAAGGCTTCGTCAAGATTCTGGACAAGAACACGCTGGCATTCGCCGATTACAGCGGCAACCGGCAATTCATCACCCAGGGCAACCTCTCGGAGAACCCGAAGGCCAATATCTTCGTGATGGATTACGCCCATCGCCGCCGGGTCAAGATCTGGGGCGAAGCGCGCGTGGTCGATGACGATCCGGCGCTGCTGAAATCGCTGATGCCGAAAGGCTACAAGGCGCGGCCGGAGCAGGTGATCCTTTTCAAGATTTCCGCGTGGGACACCAACTGCCCGCAGCACATCCCGCAAAAGTTCGACGCCGCCGACGTGGCAGCGGCGCTCGCCTCGCGCGATGCACGGATCGCCGAACTCGAGGCGGAGCTGGCCGCATTGAAAAGCACCTCCGCCGCGGCGGGTTAGCTTCAGGCCGCCTGCCGCAGCGGTATCCAGGCGAAGTCCGGGTAATATTGGAGCATCATGCGATCGACATAGGATGTGAGATTCTGGAATTCTTCGGTACGCTCCCGCAATTGCGAGGCGAAGAACGGGGTGAGGATTCCAGCCAACGCGCCGAATGCGGTGGCATCGGCACCGCAGGGGGTATCGCCCATCAGATACGGCTTGTCCCCAAGCTGGACGGACAGTGCAAACAGCGAGCGGGCTGCCAGGTCGATGTCCTCGTCCGGAGCGTGGCGGCCGAGACCGCTGAGGAGGTAGTTCTCGGCGACGCGGAACTGCGCGTCCTCGCGAAGTTTTTCGCGCCGATGCTCGGGCGCACCATCGAAGAAATGCGCGGGCCCTTTGGCAAAATTTTCATCATCGACCCATCGCGCGCCGATCAGCGCCCAATAGACGTGGTGCTCGATCATCCGTTCGAACGCCCACGCCTGCGCCCGCTGCTGCAAATTGAGAGGGGCGTCGAAGTCGAAACCGTATTTGCCCTCAAGATGCGCGCGAATGAAGGTGGAATCGGCAATGCGCTCGCCCTCATCGACGATAAAGGGCAGCTGCCCCTTCGGGGAGGC
>DASSGM010000151.1:0-16756 GCA_035693465.1 Bradyrhizobium sp. | reverse complement strand
TAGGCCTGCGGCGTAAATCCCTTCGCGAGCAACACGATGGCTTGCGCGCCGGCTTTGCGGTCTTTTGAGATTTCCAGATATTCCGGCGAGTCCGCCCAGGCACGATAAGCGGCCTCGTCGGGAAACGACATCAGAACGAGTTTATCGCGATTCCAATCGCCTTCCACGATTCTCGGGCTTTCATCCGCCGACAGCAGCCGTCCGTTGAATTTTCTGAACACCTCGAAAAAGCGCGCCTGATAGCGATCATACGCGGCGCGATCCGTCATCTTGAGTTGCGCGATCACATAGACGGTCATGGCGGATTCCAGTTCGGATGCCGGGCACGTTGCCAAAATGAATCAGGCGCCCGCTGGGCGCCTGATTCTATCTGAGAAAAACATCGCTGTTCTCAACTCCAGTTCCTGAACTTCCAGGATTTGAGCTTCCACGGCGTCAGCGTCTCGATCCGCCACTGCACCCACCGATCCGGCGGCCAGTGACTGAGGCGCGATCTTTCCTTGACTTCGGGCTCGACCGCGCGCCGGGCCACCCGCCGCCGAACTTGGCGGGTCGCCTCGCTGATCATGTCGACGAATTCAGGCTTGTCGGCCACGGCGCGTCCTTCGCGAAATGCCTGTCCAGGCCAATCTAGTGTGCGCCCAACACCTTAACGACTTCCTTCGCGATTGCCTCGAGTTGCGGCAACGACGCGTTATCGCCACTCCCTGATGTCGACAAAATGCCCGGCGATTGCCGCTGCCGCCGCCATCGCCGGCGAGACCAGATGGGTGCGGCCCTTAAAGCCCTGGCGGCCCTCGAAGTTGCGGTTTGAGGTCGAGGCACAGCGCTCTTCGGGTTTCAGCTTGTCGGGATTCATCGCAAGGCACATCGAACAGCCCGGTTCGCGCCATTCGAACCCGGCCTTGATGAAAATCTTGTCGAGACCTTCGGCTTCCGCCTGCTCCTTCACGATGCCGGAGCCCGGCACGATCATCGCATTGAGATTGCCGTTGACGGTCCTGCCTTCGATCACCTTGGCCGCGGCGCGCAGATCTTCGATCCGGCCGTTGGTGCAGGAACCGATAAAGACGCGGTCGAGCTTGATGTCGGTGATTTTGGTGCCCGGCTTCAGACCCATGTAATTCAGCGCGCGATGCTTGGAGAGCCGCTTTGCCTCGTCTTCGATCTTGTCCGGATCAGGTACCACTCCGGTGATCGACACCACGTCCTCGGGTGAAGTGCCCCAGGTCACGATCGGCGGCAGCGTCGCCGCGTCCAGCCTGATCTCATGATCGAAATGCGCGCCGTCTTCAGAGCGCAGGGTTTCCCAGTAGCGCATCGCGGCGTCCCAGGCCTCGCCCTTCGGCGCCTTCGGACGGCCCTTCAAAAATTCAAAGGCTTTTTCATCCGGCGCGATCAGGCCGGCGCGGGCGCCGCCCTCGATCGACATGTTGCAGACCGTCATGCGGCCTTCCATCGACAGCGCGCGGATCGCATCGCCGGCATATTCCAAGACATAGCCGGTGCCGCCAGCAGTGCCGATCTCGCCGATGATCGCCAGAATGATGTCCTTGCCGGTAACGCCGTCGGGCAATTTGCCGTTGACGACGGCGCGCATGTTTTTGGCCTTTTTCTGGATCAGGGTTTGCGTCGCCAGCACGTGCTCCACTTCCGAGGTGCCGATGCCATGCGCCAGCGCGCCGAACGCGCCGTGGGTGGAAGTGTGGCTGTCGCCGCAGACGATGGTGGTGCCGGGCAGCGTAAAACCTTGCTCGGGGCCGATCACGTGGACGATGCCCTGACGCCTGTCGAATTCGTTGTAATATTCGATGCCGAATTCTTTGGCATTCTCGGCCATCACGCGGATCTGCTCGGCTGATTCAGGATCCGGATTGGGCTTGGAGCGATCAGTGGTCGGGACGTTGTGGTCGACCACGGCCAGCGTCTTCTCCGGCGCGCGAACTTTTCGTCCCGTCGCGCGCAGACCTTCAAACGCCTGCGGCGAGGTCACCTCATGGACAAGGTGGCGGTCGATATAGATCAGGCAGGTGCCGTCATCGGCCTCGTGAACCAGATGGTCGTTCCAGATCTTGTCGTAAAGCGTGGTCGGTTTGGACATGAGCGTAAGCTCCAAGGTGATCTTGCGTGGGTAAGCGCGTCACGCGCAAATTCAGGAAAACGTCCGCGCGGCATCAAAGCGCGCGCGCAAGTCCTGAAGTCGCCGAGGTCGTGAACCGTCCGAAGAACCGGCCGGGCAGGCGGCTGCGATCGTCGATCAGGATCGGCGCGACGAGCCGGCAAGCGATGGACTGATCTGGAACCATTGTATTTTCTAACATGGGGCCTGCCATCGCGACAATCAATCGATGGCCGACGGCTCGGGGTTACCCAGGTATCGCGCGGCAAAAAAGCGCGGGGTTAAGCCCGCGCTTTTTCCTCAAATTTCGATGCGGGCGAGAATTACTCGCCGACGGCGGCGGCGCGATCCTGCTTCTCAACGATGCGGGCCGACTTGCCGCGCAGATTGCGCAGGTAATACAGCTTGGCGCGGCGCACCTTGCCGCGGCGCACCACCTTGATCGAGTCGATCATCGGCGACATCACCGGGAAGACGCGTTCCACGCCTTCGCCGTAGGAAATCTTGCGCACCGTGAAACTCTCATTGATCCCGGCGCCGGAGCGGCCGATGCAGACGCCTTCATAGGCCTGCACGCGCGACCGGTCGCCCTCGACCACCTTGACGTTGACGATCACGGTGTCGCCTGGTCCAAACTCCGGAATCTCCTTGCCGGCGGACAATTTTTCGAGCTGCTCTTTTTCGAGCTCTTGAATGAGGTTCATCGCAAAATCTCCATCGGCGGCGCGCTCCAGCCGCCAAGGCGCGGGCTGCGCGGGTGTTCCGTGATCCTGTAGCGCGTATTCCGCAAAAGTGGCCACCAGTTTTGCGGAAAGAATACGCGGTTCTATAAATTCGAGCATTTTCTCGCGGCAAACCGGGATGCCACTTTGCCGGAAAATGCTCGGTGCGCGGATTTGGCGCTCGTATACGGCAAAGGCCGCGGCTTGTCACCCTTCCGTCGGGGGTTTTTGACCCCTTGTCCTGGCGGCCCAGAGATCAGGCCGCCGCGCCCTCGTCAGCGCCTCGGCTTCGGCCCTGCGCCAGGCTGCGATCCGGGCATGGTCCCCCGATAGCAGGATTTCGGGGATCGGCTGGCCTTCGAACGCCTGCGGGCGGGTATATTGCGGGTATTCCAGTAGCCCGTCGGAAAAGGTCTCGTCCGCGCCGGAGGCCAATTTGCCCATCACACCGGGCAACAGCCGAACACAAGCGTCGATCAGGGCGAGGGCGGCGATTTCACCCCCTGACAGCACATAATCGCCGACCGAGAGCTCTTCCAACCGGCGGGCCTCGATGACCCGCTGATCGACGCCCTCAAACCGGCCGCAGACGATCAAGGGTCCGGGCCCCGCGGCCAGTTCCACGATCCGGGACTGGGTCAATGGCCGACCCCGCGGGCTCATCAGCAGCCTTGGTCGGTCCTTTCGGCGATCCGGGGCAATATCGGCGGCATCGATCGCATTCGCCAGCACGTCGGCGCGCAGCACCATGCCGGGTCCGCCGCCGGCCGGGGTGTCGTCGACGCTGCGGTGGCGGTCGGTGGCCGAGTCCCGGATGTCGCGTGCCTCGAGCGCCCACAGGCCCGACGCGAGCGCCTTGCCGGCGAGGCTGACGCCAAGCGGACCCGGGAACATGTCCGGAAACAGGGTGAGGACCGTTGCCCGCCAGGGTTTTGTTTCGGCAGCCATGCTCAGATATCCGCTCTGGAGGGATCGTCGCCCTCGATCTCATCAGGCAATTCGATCACCACGCGCCCGCCCTCAAGATCGACCGTAGGCACCACGGCGTTGCTGAACGGCAGCAACATTGTCGCGCCATTTGCCGGCGCGACCTCGATGATATCGCCGGCGCCGAAATTGTGGATCGCGATGACGCGGCCGAGCGGCTCACCCGCGGCATTGACCGCGGCGAGCCCGATCAGATCGGCGTGGTAATACTCATCTTCGTCGGTCGCCGGCAGTTTTTCCCGCGCGACATAGAGCTCTACGCCATTGAGCCGTTCGGCTTCCTCCCGCGTGGCGATGCCTTTGAGCGTCGCGACCAGGTGTCCCTTGGCCTCGCGGACGTGTGTCACCTCGAACTGGCGCGCGCCGTCTTTTGTTTGAAGCGGCCCGTAGCGTTTCACGGCCAGCGGGTCTTCGGTGAAAGTCCATAGCTTTACCGCACCGCGCACGCCATGCGCGGCGCCGATCCGGGCGACGCAAATCGGTGTCGCCACCGTCGCGCGCCCTTACGCTTACGCCGACTTGGCGGCGGCTTCGGCTTGCGCTTTACGCTCCTTGCGCGGCACGGCCTTTTCCGGATTGTTGCGCGCGGGGCGCTTTGCGACGCCAGCGGCATCGAGGAAGCGCGACACGCGGTCGGAGGGCTGCGCGCCCTTGGCGAGCCAGGCCTTGACCTTGTCCATGTCGAGCTTCAGCCGCGCCTCATTGTCCTTCGGCAGCAACGGATTGAAATGCCCAAGCCGTTCGATGAAGCGGCCGTCGCGCGGAAAGCGCGAATCGGCGACAACCACGTGATAGACCGGGCGCTTCTTGGTGCCTGCGCGCGCGAGGCGGATAACGACTGACATTTAGTTCTCCTGTTGAGTTCGAAAACTTGGTGATGCGAGCTGTGCATTAGCCCACGGTGTAAATTCCTGTCATTGTGAGGAGTGAAGCGACGAAGCAATCCAGCCTCCCGGGCCGCGACGATATGGATTGCTTCGCGGAACTGTCATCGGTCGCGCATCCGCACGACCCGTTGGCTCGCAATGACGAAAGAGAGATCACTTCTTCTTCCCCAATCCCGGAAAACCGCCGAGGCCCGGCAGGGTCGGCTTGTTGCTCAGTCCCGTAAGCCCCGGCAAGTTCGGCAGGCCCTGGCGCAGGCCTGCGGGGAGATCCTTCGGCAGCGTGGGCATCGCGCCTGGCGCCGCACCACCCGGGATCTTTTCGGCCAGTGCCTTCATCTGCTCAGGCGAAGGCATGCCGCCGCCAAAACCCATCGCCTGCGCGATCCCCGCCATCGGGCCGCGCTTGCCGGAGCCCATGGCCTTCATCAGGTCGGCCATGTTCCGGTGCATCTTGAGCAGCTTGTTGACGTCCTCGACCTTGACGCCGGCGCCGGCGGCGATGCGCTTCTTGCGGCTGGCTTTCAGGATGTCGGGGCTCCTGCGCTCCTGCCGCGTCATCGAGTCGATCACCGCGACCTGGCGTTTCAGGATCTTGTCGTCGAGGCCTGCGTTGGCGATCTGGTTTTTCATTTTCGCGATGCCGGGCATCATGCCCATTAACCCGCTGATGCCGCCCATATTCGCCATCTGCAGCAATTGTTCGCGCATGTCGGCAAGGTCGAACTGGCCTTTGCGCATCTTCTCGGCGACGCGCGCGGCTTTTTCCGCGTCGATATTGGCGGCGGCTTTCTCGACCAGCGACACCACGTCGCCCATGCCGAGAATGCGGCCCGCGATCCGGCTGGGGTGAAAATCCTCCAGCGCATCGGTTTTTTCGCCGGTGCCGATCAGCTTGATCGGTTTTCCGGTGACCGCGCGCATCGACAGCGCCGCGCCGCCGCGGCCGTCACCGTCGACTCGCGTCAGCACAATGCCGGTGAGGCCGACGCGTTCGTCGAACGACCGCGCCAGATTGACAGCGTCCTGGCCGGTAAGCGAATCCGCGACCAGCAGCACTTCATGCGGATTGGCCGTGGCTTTGATTTCGGCGGCCTCCGTCATCATCTCTTCGTCAAGCGTGGTGCGGCCGGCGGTGTCGAGCAGCACCACGTCGTAGCCGCCGAGTTTTCCGGCTTCCAGCGCCCGGCGCGCGATCTGCGCGGGTTTCTGGCCGGCGACGATCGGCAAGGTCTGGATATCGAGATCGCGCCCGAGCACCGCGAGCTGCTCCATCGCCGCCGGGCGATAGATGTCGAGCGAGGCCATCAGCACCTTGCGCTTGTCGCGCTGGGTCAGGCGGCGGGCAAGTTTTGCAGTCGTGGTGGTCTTGCCGGAGCCCTGCAGTCCGACCATCATGATCGCGACCGGCGGCACGGCGTTGAGGTCGATGGTCTGGCCATCAGAGCCGAGCGTCGCGATTAGCTCGTCATGAACGATCTTCACCACCATCTGGCCGGGGGTGACCGACTTGACTACCGTGGCGCCGATCGCCTGCTCGCGGACTTTCTCGGTAAAACTTCTGACCACGTCGAGCGAGACATCCGCCTCGAGCAGGGCGCGGCGCACCTCGCGCATCGCCGCATCGACGTCGGCCTCCGTCAGCGACCCGTGCCGCGTCAGCCGATCGAGAATGCCACCAAGCTTTTCCGACAGATTGTCGAACAATTCGGTTACCCCTTGCCTGTTGCAGGCGCACCAGTCGTGATCACCCGCTTTCGCGGGTGATCACGACCTATTGTGTCTCAGCCAGAACGCCAAGACCGATAATCCAAACACTTTTGCGCCCGAGGGCGCATCGCGCTGTCGGGCGTTGGCCTCCGGCCTCTGGAGCCGGGCGGCGGGTCGAAAAGAACGTCTTTCCGATGGTCGCCGGGGTTAAACCCATCTCACCCCCGAATGTCAAGGAAACTCGCGGTAAAATGGCGTTTTCGTGAAGCTGGACGACCGACTATGACCTTGCCGAAACGCGCATTTTGAGTCCAATCGGGCCATGCACATTACCCGCCGTCGTATTCTCGGAGTGCTGGCAGGCGCGGCCGCAGTCATCGGCCTGCCTTCCGCCTGGATTTACAGAATGAAGACCTATTCCGGACCGGTATCCGATCATTTCGACGGCATGCGTTTCCTCGATCCCGACGGCTCGCCGCCCAAATCGCTCGCTGATGTGCTGCGCTGGCAGTTCGGCCCAGGCCGGCAGCGGCAGGCCTGGCCCGAATGGGCGCCAAGTCCGCATGCCGACATGCCGCCGGCGCGCGTCTGGGGCGACAAGGCGCGATTGTCGTATGTCGGCCACGCCAGCTGGCTGATCCAGACCTCCGGACTGAACATTCTGATCGATCCGGTGTGGTCGGGGCGTGCGTCGCCGGTGAGCTGGGCCGGGCCGAAGCGCTGCAACGACCCGGGCATTGCGTTCGAGGCGTTGCCTGCGATCGACATCGTGCTGGTCTCGCACGGTCATTACGACCATCTCGACGTCGCGACGCTGTCAAAACTCGCCGCGAAATCCTCGCCGCGCGTGATCACCCCCCTCGGCAACGATGTCACCATGCGCGACGCCAATGAAGCGATCCGCACCGAAGCATTCGACTGGCACGACCGCGTGGAACTTGGCAACGGCATCGCGGTGACGCTGGTGCCAACGCGGCATTGGTCGGCGCGCGGGCTGTTCGACCGCAACAAGGCGCTGTGGACGAGCTTTGTCCTGGAGACTCCTGCGGGCAGAATCTACATCGTCTGCGATTCCGGCTACGGCGACGGCAAGCATTTCCGTCGCGTGGCGCAGGCGCATGGCCCATTGCGGTTGGCGATCCTCCCGATTGGCGCCTATGAACCACGCTGGTTCATGCAGGATCAGCACATGAACCCGTCGGATGCGGTAAAGGCGCTGGCCGATTGCGGCGCCGAGCAGGCGCTGGCGCATCATCATGGCACGTTTCAACTGACCGATGAGGCGATCGATGCGCCGGTGATCGGGTTGGCTGCTGCGCTCGATGAAGCGAGGATTCCGCGCGAGCGTTTTGTCGCGCTCAAGCCGGGGCAGGTGTTTGAAGTTTAAACCCCTCGTCGTCCCGGCCAAGTGAGCGCAGCGAACGCCGAGCCGGGACCCATAACCACCGTGCGGTGCTGTCTGGAAAAGCTGAGGCCGCTATCTAATGCGACAACGGTCATCAATGGCTATGGGTCCCCGCTTTCGCGGGGACGACTTGGTTAGCTTACTGCCCCGCCTGTTTGATCGCCCAGGATACGGCGACCGTCACCTGGAGCGTCTCTTCGCCCTGTGCCACAGGTGCGGCCGCGGCCATGCCGGCGGCCATCCTGCGAAAGGGTATCGGGACAGGCGTACCTCCCTCAGAGATGCTGAGCGGCGCGCCGAGCGTGACGCCGGCCGCCTTGGCGTAAATCTCGGCCTTGCGGCGGGCATCGGCGATCGCCTGCTCGCGGGCGTCATCAAGCAGTTTGGAGGCCTGCGACACCGTGAAATTAATGCCGCCGATATCGTTAGCGCCGGCGCCCACCAGCGTGTCAATGACGCTTGCCACCTTGCTGACGTCGCGAAGGCGGATCGTGACGCGGTTGCTGGCGCGGTAGCCGACGATGGTCGCCGGCCCGGCGGTGCGGTTCGGTGCGCTTTCCGGCTGCAGCGACAGCCGCGAGGTCTGATAATCCTTCTCCTCAATGCCGGCGCCCTTCAGCGCCAGCAGCACCTTGCCCATCGCCGCGTTGTTGGCGTCAGACGCCTCGCGCGCGGTTTTCGCCTCGGTGGTGACGCCGGCGTCGACCTGCGCCTGATCGGGCGGCACCGATACGGTGGCTTCGCCGGTGACGGAGATCATTGCAGGCGGGGCGGTCTGCGCCAGCGCCGGCGCCGCAAGCAGCGTACCCGCCGTGATGGCGGCGACGAGGGGACCGCGATGCTTCAGGAGCCTCATTTCAACGGCACATAGACGTTGATCACCAGCTTGTCCTCCGCGGTTTTCAAGGGATCGGTGATGTATTCCTCGATAAAGGTGTCTTTGGCCTCGAGCTTCTTGTCATCGAGGTGATTGGTGATGGCCTCGTAGGTGTTGTCCATATTGTCGTAAGAACCGCGATGGACAAACTTCAGCGCCTTGCCCTCGGGCGATTTGCCGATGCTCATGTCCTTACCCAGATTCTTCGGCTCCTGCTCGACCGGTATTTCCGCAAGATATGTGAAGCCGGTATCGTCGGTCGCGGTGTAGATGATCATCGAATTGCCGGCCGGCTTGATGGCCTGCTTGTCGAGTAGGGCCGACAGCGCCTTGAATGAATCGATCAGGGTGTCGAATGCCGAATCCCAATTGGCATTGCCTTTCATGACGACAACCGTTTTCGGCGTCAGCGTGATTTCTTCGCCAAACGGATCCGCGGTTTGTACCGGCGCGGCAGCCGGCGGGGGTGTCGCCGGCGTCTCAGCCGTTGCAGGAGGAGTGCCAGGCGCGGCCGGGGAGCTGGCTCCCGGAGCCGGGGTTGCCGGTTGCGTCGGGGCGGGCGTTGCGGATGGGTCCGGCGGCGTTGGCGTAGTGACGGCGGGAGGAGCTGGCGGCGGAGGCGGCGTTTGCGCCAGCGCGCAGCCGAGCCCCAGCCAAATGGCAGCTACCGGGACCAGCGCGACCGTGGCATGAGGAAAAAAGCGGCAGCGATTCATTCGGGGGTCCCCATGGTCTTTCGGCAATTGCGTCGCGCAGCGCCTTCCCGGATTCCTGGCGACTGATGCAGGTTAACACGCAAGGTCGGCTTTCGTCCCATGACAGATGCGTCATGGGCCTTCCCCGTCCGGCGAAGGTGGCCGACACAGATTTGCCGCACTGGCCAATCCGGCATCATTCGCCATATAAGGGGCGCACCATCGGGAAATTCCATGAGCGCGCTCGCCAACCAAGCGTTTGCCAAGATGAACGGCATCGGCAACGAGATCGTCGTGGTCGATATGCGCGACAAGTCCGCCGTCGTCACCTCAGAGGAAGCCCGCGCGATAGCCACCCCTAGCGGCGTACATTACGACCAGCTGATGGTGCTGCAGCCGCCGCGCCTCAAGGGTACCGAGGCCTTCATTCGCATTTACAACAATGACGGCTCCGAGGCCGCCGCCTGCGGCAACGGCATGCGCTGTGTGGCGCGCCGGTTGTTCGAGGATACCGGCCAAACCGCCGCTACCTTCGAGACCCGGGCCGGGCTCCTGGATTGCTGGCAAGGGCCGTCCGGCGATCTCTACACCGTCGATATGGGACCGCCGAAATTCGGCTGGAAAGATATTCCGCTGGCGGAAGAGTTTCATGACACGCGCGCCATCGAGCTGCAGATTGGCCCGATCGACGCGCCGGTGCTGCACACGCCGTCGGTGGTCAGCATGGGCAATCCGCATGCGATCTTCTGGGTCGAGGATGTCAACGCCTACGATCTTGCCCGCTTCGGGCCGCTGCTCGAAAATCATCCAATCTTTCCAGAGCGCGCCAATATCACGCTCGCGCATATCGTCGATCGCGGCCACATCACGATCCGCACCTGGGAGCGCGGCGCAGGGCTGACCAAGGCCTGCGGCTCGGCGGCCTGCGCCACCGCCGTGGCGGCGGCGCGGCTGAAGCGCGCCAATCGCACGGTGCAGATCTCGCTGCCAGGCGGTGAGCTCTTGATCGAGTGGCGCGAAGGGGATGACCACGTCTTGATGACGGGGACGGCGACGTTCGAGTATGAGGGCCGCTTCGATCCCGCGCTGTTTGGTTCCGTCGCCTAGATCATGAGCGTCGAGATCGTCACCTTCGGCTGCCGCCTCAACGCCTTCGAATCCGAGGTGGTCTTGCGCGAGGCAGAGGGCGCCGGGCTCCGTGACACCGTCGTCATCAATAGCTGCGCCGTCACCAACGAAGCCGTGGCACAGGCGCGGCAATCGATCCGGCGGCTGAAACGCGAGCGGCCGGAGCTGCGTATCGTGGTGACCGGTTGCGCGGCGCAGATCGAGTCCCGGATGTTCGCAGGCATGGCCGAGGTCGATCGCGTCATCGGCAATGACGACAAGATGCGGGGCGAAACCTGGCGCACGGCCCGAGCGGCGCTCGACACCTTCGCAGGGTTCGGGATTGCAGAGAGCGAGAAGATCGCGGTCGCCGACATTATGGCGGTCAGCGAAATGGCGCCGCATCTCATCGATGGATTTCAGAAAGGCCTGCCGCGGGTATTCGTGCAGGTGCAGAACGGCTGCGATCACCGTTGCACCTTTTGCGTCATTCCTTTCGGCCGCGGCAATTCGCGCTCGGTGCCGATGGGCGCGGTGGTCAGCCAGCTCCGCGCGCTGGTTGAGCGCGGCCACGCCGAGGTCGTGCTGACCGGCGTCGATCTCACGAGTTATGGTGCCGATCTGCCGGGCGCGCCAAAACTCGGCGTGTTGACAAAACAGATCTTGCGGCACGTTCCGGAATTGAAGCGGTTGCGGATTTCATCGATCGATCAGGTCGAGGTCGATCGCGATCTGCTCGAGGTGATCGCGGATGACGAACGGTTGATGCCGCATCTACATCTGTCGCTGCAGTCCGGCGACGACCTGATTTTGAAGCGGATGAAGCGGCGGCACTCGCGCCGTGAGGCGGTTCAGTTTTGCGCGCAGGTGCGGCGACTGCGGCCGGACATCGCGTTCGGCGCCGATATCATCGCGGGCTTTCCGACCGAAACCGAAGAAATGTTTAAGCGTTCGCTGGATCTGGTTGAAGAGTGCGATCTGACCTTCCTGCACGTGTTTCCCTATTCACCGCGGCCGGGCACGCCGGCGGCGCGAATGCCGCAAGTGGCGGGCCAACGGATCAAGGATCGCGCGAGGCGATTGCGGGCGACGGGAGAGGCAGCCTTGCAAGGACGCCTAACATCGGAAATTGGCGCGACCCGCCAGGTTCTGATCGAGAGCGCCAGGCAGGGCCGCACCGAACATTTCTTGCCGGTGGCGATCAGCGGGGAAACGCCCGGCGCGGTGCGGGCACTCACAATCACCGGGAATGACGGCGCGCGGCTCACGGTGTGAGGCACCAAGTGCCCTGATCCCAAATCGTCATCGCCCGGCTGACCGGGCGAACCAGTATGCCGCGGCCTTACTCATAGGCCACTAGCTGTTCTGGAATACTGCATCATCCGCTTTCGCGGATGATGACGACGGCAATTTTGTGCTGTCTCGCGACCTACTCCCCATTCCACCCGCAGGCCCTGAGCCGCTCGCGCATGTGCGCCGGTGCCGGCGCGACGACGCGTACCGGGTCCTTGTTCCTGGAAATCGGAATCACGAGCTCGCGCGAATGCAGATGCAGGCGTGGTTCCCCGAAACGCGGACCGTTGCCGTAGATGTTGTCGCCGACAATCGGCCAGTCCATGGCTGCACAATGAACGCGCAATTGATGGGTCCGGCCGGTGACCGGCTCAAGCGCGAGCCAGGCAATGCCGTCGCCGCGTCCCAGCACCTTCCAGTTTGTGACAGCTTTTTGCCCTTCCGGATCGGGCTTCTGCCACCAGCCGCGCTCGGCATTGAGGCGGCCGAGCGGCAGGTCGATTAGGCCCTCGTCCTCGCCCGGGCCGGCTTCGACCACCGCCCAATAAGTCTTGGAAATCCTGCCATGCTTGAACAAAAGTCCCAGCGACGCCGTTGCCTTGCGATGGCGTCCGAGCACGAGGCAGCCAGAGGTATCCCGGTCGAGCCGGTGGGCGAGAACCGGCGGACGCGGCAATCCGAAGCGCAAGGCGTCGAAGGAGGATTCGAGATTGGCACCCCCTTTGGGGCCACGATGCACCGGCAACCCCGCGGGCTTGTCGATCACGAGCATCAGCCCGTCGCGATGGAGCACGCGGGCCTGGATTTCACCGGCTGTCAATTCGGGAACTTCGGTCAATCGGTCGAGACTTTCGCTCATGGCACGAAACCGCTAACACACCCGGCATGAATGATACCACTTCCGCAACGACAAAACCGAGCTGGTGGCAACGGCTGACCGGCGGCCTGAAGCGCACCTCGAGTTCGCTCGGGTCGGCGGTGGCCGATCTCGTCACCAAGCGCAAGCTCGATCGTGCGATGCTCGACGATATCGAGGATGTGCTGCTGCGGGCCGACTTGGGAACCGAGGTGGCGTCGCGCATTGCCGCCGCGGTCGGCGTTGGCCGTTACGACAAGGCAATAACCGCGGATGACGTGAAGACGGTGGTCGCAACCGAGGTCGAGAAGGTGCTCGCACCTGTCGCGAAACCGCTCGAAATAGACCACGTAAAAAAGCCGTTCGTCATTCTCGTGGTCGGCGTCAATGGATCCGGGAAAACCACCACCATCGGCAAGCTTGCAGCAAAACTCTCCGCCGAGGGCCGCAAGGTGATCCTCGCCGCGGGCGACACCTTTCGCGCAGCCGCGATCGAGCAGTTGAAGATCTGGGGCGAGCGCACCAAATCACCTGTTATCGCCGGCGCGCAGGGCTCGGATTCCGCGAGCCTTGCCTTCAACGCATTGAGTGCGGCAAAAGAGCAAAAGCTCGATGTGCTACTGGTCGACACCGCAGGCCGCCTGCAGAACAAGGCCGAACTGATGAACGAGCTGGAAAAGGTCGTTCGCGTCATCAGGAAGGTCGATGCGTCGGCGCCGCATGCGGTGCTGCTGGTGCTGGATGCCACGGTGGGACAAAATGCGCTGTCGCAGGTCGAGGCGTTTCATCGTACCGCAGGGGTCACCGGCCTGGTGATGACAAAGCTCGACGGCACGGCGCGCGGCGGCATCCTGGTGGCCTTGGCCGAAAAACATAGGCTGCCGGTGCACTTCATCGGCGTCGGCGAGGGTATCGACGATCTCGCGGCCTTCACTGCGCGGGATTTTGCCAACGCGATTGCGGGGATTGAATCTTAGGTTTTCTTGTCATGCCCTGCGAAAGCGGGGCGTCCAGTACGCCGCGCCGTCGGTGGGAATCGAGGACGGCTCGGAATACTGGATCATCCGCTGTCGCGGATGATGACGGCAGCAACAGGTGACAAGATGGACAAGACCCAGCCGCATCCGCTGTTCAAGCTCGCGACCGAACTCGGGCCGCTGATTGTGTTTTTCACAGCGAATGCCAAGTTCAATCTGTTCGTGGCGACCGGCGCCTTTATGGTGGCGATCGTCGCCGCGATGATGGTATCTTATGTGGTGACGCGGCACGTGCCGATGATGGCGCTGGTCACCGGCATCATCGTGATCGTGTTCGGCACGCTGACGCTGGTGCTGCATGATGAAACCTTCATCAAGGTCAAGCCCACCATCATTTACGGCCTGTTCGCCGCGATCCTCGGCGGCGGGTTGCTATTCGGCCGCTCCTTCATCGCCATCATGTTCGATCAGATGTTCAATCTCACGCCGCACGGCTGGCGTATCCTGACGATGCGATGGGCGTTGTTCTTTTTCGCGATGGCGATCCTGAATGAAAGCATCTGGCGCACCCAGAGCACCGATGTCTGGGTCGCGTTCAAGGCGTTCGGCGTCATCCCGCTGACCATGGGTTTTGCAATCACCCAGATGCCGCTGGTCAAGCGCTACCACGTGGAGCCAGCTTCGCTGGAAGCAAGCGAAGCGGAGGCGGGCGACGTGAGCAAGGGGTGAGGCGCTCCGGTGCCGCTTGCCTTGCTCCCTCGCCCCGCCCTGCAGGGAGAGGGCTGGAGCTAGGGGCTCTTTCTGTTCGCGAATCGTGAAAGCGTGTTGAGGTGTCCCCCACCGCCGCGCTGCGCGTCGACCTCCCCCGCGAGCGGGGGAGGTTAAAGGGTGCTTCAGCTCTTCTGCTTGGCGATGATCTTGTCCTTGATCTTGTCGTAGGTTGCCTGCGGCACGATCTTCTTCTGCACCAGTTCATCCTTGCCCTTGTACGGGCGACCTTTGACGATGGCCGCAGAATACGCCTTGCCAACCCCCGGCAGCGCGTCGAGTTCTTCGGCGCTGGCGGAGTTGATGTCGAGCAGATCCGACTTGGCGGCGGGCGCCATCTTCCCGGCCGGCGCCATCTTCGAATCGGCTTTCGGGGCGGGAGCCATCTTGTCGGATTTGGCGGCGGGTTGGGTCGTCTGTGCGATCGACGGCGAAGCCGTCAGCAAGCCAAGCGCCAGTGCAGTTGCAGCAATTGATGCGAACGTGGAATAACGCATTTGGGGTGTCCCTCCCAGGACGGTTTAAGTAACACCATCAAGCTAGCTGCGAATTCGTGGCGCCGCCATGGCCGCCAAATGAACGGCAGATAAAAGCGAAAAATTATTTGCAGCCAAGCTTTCCTTCGTCATTCCGGGATGGTCCGAAGGACCTGACCTCAGATGCGCAATTGCACATTGGGGAATCTCAAGCTTCCGGGCTCGCTCGTTTCACTCACGCCCCGGAATGACGACTACGTCGTCACTTCAGCGCCTTGTCGATCTCGGCCTTGAGCACACTGTCGAAATTCGCCGGCGTGACCGGGCCGACGAGCTTGTAGACGATGGTGCCTTCGCGGCCGACCACGAAGGTCTCGGGCACGCCATAGACCCCCCATTCAATCGAGGCGCGGCCATTGTCGTCGACCCCGACCATGCCGAACGGATTGCCGTAACGGCCGAGGAAGCGCCGGGCGTTGTCTGGCGCGTCCTTGTAGTTGATGCCGACGATCTGCAGCCGCTTGTCGCGGGCAAGCTCGGTCAATAGCGGCGCTTCGTCGTGGCAGGGCACGCACCACGATGCCCAGACATTGACGACGCTGACCTTGCCCTTGAACACCGCAGGATCGAGCCCCGGCACCTGTGCGCCGTTATGGACGAGGCCCGCTAGCGGCGGCAGCGCGGTCTGCGGCGCCGGGCGGCCGATCAGGGCGGAGGGGATGCGCGAGGGGTCACCCGTGCCCAGCCGGAACCAGAAGATCGCGGCGAGCGCGGCAAAGGCGAGCAGCGGCAGCGCCATCGGCCAGGATCTGGTCCAGGTCCGGCGTTGCGTTGATGCATTTGTTGTTGCCGGATCGCTCATCGGACCTCCGCAGCACTTCGCCCGGAGCGCCTGACAATGCCTGAGGCGTCGAGTTCGCGCAGGCGCTGTTTCTGGCGGCGATAATCGATCGCGATCCAGGCAATCAGAATCAGCACCACCACCGTGACCAGTAAATAGGACGTCACAATGAAAGGCGCATAGGGACCAAGCGACATCTCGTTCACGTCGGGCGCTGGCGGGCTTGCATCATTTGCAACGCCCGCACCCGCCGGCGCAGGATCTCGTTGCGCATGGCCGCCAGATGCAGCGTAACGAACAACAGCGAGAATGCCAGCGCCATCACCAGGAGCGGAATCAAAAAGGCGCGGTCGAGCGTGGGTCCACCGACCCGCATTACCGAGGCCGGCTGATGCAGCGTATTCCACCAGTCCACCGAGAATTTGATGATCGGCAGATTGATCGCGCCGACCAGCGTCAGGATCGCCGCGGCGCGCGCCGCGCGCGAGGGATCTTCGACCGCCCGCCACAGCGCGATCAGGCCGAGATACATCAAAAACAAAATCAGTACCGAGGTCAGCCGCGCATCCCATTCCCAATAGGTGCCCCACATCGGCCGGCCCCACAGCGAGCCCGTCACCAGCGCGAGAAACGTAAACGCCGCGCCGATCGGGGCGGCGGCCTTGGCGGCCACGTCCGCCAACGGATGCCGCCATACCAGCGTGCCCAGCGCCGCAAGGCTCATCACGCCCCAGACCAGCATCGACAGCCACGCATTAGGCACGTGGATGAACATGATCTTGACGGTGGCGCCCTGCTGGTAGTCGTCGGGCGCGACGGCCGATTGATAGAGGCCGATCAGCAGCAGGATCGCGGTGAGGGCCGCAAGCCACGGCAACAGCCGCGCGGTTAGGGTCAGGAACCGGGTTGGGTTGGCGAGATCGATCAGCGTCATGGCGTCCGTGATAGTCGCCGCGGTCGCGGCAGGCAATGTGGCTTGCCTTGTTTCATTTCGCCTCAGCGAGAGTTGATCGCCACCAAATCGGTAATCAGTCCAGGC
>DASSGM010000150.1:0-3333 GCA_035693465.1 Bradyrhizobium sp. | reverse complement strand
GGCGTCGAGATGCCCCAGAGCGCAAACAGGTTCGCGCCGTAGTCCCAGGCGGTACCCTTCTTCACCGCCGAGACGATTCCGGCGGGAATTCCGATCAGAAACGCGATCACGATCGCCATCGAAGCCAGCTGGATCGTCACCGGCAGTTTTTGCACAATCAGCTCGCGCACCGGCACCTTGATGCGGAGCGACTCACCGAAATCGCCGGATACGACGCCCTTGACCCAGTAGACATATTGAACCGGAATCGGCTGATCGAGCCGATACTGCCGGCGGATCTGGGCAATGACATTGGGATCGCGCTCTTCCCCGGCCATCACCAGCGCCGGATCGCCGGGTAGCAATTGCTGCAGCGAAAAGATCAGGATCGACACGAAGAACAGCGTCGGGATCAGCTGCAGGATGCGCTTGCCGAGAAAATTCAGCATGGGCCGGTTCGTTTCCCGGGCGCAGCGCAGCGTGCAACGATGCGCTGCAGACCCGGGATCCATCTTGGGTTGGTGGGTCCTGGATCAGCACTGCACTGCTGGCGCGCTGCACCGCATCCGGGACACGAGAAATTGGCTGGCGTAACCATCCTCACTTCAGCTTCAAACCGATCACGCGCACCAGCCCGTCCGGCATCTGCTTGTAGCCTTCAAGTTTGGTGGTATGCGCGATCAGGATCCGGCGGTGGAAGATGTACAGTAGCGGCTCGTCCTCCATTACAGCCTTGGTCAGCTTCTCGTAGATCGCCTTGCGCTGCGCAATATCGGTGACGAGCCGTGCATCGTCGAGCGCCTTGTCGGCCTCGGCATTGCTCCATGCGCTGTAATTTTGCGGGGCATCCTTGTGCATGAAGACGTAGGAATTGCCGTCGGGATCGATCCGTCCGCTCCAGGCCAGCATGAACGCCTGGTATTCGCCGGCTTCCGCCTGCTTGAGCGAAGTCGCAAATTCAGTGACCCTGATCTTCATGTCGAAGCCGGCTTCGGATGCCATCGACTGGATCACCTGCGCGACCGCTTCGGTCTCGGCGCCCTTCGGCACCATGAAATCGACGCTGACCGGCGGTGTGACGCCGGCTTCCTTCAGCAATGCCTTGGCCTTGGCGACGTCGCGCGGCCGGATCGGAAAGGACTTCTGGTAATAGGGATGATCCGGATTGACCCACTGATTGCCAGGCTTGAACTCGCCGTTGAACACGACCTGATTGATCGCCTCGCGATCGATTGACAGATCGAGCGCCTGCCGCACCTTGGCGGACTGGCTGAGCGGCCCCTTGGCCTTGTCCTTGCCGATATTGAGCGTGACGCCCTGATAGCCAAGCTCGATCGCGGTCGAAAGCTTGAGGCGGGGATCTGCGCGCACCTCCTTGATATCGGTCGCCAGCACCCGCTCGATCAGGTCAAGCCCGCCTGATTTCAAATTGGCGAGCCGCACGGTGGCGTCATTGATGGGCAGAAACACCACGCGGTCGATGAAGACATTATCCTTGTTCCAGTAATCGGCAAATTTCTCGAACACGATGCGATCCTGCTGCACCCGTTCGACGAATTTATAGGGACCAGCGCAAACCGGATGCAGGCCAAACTTGTCGCCTTCGGCTTTCGCCGCCTTCGGCGACACCATCATGCCGGCGCGGTCGGTAAGCTGCGCGATCAGCGGCGAGAACGGCGATTTCAATACCAGCTTGACGGTCAGGGGATCGACAACATCGACATGGTCGAGCGCCGCCAGCTCCGGTTTGCGGAACGATCCCTGCATGTTCAGGTGTCGCTCCAGCGAAAATTTCGCGGCCTCCGCATCGAGCGGCTCGCCATCGTGGAATTTGACGCCCGGCCGCAGCTTGATCGTGACCTCCTGGCCGTCGTCGGAGATCTCATGGGAGAGCGCGAGCTGCGGCACGATGTTGAGTTTTTCGTCGATGTCGAACAGCTTGTCGCAAAACGATGCGAACACGATGCGGCCGACATAGGTGCGTGCCATGGTCGGGTCGAGGATATCGGGGTCCTCGGCAAGCCCGATGCGCAGTGTGGTCTGGGCGTGGACGCCCGCTTGAAGCGACAGCAACAGCGCCGCCGCAAACATCGCCAAACGCAGGATTTTCATGAGACTGGTCTCCATATTCAAGGGCCCGTCGACGGCATCGGCTCGACTATATCAACCCCGGAAGAACCGGGTACTTCCTCAGCGGCGCTGAAAGCCGCCACCAACCGTTCCAGCGCCGGCGAAAGGCTGTCGGCGGGAATGACGGCGTCGGGCGGGGGCAGTTCCGCCGTACGGTGACACGCGGTAAAATGTCCGGCCGCATCGGCGAGCAATGGCAGCGTCTCAACGCGGCAGCGCTCGATCACATAGGGACAGCGGGTATGAAAGCGGCAGCCCGACGGCGGATTGAGCGCGCTCGGCATCTCGCCCTGCAGCACAATCCGGCTACGCTTGGCCCGCGGTGTGGGCACCGGGATCGCCGACAGCAGTGCGCGACTGTAGGGGTGGCGCGGCGAGGCGAACAGCGCCTCCGCCTCCGCGGTCTCGACAATGCCGCCGAGATTCATTACGGCGACGCGGTCGGCAATGTGCTTTACCACCGCAAGATCATGCGAGACGAAGATGTAGGCGAGCCCAAGCCGGTCCTGCAGATCGCGCAGCAGGTTGAGGATTTGCGAGCGGATCGACACGTCCAGCGCCGAGACCGGCTCGTCGCAGATGATGAGCTTCGGCTCGACCGCGAGCGCGCGGGCAATCGCGATGCGTTGGCGCTGGCCGCCGGAAAATTCGTGTGGATAGCGGCGGGCGAAACGTGGCTCCAGCCCGACCAGACGCAGCAATTCTTCGACGCGTTGGCGGCGTGCCGCGGGCGGCACCAAAGCGTGCAGCGCCAGCGGTTCGGTCAGGATCTGGCCCACGGTCATGCGCGGATTGAGCGAGGCATAGGGGTCCTGAAAGATGATCTGCGCGTCGCGGCGGAAGGCGCGCAACTCACCGGCGTCGAAGGCGAGCAGATCGCGGCCCTCGAAGCGGATGCGGCCTGAATCCGGCTCGATCAGCCGCAGCACCAGGCGGCTCACGGTGGATTTGCCGCAGCCGGATTCGCCGACCAGTGCCAGCGTCTTGCCGGCATCGACGCTAAAACTTACGCCATCGACGGCTTTTATGAATGCGGTCGGCCGGCCGAGTACGGAACGTCCGGCGACGAAATGCTTTGCGAGATTTTCGACCTCGAGCAGCGCGGTCATTCGGCCAACTCCGCGCTCGGCTTATTGCCGGATACCACACGTTTCCCGGCAGCGCCTCGTCCCCCCTCCCCACGCGTAGCGAAGCGGAGTGGCGGGGAGGGGTCGGGGGTGGGGG
>DASSGM010000149.1:0-2398 GCA_035693465.1 Bradyrhizobium sp. | reverse complement strand
AGGGACGCCGCGATCGCCGCCGCCGACAGATAAAACTTCCTCACTGATTCCTCCCTTGGGTTTTGTTGTTCAGTCATCTCTTTGTTTCAGCATGATCTTTTCGGAAAACCGGTTCCCCTTTTCCGGATCATGCTCTTGATTCAAATGATCCTTCAGCCCGTTCTTTAGGCGATGCGCCCTTGTCGCGTCAGCCTTGCATGAACCTCGCAATGATTTCCTCCGGGAACGGTGCCGATTTCAGCCGCGCGGGATCGTCCGGGTGCCGTCCGACCAGCACCCGGGTCTCGAACGCCTCGATCGCCAGCGCCTCGCCCTTGAACACCTTGTGGATCACCTCAAAACTCGAGCGCTTGAAACGCTCGATCCGGCTCTCGATGGTGATCCAGTCGCCGTGGGTCGAGGCGATATAGAATTTCGCCCGTGTATCCACCATGGGAATGCCGACCAGGTCATATTTCCTGATGATGTCCTGCTTGGAGAATCCGGCGGCCTCGAACATGATCGAGGTCGAATCATCGAACATCTCGAAGTAGCGCGGATAATAGACGATGTTGGCGGGATCGCAGTCGCCCCACTGAATCTGCACATCCCTGCGATTGACGAACATGCAATATGCCTAGCGCGGCGCCATGCGGAGCGCGGCATCAAGTCGCACCACCTCGCCGTTCAGATAGGGATTGTCGATCATGTGCAGAGCCAGCGAAGCGAACTCGTCGGCCTGCCCGAGCCGGCGCGGAAACGGGATCGACGCGGCCAGGCTGTCCTGCGCCTCCTGCGGCAAATTGGCGAGCAGCGGCGTCAGGAACAGCCCAGGCGCAATGGTCAGCACGCGGATGCCGAACTGCGCCAGTTCGCGCGCGATCGGCAGCGTCATGGCGACGATGCCGCCTTTTGAGGCCGAATAGGCCGATTGCCCGATCTGGCCGTCATAAGCTGCGACCGACGCCGTCGAGATCACGACGCCACGCTCACCACCGGCAAGCGGCTCCAGCTTCGACATTTCCGCGGTCGCAAGCCGCAGCATGTTGAACGAACCGATCAGATTGACCTTGATCACCTTGTCGAAATCGGCGAGCGGCATCGGGCCCTCGCGGCCGATCACCCGCTTGGCGGCGCCGATGCCGGCACAATTCACGAGGACCCGCGCCGGACCAAGGGCCTTCGACGCGCTGGCGACGGCGGCTTCCGCGGAGGCTGCGTCGGAAACGTCGCAGACCACCGCGACACCCTTGATCTCCGCGGCAACGCTCTCCGCAAGCTTGGCATTGAGGTCGCACACGGCGACCTTGGCGCCCTGTGCCGCGAGCCGCCGCGCGGTCGCGGCACCCAAACCCGATGCTCCCCCGGTGACGATGGCGGCCTGATCCTTCAACTGCATGGTGTCCTCCCTGATTGCTCTTTCAATTGGCTAAAGCGTTATCACGTGTGCGGGCGGCGTTGGCGAATAAAGCTCCTCGATCAGGCGGCTGCGGTGATCGAGCACCGCGCGCTGATTGATCGAGCCCTTGTCGGTGACCTCGCCGCGGTCGATCGACAGCGGCGTGTCGATGAGGATCGCGCGCGTGATCCTGTTGGAAGACCCCGTCGCCGTCGCCAGAAATCTTGTCATCCGTTCGCGAAACGCGTCGCGGATCAAGGCATCGGACGCCGCCGCGGCGAGGTCGTCGGCCGGAAGCGCCGGGTTGACAACGCGGCAGCCATCGAGATCGAGAATGACCAGTGCCGACACTTCGTCGCGGTTGATGCCGGCAATCACCACGTCCCGCATCAGCGGCGCGCAGGCCGCGATCAACCGCGCGCGGAGCGGACCGACGCTGACCCAGGTCCCGCTGGCGAGCTTGAAATCCTCGGCAATGCGGCCGTCGAAATCGAAACCGGCGCTGAGATGCTCCAGATCCAGCGGCTTGATCGCGTCGCCGAATTTGTAAAAACCTTCATCGTCGAACGCGGCGGCCGTCAGTTCAGGCTGGCGCCAATAGCCCGGCGTGACGTTCGGCCCCCTGGCGCGAACCTCGAGCTTGCCGTTATCAGGAACAAGCTTGGCCTCATTGCCGGAGACGGGAAGCCCGACATGGCCGGAGCGGCTGGTGGCTGGCGTAACCGACATGAAGAACGGCGCCGTCTCGCTGGCGCCGAGGCCGGTCAGCACAGGCACGCGAAAACCGGTTTCCTGCACCGCGAGTTCGTCGAGACCGTTCCAGACATAGGGCGACAGCGCCGCACCGGCGAAGAACATCGCATGCAGCCGATGGAAAAATTTTGCACGCAGTGCCTTGTCGTCGCGCAAATATGGCAGCAGAGATTCATAACCCTTCGGCACGTTGAAATAGACGGTCGGCGAAATCTCGCGGAGATTGCGCACGGTTTCCTCGATGCCGCCGGGCATCGGCTTGCCCGC
>DASSGM010000148.1:0-6326 GCA_035693465.1 Bradyrhizobium sp. | reverse complement strand
CCATCGCGAATTGCAGAAAAATTATTGTCGCCTGCTGTCGAATGACGCCCGCGCCGTTCGTCCTTGGATTGTGCATCACCAATCCGTTTGAAGGAGACGTGCGATGAACGTGCAGGACATCAAGACATCAGACGAGGCCAGCATTCGCACCCTGATAGATGAGCGTGCCCATGCGCTGCGCAACAAGAACGCCCGCGGCGTGATATCTCATCACGCGGACGATTTCACACAGTTCTCGCTCGCACCGCCGCTGATCGCCACCGACGCAAATGTGAAGGGCTTTGAGGCCTGGTTTGCGACCTGGCAAGGCAAGCTCGGCTACGAACTCCGCGATCTCACCATCGCGGTCGGCGAAGGCATCGCCTTCAGCCACAGCCTCAACCACATGACCGGCACCAAGACCGATAGCCAAAAGGCCGATCTGTGGTTTCGCCAGACGCTGTGTTTCCGCAAGATCAATGGCGCCTGGGCCGTCGTGCACGAGCATGAATCCGTGCCGTTCTACATGGACGGCAGCTTCCGTGCCGCGATCGATCTCACGCCATAACGTCACCTACTCGCAGCAAGCATCACATCAGGAGAAAGCCATGCCGACGATTGCCGCGAAAGCACCGGTATCAAGACCCGCGCTTTGGCTGGGCCGTATCCTCAGCGGCCTCGTCATACTGTTCCTGCTGTTCGACGGCGCGATCAAGCTGGTGCCGTGGCCTGTTGTCACCGAAACGATGGACAGGATTGGCTATGGTTCGAGCGAAACGCTGGCGCGCAGTCTCGGAATTATCACCATCGTGGGCACCGTTCTCTATGCGATCCCGCCGACCTCGATCCTCGGCGCAATTCTATTGACAGGCTATCTCGGCGGCGCGATGGCATCGCATCTGCGGATCGGCAGCCCGCTGTTCACCCACACGCTGTTCGGGCTTTACCTCGGGCTGATCGTGTGGGGCGGGCTCTGGTTGCGCGACAAGAGCTTGCGCGCGTCGATACCCTTTCGCCGCTGAGGTGCCGCGCTGTTAATTCGGAAATTCGGAGCCCTTCATGTTCGAGATTATTGCCATCATCGCCGTCGTGCTTGCGATCGCGATCGCGATCGTCCTTATCCTCGCCGCGACCAGGCCCGATACGTTCAGCGTGCAGCGCGCCACCACGATCAAGGCGCCGCCGGAAAGGATTTTTCCGTTGATCAACGACTTCCATCAGTGGGCAAGCTGGTCGCCTTACGAAAACAAGGATCCCGCGATGAAGCGCAGCTTCGGCGGCGCGGCCAGCGGCAGGGGCGCCGTCTATGCCTGGGAGGGCAACAAGAATGTCGGCTCGGGGCGGATGGAAATCATGGACGCATCGGCGCCATCGAAAATCGTCATCAAGCTCGATTTCTTCACGCCGTTCGAGGGCCACAACACTGCTGAATTCACAATGCTGCCGCAGGGCGATGCTACCAATGTCACATGGCTCATGCATGGCCCCGCGCCGTTCATGTCCAAGGTGATGCAGGTGTTCATCAACCTGGACAACATGATCGGCAAGGATTTTGAAGCCGGTCTCGCCAATCTGAAGAGACTTGCCGACAAATAACCGGATTTTTTGAAGCACCGTCACCCAGGAGCAAGCGATGCAGGTCAATCCCTATCTGTTCTACAACGGCAATTGCGAGGCGGCGTTGAAGTACTATGAGAAAGTACTCGGCGGCAAAATCGAGGCGATGTTGACCCATGAGAGCGCGCCGGAATCGATGCCGGTTCCGCCGGACTGGAAGAAAAAAATCATGCACGCCAAGATGTCGCTCGACGGCGAGGTGCTGATGGCATCCGACGCGCCTCCCGGCCACTTCCACCAGCCGCAGGGCTTTTCGGTCTCGCTGACGGTCGAGGACCCCGGTGACGGCGAGCGCAAGTTCAAGGCCCTGGCCGAGGGTGGCACGGTGAACATGCCGTTTGGCAAGACCTTCTGGGCCAAGGGGTTTGGCATGTGCGTCGATCAGTTCGGCATTCCCTGGATGGTCAACTGCCCGATGGAAGGTTGAGGTTTTATCGGCAGGAGGGATAGATCGCCGCGAGTTCGCGTCCGCGCAGCAGCAACAGGCGCGATGTCAAGCCGCCACGGTTGCGAATCCAGCCGCGTACCGCGGACGGATAGGCCTCGAGAACGAGTTCGGATGCTTCCGGCTCGGCATAGATTCGGCCGCGCGGATCGATCGACCGCGCGGCGTGAAATCCGAGGATTGCGCGTCTTGTCACGCAGATGCGGTCGCTCGGCACCATGCTGAGCACCAGCGTGCAAGCCGACAGGCATGGTCCGTCGATCACGACGCGTTCGCCCGAGGCGCGTACGCGCCCGAACAGATCGAGAAACGGGCCGACCTGTCCGCCCGAACTACCGAGGATCCGAATCTCGGCCTGGGCGGGCGGCAAGACGAGACCGCACAATACCGCTGCGAGAAAAATTGTTTTCAAGACAGCCGTTCGCATCGAATGCGCTCCTTGCTGCTTAATGAGCGGATGAATTTGGCAACCGCGGGGCGTGAGACCAGGTTCCGTCACTTGCCTCGGCCGGAAACGCCGGCTTCGGCGAAGGTAGCCATGCCGGCGTGGCAGGCCAGCGCCGCGCGCAGCAGCAGAATGGCCAGGCCTGCGCCGGAGGCTTCGCCGAGCCGCATATCGAGGTCGAGCAGCGGGTCGAGACCAAGTTCGCACAGTAAATCGCGGTGACCGGATTCGGCGGAAACATGTCCCGCCCGACAATGATCCATGACACCTGCTTCAAGCCGCGCAAGCGGGAGGACCGCCGCGGTCGCGACGAACCCGTCGAGCAGCACGGGAATTTGATTGTAGCGCGCCGCCAGGATCGCCCCCGCGACTGCGGCGAATTCGCGCCCGCCAAGCGCGACCGCCACCGCAAGCGGATCGCCTGATATTGCGCGGTGAAAATCAAGTCCGGCATCGATCGCTGCGCGCTTGCGCATGAGCCCGGCATCGTCGACGCCGGTGCCGCGGCCGGCCCAGCGCTCAGCCCCTCCGCCAAGCAAGGCCGCGCACAGCGCCGCCGCGGTCGTCGTGTTGGCAATGCCCATCTCGCCTGCGGCGAGCAGGTCGCTGTCCGGCGGCACGGTCCGATATCCGATGTCGACGGCGGTCAGGAATTCGTCGATGTCCATCGCCGCGGCGGCGGTAAAATCCCGCGTCGGCCGTTCGAGTTTTACAGGCACCACGCGCAGGTCCGCGCCGGCAAGCCTGGCGATCTGGTTGATGGCCGCGCCGCCGTCTGCGAAATTCGCCACCATCTGTGCGGTGACCCCTTGCGGATAAGCCGAGACGCCGCGCGCCGCCACGCCATGATTGCCCGCAAAGACTGCAATGGTGACGCGATCGAGTTTTGGAATTTCGCGGCGCTGCCAGCGCGCCAGCCATATGGCAAGCTCTTCAAGGCGGCCAAGACTTCCTGGCGGTTTTGTCAATGTCTGCTGCCGGCGGGCGGCGGCATCGGCAGCGGACATGTCGCCACCGGGCAAATCGCGACAGAAGGCGCGGATATCGTCTAGACTATCGAACTGCATGCGATTCCCACTCGAGCACGTCGCGATTCCCCTGGGATTGTCTATCATGAATGAGTGGCTCGACGATCTCAGAACCGCGGTCGCGTTCCTGACCCGGTTGCCGATGCCGCATCCCGAAGGCGCGATGCCCGCGAATTTTGCCCGCGCGCGCCGGATGTTTCCGCTTGTCGGGGCTGTAATCGGCGGCGCAGTGGGACTGCTCTGTCTCGGCATGCGACTCATCGGCTTGCCGGATCTCGCCGCGGCGGCGCTTGCACTGGGCGCGAGCGCGATCCTGACCGGCGCGCTGCATGAGGACGGACTGGCGGATGTCGCGGACGGATTCGGCGGCGGCCGCGATCCGGCAGCCAAGCTGGAGATCATGCGCGACAGCCGACTCGGCACCTACGGTGCGTTGATCCTGATGGTGAGCTTTGTCGCAAAGCTTTCCGCGCTCGCAGCGCTTCCGGATGTCGTCGTCGTGCAAAGCTTGATTGCCGCGCACGCGCTGGCGCGGGGCGTGTTGCCGGGGATGGCGGCGAGCCTGCCCTATGCGCGCAAGGACGGCCTTGCCGCCACCGCCGCCAGGCCCGACTTCGCAACGGGGGGAATCGCGGGCGCATTTGCGCTTGTCATCGCCTTGCTGTCGCTGCCGTGGATCGAGGCGCTGGGCGCCGCGCTGGTCGCAGCGGTGTGCGCGATCGGCATGGCGCTGCTGGCGCAGCGGCAGATCGGGGGGCAGACCGGCGACGTGCTCGGCGGCACCGAGCAGCTCGGTGAGACCGCGATCCTCGTGCTGCTCGCCGCGCGGCTGGCGTAGTCTCTCGTGGCCGGCGAGACAAATCTGTGGCTGATCCGGCACGCCCCGGTCGATGGCCCGCGCGGCGTCATCCATGGCCCGGATGCGCCCGCCGATACCCGCGATGCTGCCACCTTCGCTGCGCTCAAGGCGAAACTGCCGCCGAATGCCTTTGCGGTTTGCAGTCCGGCGCGCCGGACCTGGGAAACCGCTATCGCTCTTGGGCTTGATCCCGTGAAAGAGCCTGCCTTTCGCGAGCAGGATTTTGGGGCGTGGACCGGGCGGCGCCACAACGACCTCGTTGCCGTACTGGGCGACGCCTATCGGGATTTCTGGCAATCGCCGGCCAGCAACCACCCTCCCGGCGGCGAAAGCTTTGTCGATCAGATTCTTCGCGCGGCTGAGGGACTTGCAGCTTTACCCGCCGGCAATGTCGTCCTCGTCGCGCATTCCGGCACTATCCGCGCCGCGCTCGCCGTCGCGCTCGATCTGAACCCCGAAGGCGCGCTGCGTTTCGTGATCGATCCGCTGTCGCTGACGCGGATCGATCGCCTCGACAATGGCTGGCGCGTGGTCGCAGTCAATCAGCGCTGATACGGCGGCAGTCGAAGATGCCGCGAGCTTCGCCTGCGGGGAGAGGGAGCAGACGCATTATCCACCCCGTCGCGTGCCACGCAGCGTCGGCAATCCGATGCCGGCGGCATCGAAGCCGCCATCGACCGCCAGGATCTGTCCGGTGATATAGCTTGACCGGTCGCTGCACAGGAAGAACACCGCTTCCGCCAATTCGTCTTCGAGGCCGTAGCGGTTAAGCGGGATCGCGTCGTGATAGTCAGCGCGAATCTCCGGGGTGTGAACGGCTTTCGCCATCGCGGTCTCGACTGGACCGGGCGCGACGCCGTTGACGCGGATGCCGAGCGAGGCCAGTTCGACGGCGAGCTGCTTTGTCAAATGCGCGAGCCCGGCCTTGCTGGTGCCGTAGGCCGAACGCAGTGTCGAGGCACGCACCGCCGAGATCGAAGTGATGTTGACGATCGCGCCGCCCTGTTCGCGCATCAGCGGCACGGCGGCCTTGGTGCAAAGGAACGGCCCGGTGAGATTGACCTCCAGTATCCGGCTCCAGTCCTGGTCGGAAGTCTCCAGCAGCGGCGCGAATACCGCGATGCCGGCGTTGTTGACGAGCGCGTCGAGCCGGCCAAACCGCGCCCTGAGCTTTTCGATCGCCGCCGTCACCGCGCCGGAATCGGAGACGTCGCAATGTAGCGCGATCGCAGCGTCGGAGCTCCCAAGCGCCGCGACCGCGCCATGCAGCAATTCGCGTTCGATATCGAGCAGCGCCACGCGCCAGCCCTCGGCGAGAAACCGCTTTACCACCGCAAGCCCAATGCCGCGCGCGGCGCCGGTAACCAGCGCGACTTTTTGAAGGACAGGAGTCATGAGGCGGTCCGTCTGCGATTGATCGATTTGAATTTCTATAGCGCATGCGCTGCATCGTGTCCCGTGCGCGGTGCGGCACCTCTTCGGCGGTGCGCCGCGACCCGCGTCGGCCAGGCGTGGCGAGGGGTCCCGGATCAGCGGCGCATGGGGAAGCTGGTCACGTGGAACCTGTGGACGCTTGCAAGGTTCGAGCGTCGACATTCTGTTTTCGGTGCTCCGAGAATGACGACTCCGTCAAACAAAAATAAACGTGAATTGCCGGCTGACGTGTCGGGTTGAGGTGGTTTCGTTCGTCGTCCCACGGGTTCACGGTTCGGGGAGACATCCCCCGACCCGCGGTCCCGCGGGATTCGGTGCTGGGGCTGCGAAGCGCTGCAGCCGGCGTGAGGAGATTGACATGTCCATGCAAGGCAAGGCGGAGATCATCCGCGCGCTGTTTGCTGCTTATCTGTCGAACGACCGCAAGGCCGTTGAAGATGCGTTCACCGACGATTTCCGTTTCACGAGCCCCTGTGACGACGAGATCGACAAGGCCACTTACTTTGCGCGCTGCTGGCG
>DASSGM010000147.1:0-5558 GCA_035693465.1 Bradyrhizobium sp. | reverse complement strand
CAAATCGACCTCGACTTCGCCGTCGGCGATGAAATACATGCAGTCTCCGGCCGTGCCTTTGCGGATGATCATGGTGCGCGCCGGCAGGTCCATGGTGCGCAGCATCTGGGTCACGTCGGCGATCGCCGCGGGACCGAGCGCGGCAAAGAACGGTACCTTGCTCACCGACTCCCAGGTTTTCAGGAAATTGTCGCGTCGGGTCTCCGCGGCAAAGCCGGTGGCGAGGATGCCGGTCCACAGCCCGAACACGCCGAGGCCGCAGATCATGACGAGCGCGGCCACCAGCCTGCCAAGCGGCGTGATCGGCACCACGTCGCCATATCCCACCGTGGTCAAGGTCGCGATCGCCCACCACAACGCCGCGGGCACGCTGCCGAAGGTGGCCGGCTGAACGTCGCGTTCCAGGAAATACACCGCCACTGAGGCCAGGAACAACACCATCAGGAAAATTACCAGCACGCTCAGCAGCGGCCCCGATTCCAGCACCAGCACCCGGCGCAACTGCCGCAAGCCTGGAATCCCCGGAACCACCTTGAATACCCAGCAGATGCCGAGCAGCCACGCCGTCTTCGCATTGACCCCAAGCATCATGGCGACCGGCACGGCCAGGGCGCAGACGGCGTCGACCAGGCCGCGGCCGGACGTCGTGTAACTCCATCCTCGTTGCGCCAGAATGGCATGGCGAAACCGGACCACCCATTCGAACACAAAGAAGGCCAGGCACGCCCACAGCACCGCATCGACCCAGTGATGCGCCGCCTCATAGGCGGGATTGACCGTGAGCAGAACCATCGTGGCGACGCCGGCCGCGACCGCGACATAAGCGGGCTTGGTCATGTTGCGGCCGGTGGTCGCGGTCACAAATTGCGCCAGCGCGGGGGTAACAAGCGGCTTGGTCATCGGGAGGCAGCGCCTGTCGTTAAGAGCACCTAACACGGTCAACCTGCGCGTGACCGATCCTACAAGGTGCCCGGGCGGAGCGAGGTCGTCAACGCGGTGGGGAGGACAGCGTGATCGCCGCGCCGATCAAGCCATCCGGAATATCTTAAGTGATTCCAATGGTTCGATGGCGAAACGGATGTGATCCGAATAACGCCTCCGGTAAGGCTTTGAACCTAACAGGGGCGTGATCAGACATATCCAGCAAGCGAGCAAAGTAAGCGCTACAGACGGAGGCCGGTCCGGCCATCCAGATCGCCAAACGGCGCGAGACGACAGCTCTCTATCCTGCGGTGGGGCATGCCTCTATTTCGTTATTTCACTGTTGCCGGCGGAGCGTTGCTTGCGCTCCTGTTCGTTGTGTCGGGCTTTTTCCCCGAAACAGAAACGGTCAACCGCGGCGACGTGGCAAGGCCGGTCATTCGAATCGCGTCGGACAGGGTCCGTCCGCCGCGGGTGGACATCGATACCAGTTCACCAGCCGCGGCCATTCCTGCTTCGGTCCCGGACATTGTGCAAGCACCGGCGCAAGTCGCGGAAGCCCGGCCTGGTTCGTCGACCCCGACACCCGCAGCGGCAATCAAGATCGAGCGCAAGGCGAAGGTTGCAAAGCGACCCGACCGCCAGAGAATGGCTGCCAACCCACTGGGATCCCAGCCGTTCCGTTCAGCCTGGTGGCCGCTCTAGGTATTCGGCGTTCAACTTGGCACGGCGGGGCGCTTCAAAGCCAACTACGAGCAGGAGGCAAAAATGCCTATCTCGTTCTCGATGATCGTTTTGAGTTCGCAGCTGGTCGTTGCCGTGGCTGACGAGGTGCCGAAGTTTGATATTGCGCGGAGTTGCAAGCTTGATGCTGCCGCTGCGACTGGGCTTGCTGTCGAGCAGCCAATAAAGAATTGCATGAATGATGAACAGCAAGCGTTGCAGCAGCTGGGAAGCCAATGGTCCAAATTCACCGCTTCAAGCAGAGCAAGCTGCAGCGCGAATGAAAGCGTTGGTGGTACGCCGAGTTATGTCAGTTTATTGACATGCCTCCAGATGGCCCAATAGGCCCCTATGACTGCTCTGCTGCGGTTTCTCGGATAAAGTTCATCTCACGTTCCGCTCGATTCGCCGCCGGCTGCTGCAGTGCCGGGTGGTCACGCGCTTTGCGCGGTCTTGACCACCACCACATTGTCGTCATGCCCGGCGCGCCGCTTCAGGCTCTCGCGCCGCATGCCGATCTCGTCGCGCACGAATTCATATCCGAGCTTGAACGTGTCCAGCCCGTCGCTTGAAACGGTGCCGTCGCGCAGTCCGATCACCACGCCTCTCAGAATTTGCTCGAGTTCCTCCTGCAGCGCGTCGAGCGCGTCCATCGAGTTGGCATGCTCGATGCGTTCGCCGATGTCGAGAATGGCGGTCGCGAGCTCGCTGGCCTTCTCCGGCGCAATCCTGGTCACCTTGGCGTAGAGCCCGGCGAATATCGAGCCGATGATGCTGAGCGCTGCCGCGGCGAGATACAAAAGGTCGCTGTAGCGGTCCATGAACGACTTGGTGTCGTCATTGATATATTCGGCAGCGCCCTGGTGCGCGACAACGAAGGCGTCCTTGTCGGTATCAGCCGGTTCGATCCTGGAGGCGAAGCCATCCGGCAGCGCGAGCTCGGCCTTGTTTTCGTAGATCGTGCGCGCGAGCTCTCCCGCAGTCGACAATGACATCCTGGACTGCGCGACCAGGAGCCATTGCAGCCCGATGGTACTGAGATCGTCATCGGGAATGGGGGGCGCCGAGGACAGCGTGCCCGTCGCCAGGGTTTCCTCCGAAATTGCGGGATCGCGTCTGGCCAGCGCTTTCGCCTCGTCGATGGCGTTCAGGGTGAAGCCGCCACGTTTGGCATATTGTTCATAGCTTTTGTTTTTCGCGATCGTCGAGGCGTGCGCAATTGCGATCGCCGCGCCATAACCGCCTGGCGCGAACAGCTTGTCGAGCGGCGAATTCGGCGGCGCCAGCTGGACCGCGGACGCGGCGTCGGAGTTGTCGGAAATTTCCAGCATTTTGCGGACGAACGCCGCGTTGTTGTCGCCGTCGGCCAAAATCGCGATCTTCTTTTTCTTCAGCTCCGCAAGCGACTTGATCTTCTTGTTGGGAGGACTGAGCAGCATCAGCACGTCGTGCTCGAGGATTGCCAGCGCACGCGCGCGGGGCGGTACCTTTGCGTCGGTGCGCAGCACGGCAAGATCGGCCTGCCTGCGCTCGAACTGCGCCAGCGCTTTGCCGCTGTCGCCATTGCTCACGATATTGAGGCGCAGCTTTGAAGAATTGTTCTTGAGGACCGTGGCGAGCCTGCCGGCAAAGCGGGCTTCAAGGCCGTTGGCGTCCCCGGCGGCGAAGGTCAGGCTTTCGGAATTCCTCAGCCAGATCCGGCCGCCCCAAACCGTCGCGATGGTCAGGATCAAGGTCAGTGCGACAAACAGCAACATCTGTCCGCGGTTGCTGACGCGCGAACGCGCGGGCGGCTTTTCCGCACTCGGCGCTGGGACTTCAGCACTCATGGCTCATACCCGCCGCTGGGCGCGCTTTGCCGCCATATCGGCTGCCGCCCATGAGATCGTAAATATCTAAAAAAGAACGATAATTTTTCAGCTTAACGATGATATCCGGCCCGCGGCGGATTGCAAACCGGCTCGTTCGGTAACCTTACCGGCGCAGACGCCTCGATCCAGGGGAACCTGTCGCCGGGGCTGGATCACGCTTTGTTTTTTTGGGTTCCTGTAGGTGCATTCCGGCCCGGGAGATGGCATAAATAACCAATACCGGTTCAATTGTCCGGGTTTAAGAAGAACTTGCGCTGAAGCCTGCTAATCTTCTGAACCGTTCCAGGTCATTCCGAGGGCGTCAGCTTGTCGTTTCCTGCCATGTCGTCGACGGTTCCGGTTGGTGCCCTGGTGGGATGGATGTTGCTCCTCACCGCCAAGCACGTGGTTGCGGATTTCTTCCTGCAGAACTCCTGGATGGCGGTCGGCAAGGACCAGGCGAAGGGCTGGGCGCTGCCATTGCTGGCGCACTGCCTTGTGCACCTTGCGGTTGCATTGGCGCTGATCCTGATTGTCGCACCGCGGTTCTGGTTCGTCGCCCTGATCGATTTTGCGATTCACATCGCGGTTGATCGCGCCAAGGGATTTTGCGTCGCCACCTTCCGGGTGAAGCAGGAGCATCAATGGTTCTGGTGGCTGATCGGGATCGATCAGGCGTTGCACCATCTCACCGGTTTCGGTCTGTCGATCTTCATGGCGGCGAACTGAGCTTGCCGGTTTCGGGGTTTGCATCCCGGATAAACACGCTCGGGCGATGTGGCCCGACATCCCGTTCGATCGAACGCCAGGCATTGCTGCTGTCATGTGGTATCCATTTGCGCTCAACGCGATCGCGCGGCATGGTCATCCAAATGCGTCCATTGATCGAGAAAACCAATGACAGAACAGCCGCTGACAAAAAAGACCGTCGACGTGCTGGGCAGCAGCATGGCCTATCACGAGCGCGGCGAGGGCGCGCCGGTGTTGTTTCTCCACGGCAATCCGACCTCGTCCTATCTGTGGCGCGACGTCATTCCCGAGCTTAAGGGGCGCGGCCGGCTGATCGCGCCGGATCTGATCGGCATGGGCGATTCCGCCAAACTGCCAAATCCCGATGCCGACACCTATCGTTTCACGACCCACCGTCGATATCTCGAAGCCTTCATCGATGCGGTAATCGGGCACGCGGACCGCGTTGTCCTCGTGGTGCACGACTGGGGCTCGGCGCTCGGCTTCGACTGGGCCAACCATCACCGCGACCGCATCAGCGGCGTCGCCTACATGGAAGCAATCGTGCGGCCGATTGCCTCCTGGGACGAATTCAGCGCGGCGGCGACGCCGATTTTCCAGGGATTTCGCTCCGACAAGGGCGAGGCGATGATCCTCGAGCGCAACATGTTCATCGAGCGGGTGCTGCCGGGCTCGGTTTTGCGCAAGCTGACCGAGGCCGAGATGACCGAATATCGCCGGCCTTATCTGAAAGCCGAAGACCGCTGGCCGACGCTGACCTGGCCGCGGCAGATCCCGATCGCCGGCGAACCTGCCGACGTGGTGAAGATCGTAGCCGATTATTCGCGATGGCTGGCCGAGAACGACATTCCAAAGCTGTTCGTCAATGCCGAGCCCGGCGCCATCCTGATCGGTGCGGTCAGGGATTTTTGCCGAAGCTGGAAGAACCAGACCGAAGTCACCGTGCCGGGCTCGCATTTCGTCCAGGAAGATTCAGGTCCGGCGATCGGTCGGGCAGTGGCCGACTGGATGAAGGCAAACTCGCTGTAGCGAGATGGGCATGATCCGCCAAAGCGTAAGCGGTTTGGCGATGAGACCCATGCGCCGATCAATGATTTAGAGCGCGATCGGCCGCAAAATCGGCTTGCACTTTTGTGATCGCGCTCATCGCGGCTTGCGGCTGTCTGATTCGGCTATTCTGTTCAGGTTCCCGGGGATTATGACCGGTTGCCGTGGTTAACCTTACGTTAGAGACTTGCATTGCATCCTGTGGACCGGGGGGAATGCAAATGTTTTCAAGCCGCGATGCCTTCGATAACGATTTTTGCCCGGTTC
>DASSGM010000146.1:0-2130 GCA_035693465.1 Bradyrhizobium sp. | reverse complement strand
TGAGACCCGGGGATCTGGAGCAACAAATTAAGACGTGGATGGCCGGGACAAGCCCGGCCATGACGAAGGAAACAAGATGTCTCGCCGCCATTCTGCTGAAAAACGTGAGGTGCTTCCGGATCCGAAGTTCGGAAACATCATCATTACGAAATTCATGAACTCGGTGATGTATGCCGGGAAGAAGTCGGTCGCCGAAGGTATCGTCTACGGCGCGCTCGGCATGATCGAGACCAAGACCAAGCAGAATCCGCTGCCGATTTTCGAGCAGGCGCTCGAGAACGTGATGCCGACGATCGAGGTTCGTTCGCGCCGCGTCGGCGGCGCCACCTATCAGGTGCCGGTCGAAGTGCGCTCGGTGCGCCGGCAGGCCCTGGGAATTCGCTGGCTGATTGCGGCGGCGCGCGAGCGCAATGAAAAGACGATGACGGAGCGGCTCTCGGCCGAGCTGCTCGACGCATCGAATGGCAGGGGCAACGCCGTCAAGAAGCGTGAAGACGTGCATCGGATGGCGGAAGCCAACCGCGCCTTCTCGCATTATCGCTGGTAACGGCGAAACCAACGGAATTCAAGGAACAGCCCATGCCCCGCGTTCATGCCATAGAGGACTACCGCAACTTCGGTATCATGGCGCATATTGATGCCGGCAAGACCACCACCACCGAGCGCATCCTGTATTACACCGGAAAGAGCCACAAGATCGGCGAAGTGCACGAAGGTGCCGCGACGATGGATTGGATGGAGCAGGAGCAGGAGCGCGGCATCACCATCACTTCCGCCGCGACCACCGCGTTCTGGAACGGCAAGCGCCTGAACATCATCGACACCCCCGGCCACGTCGACTTCACCATCGAAGTCGAGCGTTCGCTGCGCGTGCTCGACGGCGCGGTGTGCGTGCTCGATTCCAACCAGGGCGTTGAGCCGCAAACCGAGACGGTTTGGCGTCAGGGCGACAAGTACAGAGTCCCGCGCATCGTCTTCGCCAACAAGATGGATAAGACCGGCGCCGATTTCTATAAATGCCTCGACGACATCGTCGACCGCCTCGGCGCCAGGCCGATTGCGATCCAGCTGCCGATCGGCTCCGAAAACAACTTCAAGGGCCTGATCGATCTCGTGCGCATGAAGGGCGTGGTCTGGGACGAGGAGGGGCTCGGCGCCTCCTTCAAGGACATCGATATTCCCGCTGATCTTGCCGACAAGGCCAAGGAATATCGCGAAAAAATGCTGGAGGCCGCCGTCGAGCTCGATGACGAGGCGCTCGCCGCTTATCTCGACGGCAAGGAGCCGGACGAAGCCACGCTGAAGAGGCTGATCCGCAAGGCCGTGCTGACCGGCGCTTTCTATCCCGTGCTGTGCGGCTCGGCGTTCAAGAACAAGGGCGTGCAGCCGCTGCTCGATGCGGTGGTGGATTATCTGCCGTCGCCGCTCGACGTACCGCCGATCAAGGGCATCGACGACAAGGGCAATGAAGTCGTACGCAAGCCCGACGACAAGGAGCCGCTTGCGCTGCTGGCCTTCAAGATCATGGACGATCCGTTCGTCGGCACCATCACCTTCTGCCGCATCTATTCCGGTACGTTGCTGTCGGGCACCGGCGTCATCAATTCGACCCGCGACCGCAAGGAGCGCATTGGCCGGATGTTGCTGATGCATGCCAACAACCGCGAAGATATCAAGGAGGCGTTTGCCGGCGACATCGTCGCGCTGGCGGGGCTGAAGGAAGCCCGCACCGGCGACACGCTGTGCGATCCGAACAAGCCGGTGATCCTTGAAAAGATGGAATTTCCGGAGCCGGTCATCGAGATCGCGATCGAGCCGAAGTCGAAGGCCGACCAGGAAAAGCTCGGCGTCGCCCTGGCGAAGCTCGCCGCGGAGGATCCGTCGTTCCGGGTCTCGACCGATCAGGAGTCCGGCCAGACCATTTTGAAGGGCATGGGCGAACTGCATCTCGACATCAAGGTCGACATCCTCAAGCGCACGTACAAGGTTGACGCCAATATCGGCGCGCCGCAGGTGGCGTTCCGTGAGCGGGTCACCAAGCGCGCCGAAGTCGATTACACCCACAAGAAGCAGACCGGCGGTACCGGTCAGTTCGCGCGGGTCAAGTTCATCGTCGAACCGAACGAGCCC
>DASSGM010000145.1:0-16436 GCA_035693465.1 Bradyrhizobium sp. | reverse complement strand
GAACGCCGTCGAGGTTGAGACATGCCGGTACAGCCCGTCGCGGGCCGCACGGCAACAACTTGATTTTAAGTTCCCTATGATCACTGGTTTTTGATCGCTAATTCCGCGGATTTACCGGGACCGATCATGGTTTTCAAAAATTTGATTCAGGTCGAGCAGAGCTGGTCGTGAGTCGCATCACCACCACGATTTCAATTGCGCGACAGGGACCGTCGGCTATTTTGATCCCCGCCGGCGGTCCCGCATTGCGCCGCAAAAGTTCACGCCTGGCGCAAACTTCCGGCCAAGACAATTCTTGTCTTGTGGGCGCCTGACCCGGTTTATCTTCCCCGAATATCTCAGGTCCTGCGCGCCACACCGCAAGGACAGTGGCTGGCCGCTTTTAGGAACGAAATGGAATGAATGCCCGGAAAGGAGCTCTTCTTGCATTGACCTGCATCTTGATGGCTGGAATCTCCAACGCGAGGGCCGACGAGTTGCTCGATCTCCAAACGCGTGATCTCGCTGAAACGAAGACGGTGAGCGGCATCACCGTGGTGTTCGATCCGGGCAAGATCAGCATGGTCTATACGCTGCCCCGGTCCTTGGGATCGTCACACAGCCGAAGCGGCTCAATAACGAATATTCTCGGGCTGTCCGGCGGACCGCAGGAAGTCGGAGAAACAGCCGACGGCCTACTGGAGCGTTTGAATCTGAGACAATACTTCATATCGCTGACATTACCGGACGGGATTCCCGTATGGGTGAAGGCTTCTTCGGTGTCATTTTTTCGCGCTATCGAGCCCTGGGACCACATTCGAGCCGAAGCGAAAAGCGCCGTGAACGCCGGCGGCCGGGCGATCTTCGTGAAGGAAAGCGTGACAACCATCAAAGACGCTATCAATGCGATCCGGCGTCAAAACAGGTCCCCATGAAAGCCAGGCGGCGTGGGCCGGCAGACTGCCATGACGCGGACGCAACGACCGGATGACGGAATCGGCCGGCGCCATGCTAAGCATGTCGCCTGAGCAGGCTTGGCCGCAGGAATCGATTCTCGGAATTTCGCCGCAAGGAAGATCGAGCGCTATGGGGGATAGCTATGATTTTAGTCCTGATCTCGGTTTTGATCATTATCGTCGTCGGTGCAATCTGCTTTTGGGTCATCGACAGGTTTGCCACCGACCGCCGACTTGCAAATCTGCTGAAGCTGCTCGTGATACTGATTTGCCTCGGCGCCATTTTGCAACGCGTGCTGCCGGTGACGGGAATTTATTAGGACGGGCGCTGAGTGCGCCCGCCGACCGGTGTCAACAAATGCAGGGCCAACATGTGGGGATTTGGCTGGCAGCGCGTCTGCTCAGACGAGACCGCCGTGGTGCATATCCGCACCGCGGAAACCGCCCCAGAGCATCGCGCCAACCAGGGTGAAGCGGTGCGGATAACAGATCTCGGCTACGAGCCCTGGCTCGAACACGCCTTCGGTCGTGAGGTGCGTATCCGCAGGCTGCCTGGTTCTTTGATCATGACTGCGATTGGTGGGACCCGGACCCGGCAGTTGCGGTAGCTCACCTGACGCGATTGTTCGAATGCCCGGAGCAGGCCTTGCGCTGCTGCGCGGCTTCGAACCTTGGCACGACCCCCGCACACAAAGCCTTGCTGGGGATTTGAGCGTCCAGCATTGGTACACAACGCCGCCAAGCGATCATATTCCACTTGGTCGGCGTTGTGCTTTGCACCATACGCAGTCAACGCCGACCCGCGAACTGATAGCGAACTCGTGAAGCTGTTTCATCTTTGCAAGGGCGACGAAACCATTCCGGCGCGATGCGAAGCCATTTTCATGATCCCGCGAAGGCACCGGGAAACGAATGGCTGATATCAACACCCACGGATCAAACAACGGGGTTCGATCATGTGGGACATCATCATCAACCTGATTTACCACCAATCGTGCAGGAAATATCTTGCTGCAGCGCGGAAGCAGAGCGTCCTGGATCAGCTGTGGGCTTGAGCCGCTAGACAAACGGGACACCCCGCTTCTGACGACTGCTGGTCACAGCACGCCAACGGCGCACCTCAATGTGCTGGATGATGACGGCGCTGCGCTCCGATCCGAAACACGACCCATCCCGAGGGACAGAAGGCTTCAGGGCCAAGCCGGCGCAGCTCATTTTCACCCGCAGCTCGTTAATGTTGGCGCCAAATTTGGCCGAGAGTCGGGAACCGGACAGACCGCCATCCGCTGGAACACATATGATTTCAGCGGGGTGCTGGGCGATGCGTAATCCGTCCATTGTTGAACGGCCAGTGTGTCTCGTCTGCAAGCACAGGATGGGATTGGCTCGAATTTCGCCCGGCGAACGCGGCTTTGAGGAGCGGACCTTCGAGTGCCGCACCTGCCGTCGCATTGAAAAACTTTCCGTTGCCATCGACCCTCTGAAGACTGACGCGGTGGGCTGGCTCGCCAGCGAATTAAGACCGCCGCGCTAGCAGCCACTAGTCAAAGGCGAAGACGACACATGGCGTTGAGTGGAATGAGTTGAATAGGAGTTGATGATGGGTGTCGAGCATATGCCTGACGAACGGCTCGCTCATTTCTACGAAAACATCCGACAACAGGTCGAGGCTGACCGCGCGAACAAGTATCAATTCATGGCCAACCCAACGGTTCGTCAGTACGCCGACCAGCTGCGAAGCGAGTTGATCAAACGACGATTACATCACTCGCCGATCCAATGGGCCCCGTAGCATCGCGGTATTGACGACTTCCCCGGCAGCAGGCTGCCCGGCAGGGCGGCCTCATTTGCTCAAGGCCCGCGAGACCGTGGAACTTAACACCCAGGTCTAACGTTCTCCTTGGCGAATACCGTGTGTATCGGCGATATTTGGTGAAGCAAAATGAGCGAAGTCACGCAGCTGGCCAGCGCAATGTTGGTGATCGCATTCGCCGCCGTGATGTTGCTGGCCGGGCAATTGTACATCGAAAGCAGGGAAAGCAAGTCGCTAAGGATACCGACCGCGCCTGCCGTGCAAATTGCTTCTATTCCCCTCTGACCATCCTGCCCGAGATCCAAACTCGATCCGTCATCGGGATGGCGCCTCAATAACATTGCAGTTCGTTCGTCCCGACATCAGGCAATCCTGCATTTTGCTGGTCGCAGTCAGCTCGTGAGCCAACCACAGTCCCAGGGCCAACAACACAACCGCAATTGCCAGGCCGGCGATCGCCGCGCGCCGGTTTCCACCTTGTTCGGGTTTGGTCATCGTCCGGAAACGTCCAGAAATGGTGAGGTGAAATGTTCTGGTGGTGCGCGGCGTTATTATCATTTCTCGGCCTGAAAATGGCGGCGGCGATCGGATCCTTGGCTATTTTGATGGCTTCCCGGCGCCGCCGGCTGTACACCCTGAGCGATCCCAAGACCGATCGTCTCACAACAGACAATGAAAGAGACAAGGCCCATTATGAGTGGATTCAAGGAACCTAGCTTTGCCGAGCGACAGAAAGCGGCGCAGCAAGCCAGGCAAAACATGCTCGACAAGTTTCGCAGCCAGCCGGGTCTCGACGATCCTGCAGTGAAGCAGCGGCAAGCCGAGCGCGAGGCCCGCGCCGCCGAGCGCAGCAAGGCCAAACTGGCCCGCGAGGCCGCCAAGGCCGAGCAGAAACGCCGCGAGGCCGAGGCGGCGGCGCAGGCCGCAGCCCAGCTCGCGCGCGAAAAGGAAGAAGCCGCAGCCAGGGAGCTGGCGCTCGAAGCCGAACGCAAGGCGGCACGCGACGCGCGCTACGCCGCTCGCAAAAAGCGAAAATAACGCATGAGGTGAAGCTAACGCAGTACAGGCCCGGCCGACGGGCGAGCCTGTCGATGCCGAAGCGCGATGCTAGTTCTTCTTCATTGCGTCGTCTTTCTTCATGCCGTCCTTCTTCATGCCATCATCCTTCTTCATGGCGTCCTTTGACATCGTGTCCTTCTTCATCGTGTCCTTGGACATGGTGTCTTTCTTCATGCCGTCGTCCTTGCCCATCTTGTCCTGGGCGAGAGCGGCAGGCGCCAGCGCAAGGCTGAGCGAAAGAGCGGCAACAGATACGCCGAGCGCAATGCGGGTGCGAATGGTCATGGGTTGGTTTTCCTTTGAGACGGTTTCGAAAGCGACTGATGCCGCTATGTCCACCACGGTCCCACGGCCTCGTTTGTTACCGGCTGTTTGAAAACTTTTTTGTGAGCGGCTTTTTCAGACCGTGCCGGGGTTCGCAATGAAGGCTCGCTAGATCCCGTGGCTCCGTCTTTTTTCGGTCGCATCTTTGATGCAAGTGTGCACCGCAACAAATCCGGGCGTTACCCCAGGCGCGACGTCGAACTATCAGATTAGAGAAAGTCCCGATGAAGACGGGCTAATATGCCGCAACCTCAGCCCGAACATTCGATCTAAGAATAGCTTAACGGAGATATCCATGCTTACACGCCGTAACGTCCTCGTAACAGCGCTTGCCGCGCCCGCCATTTTGCGTTTTGGGACCGGAACGGCCCGAGCCGCAACCACCCTGAAAATATCGCACCAGTTTCCCGGCGGCACCATCGACAAGGGCGATTTCCGCGACCGGCTATGCAGGGTATTCGCGGCCGAAGTAGCCAAGCGCAGCGGCGGCGAGATCGCCGGCGAGATCTATCCGAATTCCTCGCTGATCAAGACCAACGCCCAGTTCTCGGCGATGCGCAAAGGCGCGCTGGACGTCAGCCTGTATCCCCTTCCCTACGCGGGGGGCGAATTGCCGGAAACCAACATCGGCCTGATGCCCGGGCTGGTCTCGACCTATGACCAAGGCTTGCGCTGGAAGAGTCAGCCAGTCGGCAAGGCATTGACGGATTTCCTGGCCGACAAGGGCATCATCATCCTCACCTGGATCTGGCAGGCCGGCGGCGTCGCCAGCCGTTCGCGCCCCCTCGTCGTCCCGCAAGACGCCAAGGGCTTGAAGGTTCGCGGCGGCTCGCGCGAGATGGACATGGTGCTGCAGAGCGCGGGCGCAGCCGTGCTGTCGGTGCCCTCAAACGAACTTTACGCCGCGATGCAGACCGGCGCGTGCGATGCCGGCATTACCTCCTCGACCAGCCTGATCTCGTTCCGGCTCGAGGAAGTTGCAAAGCACCTGACGTCCGGCGCGGGCGCATCCTACTGGTTCATGCTGGAGCCGCTTTTGATGTCGAAGTCGATCTTCGACAAGTTGCCGAAAAATCAGCAAGACATCATCCGGACCGTCGGGACCGAACTGGAAGCGTTCGGCAGGAAGGGGGCGCAGGACGATGATATCGAAGTGGCCAAGGTCTATGAGAAGGCCGGCGCCAAGGTCAGCCCACTTGACGTCGCTACAGTGGGCAAATGGCGCGACATCGCACGGGACACCGCGTGGAAAGACTACGCTGGAAAGACTGCTATCGCGGCCAACCTCCTCAAACTCGCGACCGACGTCTCAGCATGATGCATGGTCCGCTCAGGGATCAGAATGAGCATTCGGACACTGCTCCCGACAACGCGCTCGCGGCGGCGTTCGAACGTGGGCTTGCCTTTTGCAACTACATCATTGTCGTGCTCGCGGCGGTCGCGCTGGTCGCGGCCTGCATTATCCTGAGCTACAGCGTATTGGGCCGCGCCCTGTTTCACAGCCCGAATTATTGGCAGGATGAGGCGGCGGTGTTTCTGCTGGTCGGAGCAACCTTCATGACGGCCGCCTATGTGCAGAGCCAACGCGGGCACATCGGCATCGAGGCCTTCGTCGGACTGCTATCGCCTGTGGTCAATCGCGCCAGGTTGTGGCTTGTCGACGTCGCGAGCTTTTTGTTTTGCGCGTTCTTCGCGTGGAAATCCTGGACACTGGCGCATGAAGCCTGGGTCGACGGTCAGGTGTCGAACTCGATGTGGTCGCCGCCGCTGGCGATACCCTACGGCCTGATGGCGGCCGGCATGACGCTGCTTTGCCTGCAGATCCTGCTGCAGCTCATGATTCCCTTCGGTGGGCTGGCGCGAAGATGACTGTGCTTGGAATCGGCATCAGCTACGGCGTTGCCACGCTTTTTGCCATGTTCTCGGGCATGCCGATTGCATTTGCGCTGGGCGCAGTCGCGGTGGTGTTCATGGGCATTTACATGCCCGCAGCCTCGCTCGATACGGTAACCCAGAATGTCTACGAGGAAATGGCCTCGATCACGTTGTTGTCGATCCCGCTGTTCATCCTCAAGGGCGCCGCGATCGGCAAATCCCGCGCCGGGCAGGATTTGTATTCAGCGCTGCACGCCTGGCTGCATCGCGTGCCCGGCGGGCTCGGCGTCGCCAACGTGTTCGCCTGCGCGCTATTCGCGGCGATGGCGGGGTCGTCGCCCGCTACCTGCTCGGCGATCGGCTCGGCCGGCATCCCTGAGATGCGCAAGCGTGGCTATTCCGGCGGCTTCGCGGCGGGGATCATAGCCGCCGGTGGCACGCTCGGCATTTTGCTGCCGCCATCGATCACCATGATCCTGTTCGCGGTTGCGGCGGAAAAATCACTGGGACGGCTGTTTCTCGCCGGCATCGGACCCGGCCTGTTGTTGGTGACGTTGTTCGGCGCCTATGCCGTGATCCGCTTTCGAAAGGAATATGCGGCTGCCAAGACGGTCTATGCAAAGACCGGCGCGACGTCGGCGATCCTCACCCGCGACGATTTTACGATGGCGGAGCGGTTCAGCGTGCTGCCGCGGGTTATCCCCTTCGTCTTGCTGTTGACCGGGGTCATGATTGCTCTTTACGGCGGTTATGCGACGCCTTCCGAGACCGCGGGCCTTGGAGGGCTTCTCGCGCTGGTGCTGATCGCGTTGATCTACAGCGTGTGGCGGCCGAGCGATTTGGCGCCGATCCTGAAATCGACGATCCGCGAGTCCACCATGCTGATGATGATCATCGGCATGTCGCTATTGTATTCCTATGTCATGAGTTACCTGCACATCTCGCAATCGGCCGCCGAATCGATCGTCGCCATGCATTTGCCGCGATGGGAATTGCTGACGGCTATCCTCATCATGGTCGTCGTGCTCGGATTTTTCCTGCCGCCGGTTTCGATCATCCTGATGACCGCGCCGATCATTCTGCCGCCGCTACGCGCCGCAAACTTCGACATCATCTGGTTCGGCGTTGTCATGACCATCGTGATGGAGATGGGACTAATTCACCCGCCGGTGGGCTTGAATATCTTCGTCATCCGCAACGTCGCCCCCGATATTCCACTCAGCGAGGTGATCTGGGGCACCCTGCCGTTCGTGCTTCTGATGATGGCGGCGGTGGTGGTGCTGTGCTTCCTGCCGGGAATTTCGACGTATCTTCCAGATCTGGTGATGGGGCCGGACGGCGGACGCTGAGCAGCTGGCGAAATGGGGACAGCGAACAGGGACATTCCATTCGCTAGTTGCTTTTCGCCGCCTGCATCTTCGCATTCAACGCCGCGGCGACGCGGCTGACTGGCGGACGGCCGATCAACTTGCTCACCTTGTTGGTCGCCGCAAGCAACTTCGGCATGTCGACGCCGGTCTTGATGCCCATGCCCTCCAGCATGTAAACCACGTCCTCGGTGGCGACATTGCCGGTTGCGCCCGGCGCATAGGGGCAGCCGCCGAGGCCGCCGGCGGCGGAATCGATCACGCGAACGCCCTCTTCCATGCCGGCATAGAGATTGGCCAGCGCCTGGCCGTAAGTATCGTGGAAATGCATGGCGAGACTGGCCATCGGCACGGCACCGGCCGCCGCACGCAATAGCTGCCGTGCCTTGACGGGTGTGCCGACCCCGATGGTGTCGCCGAGCGAGATTTCGTAACAGCCCAGGTCCCACAGTGTCTTGGCAACGTTGACGACCGCCTGCGGCTTCACCTCGCCGTCATAGGGACAGCCGAGCACGCAGGAGATATAGCCACGCGCGCGGATGCCATCGGCCTTGGCGCGGGCCAGCACCGGCTTGAACCGTTCGATCGATTCGGCGATCGAGCAGTTGATATTGGCGCGCGAAAAGCCTTCCGAGGCCGAAGCAAACACCGCGATCACTTTGGCGCCGCCCGCACGCGCGGCTTCGTAGCCCTTTTCGTTGGGCACCAGTACGTGGAATTCGCTGTCGGGGAGATGGTTGACGCCGCGCAGCACGGAATCCGAATTGACCATCTGCGGGATCGCCTTCGGCGACACAAAGGCGCCGACCTCGACGGTATGCAGCCCGGCGCCGACCAGCGCCTCGATGAACGCAATGCGGGCCTCGACGCTGACCGGCGTCTTTTCGTTTTGCAGCCCGTCCCGCGGCCCAACTTCGACGATGCGCACTTGGTCGCTCATGTGGTCTCTCGAAGCCCAAATCCTAGGAACCGAGCGGCTCGATCTCGGCGAGTTCGACGCCTTCCTGCACGATATCGCCGACCCTGCATTTAATCAGCTTCAGCACGCCGGCGAACGGCGCGCGCAGGGTCTGCTCCATCTTCATAACCTCCAGCGTCAGGATCGCTGCGCCCTTCTCCAGCTTGACGCCCACCTCGGCCAGCAATGCCACCACCGTGCCCGGCAGCGGCGCCACGATCTTGTCCTCGCCGACTTGCTCCTCGGTCTCGCCGCCGAACGGATCAACCCAATGCAGGTCGAAACGGCCGTTGCGCGTCCGCAGATACAGTTCATGGCTTTCTATCACCGCGAGGACGTGGGATTTCATGCCGTCGAGCGTGAGCTCGAATCCGCCGTCAACGGGCGAATAGGTGAAGGCGAACTCGCGCGCGTCGATCGACAGCGCCGCGGGACCGTTGCCATATTTCAGGGTTATCTTTTGTTCGGTCCCCTGCCTGTCGCGGAACGCGAACACCCGCTGCCGGCGGCCAACCGGAATCCAGCCCGCGGTCCGCCACGGCGAATGGGCTTCGGTTCGTGCGGCGTTCTGCTCCTCACCAAGGATTGCCGCCACGGCAGCGCAAAGCTCGAGATCGCGGGGTGCCGCAGGGGGCGGCGTCAGCTTGTTCAATTCACGTTCGATGAATCCGGTATCGATGGCGTTGGCGCGCACGTCCGGATGCGTCAGCAGCGCCGAAAGGAAGGGAATGTTGGTGACGATGCCGCGAATATCGGTTTGCTCAAGCCCGCGATTAAGCCTCTCGATCGCGGCGTCGCGGGTCGGCGCCCAGGCGATCACCTTGGCCAGCATGGCGTCGTAATGCGGCGATACCGCATCGCCCTCGCGGTATCCGGCGTCAATGCGCAGCCCGTTCGACTGATCCGGCGTGCGCCAGGTTCTGATACGACCGACCGACGGCATGAAATTCTTGTGCGGATTTTCCGCGTAGACCCGCGCCTCGATGGCGTGGCCGTTGAACTTGATCTGATCCTGGTTGAGCGGCAGCTTTTCGCCGAACGCGACGCGCAGCTGCCACTCTACCAGATCGATGCCCGTGATCAGCTCGGTCACGGGATGCTCGACCTGCAGGCGAGTATTCATCTCGATGAAGAAGACGTCCTTGCCGTCGGAAACGAACTCGATGGTACCGGCACCGACATAGTTCACCGCGGCGGCCGCCTTCCGCGCGGCAGCGCACACCGCCTCGCGCTGGGCGCCCTTCAATGTCGGGGAAGGCGCTTCCTCGACCACCTTCTGATGCCGCCGTTGCAAGGTGCATTCGCGCTCGAACAGCGACAGCAGATTGCCATGACAATCACCGATGATCTGCACCTCGATGTGGCGCGGGTTTTGGACGAATTTTTCGATCAGCAAGCGGTCGTCGCCGAAGGCCGCCTTGGCCTCGCGCTTGGCGCTTGTGATCGCTGCGGCAAGCTCCCCGGGCGAACCCACGATCCGCATGCCGCGACCGCCACCCCCCGCCGACGCCTTGATCAGAACGGGAAAACCAATTCTGTCGGCAGCCTTCGCCAGTGTCGGCTCGTCCTGGGCGTCGCCGTGATAGCCGGGCACCAGCGGCACGCCGGCCTTTTCCATCAGCATTTTCGAGCCCGACTTCGAGCCCATTGCGGTCATCATGGCGGCGGTGGGACCGACGAATACCAGTCCGGCATCGGCGCAGGCTTGCGCAAATTCGGCATTCTCCGAAAGGAATCCATAGCCGGGATGCACGGCTTCCGCGCCGCTCCGGCGCGCAGCGTCAATTACGCGCTCGATATTCAGATAGCTGTCGCGCGCCCGCGCCGGTCCGAGCAACACTGCCTCGTCAGCCATGGCGACATGCATGGCGTCGCGGTCGGCCTCGGAATAAACCGCAACGGTGCGCAGGTCCATCGCCGTTGCGGTACGTATCACGCGGCAGGCGATCTCGCCGCGATTGGCGATCAGGAGGCTGCGAAACCGCCGGTACGGCTTGGAGCGATCCATCATCACATCCTGAACAGGCCGAAGCGCGTCGGCTCGATCGGCGCGTTGGTTGCAGCTGAAAGACCAAGGCCGAGCACCAGTCTGGTATCGGCGGGATCGATCACGCCGTCATCCCACAGCCGCGCCGTGGCGTAATACGGATTGCCCTGATGTTCGTATTGCGCGCGGATGGGGTTGCGAAACTTCTCCTCCTCTTCGGCCGGCCAAGCATCGCCCTTCGCCTCGATATTATCGCGGCGGACCTGGCTCAGCACCATCGAAGCCTGTTCACCGCCCATCACGGAGATCCGGGCATTCGGCCACATCCAGAGAAAGCGTGGACTGTAGGCGCGGCCACTCATGCCGTAATTGCCGGCGCCGTAGGAGCCGCCGATCACGACCGTGAATTTCGGCACACCCGCGGTCGCAACGGCGGTCACCAGCTTGGCGCCGTCGCGGGCGATGCCGCCGGCTTCATATTTCTTGCCAACCATGAAGCCGGTGATGTTCTGCAGAAACACCAGCGGAATATTGCGCTGGCAACACAGCTCGATGAAATGCGCGCCCTTGAGCGCGCTCTCACTGAACAGGATGCCGTTGTTGGCGATGATGCCGACCGGATACCCCCAAATATGGGCGAAACCGCAGATCAGGGTCGGGCCGTACAACTTCTTGAATTCGTCGAACTCGGAGCCGTCGACCACGCGCGCGATGATGTCACGTGCGTCATACGGCTTGCGCCCGTCGGCAGGGACCACGCCATAAATTTCCTCGGGCGCAAACAGCGGCTCGCGCGGCTCGCGCATGTTAAGGGCCGCGCGTGTAGGCGGCTTCAGCGTGGCGACAATGCGCCGTGCGATCCCGATCGCATGCGCGTCGTTCTGTGCGTAGTGATCGGTGACGCCGGATTGCCTGGAATGAACGTCGGCGCCGCCGAGCTCTTCGGCGGTGACAACCTCTCCGGTCGCGGCTTTCACCAGCGGCGGTCCGCCGAGAAAAATCGTGCCCTGATTGCGCACGATGATGCTCTCGTCGGACATCGCCGGGACATAGGCGCCGCCGGCCGTGCAAGACCCCATCACGATTGCGATTTGCGGGATGCCGAGCGCAGACATCTGCGCCTGATTGTAGAAGATGCGGCCAAAATGCCGTTCATCAGGGAAAATCTCGTCCTGCATCGGCAGGAACGCGCCGCCTGAATCGACCATGTAGACGCAAGGAAGATCGTTCTGCCGCGCGATATCCTGCGCGCGAAGATGCTTCTTCACCGTCATCGGATAATAGGTGCCGCCTTTGATGGTCGCGTCATTGGCGACAACAACGCATTCGCGCCCGGCGATCCGTCCCACCCCGGTGATAATGCTCGCCGAATGCACGTCGCCGCCATAGAGCCCGTAAGCGGCAAGCGGCGACAATTCGAGAAACGCCGTCCCCGGATCGATCAGGAGATCGACGCGCTGGCGCGCCAGCATCTTGCCGCGCGAGGTGTGCCGGGCACGCGATGCTTTACCGCCGCCACCGGCGACCTGATCGAGCTTCTCGCGAAGCTCCGCGACCAGGGCGCGCATGGCCTCGGCATTGCGGGCGAATTCGGACGAGGCGGGATCGATCGTGGAATGGAGCGGCATTGACCTTCAGCAATTGATTGTGCGCCGCAATCTGCGCAGGAGGGTTGGCCTCATGGTGTCATTGCGCCGCCGTCTTAGGCAACCCTCAACTTTCGCTGCAACTGGCGAGCCCGGATATGACTTGGCCGATCCGCGATCCCTAGTGAGTCCAGGGCTCGGTGCGCCGGAATGCGAAATTGTCGGCGTAGGCGGCTGGCCGCCGCGCCGGCTCCTTCGGTTCGATCACCTGATAGGGAATGCCCTTGCGCTCGCAATAGGCCACGGCTTCTTCCCTGGTGTCGAAGCGAAGGGTGACCTGCTGCTTCATGTCGCCTGAACTGGTCCAGCCCATCAAGGGCTCGACCACGCGGGGCTGCTCGGGTTCATAATCAAGCTGCCATTCCTTGATGATGGCGGTCCCCGATTGCATCGCGTTTTTGGCGGGCTTAAAGATGCGAGCGGTCATGGATGATGGGGTCCTGTGATATGCGGCATCGAAGCGCGTGGTGAAAACGACGGGGATAGTATAGAGACACCTTTCAGGAATTTGACCGGGTGACTGCCCGCCGCGGTTGTTACATTTTCCCGACCGGTATACTCATTATGCTGCGCAGTGACAATCTTGGCCGGTCGTAGGGCTGACACCCTCCGCCGCTCGATCTTCTCGAAAGCATCACTTCGAAACGGCACCCATGAAAATCAACGCAATCCTGCCTGACAAGGGACGCGACCTTCGGCTCGACCTGTTTCGCGGGGTCGCGAACTGGGCGATTTTTCTGGACCACATTCCCGATAACGTCGTGAACTGGATTACCACCAGAAATTATGGTTTTAGCGACGCGGCCGATCTGTTTGTTTTTATTTCGGGATATACGGCGTCCTTTGTCTACGCCCGGATGATGCTCGAACGCGGCTTCGTCGTCGGTGCCACCCGCCTGACCAAGCGCGTCTGGCAGCTCTACGTTGCCCATATCATTCTGTTCGTCATCTATATCGTCACGATCGGTTATGTAGCGCAGCGCTTTAGCGATCCGGAGATCATCAACGAGTTCAACGTGGCGGGTCTGGTCGATAATCCCATTGAAACGCTACGGCAGGGATTGCTGCTGAAGTTCAAGCCGGTCAATCTGGACGTGCTGCCGCTGTACATCGTGCTGATGGGACTGTTTCCACCGGTGCTGTGGATCATGCTGCGGAAGCCCGATCTGACCATGCTGGCTTCGATCGCGTTGTGGTTGGCCGCGCGGCAATTCGGCTGGAATTTGCCGGCCTATCCCGCCGGGACCTGGTACTTCAACCCGTTCTGCTGGCAGTTGTTGTTTGTATTCGGCTCATGGTGCGCGCTCGGCGGCGCCAGGAAGTCGATGTCTGTTATCAACTCACCCGTCACCCTCTACCTCTGCATTGCCTACCTCGTCTTCGCGCTGGTCATGACAATGGCCGGCAGATTTCCGGATTTCGGCGCATTGTTTCCCCACTGGTTCTATGCCGCCTTCAATCCGAACGACAAGACCAACCTTGCCCCCTATCGCTTCCTGCATTTCGTGGTGATCGTGATTTTGGTGATCAGGTTTGTGCCCAAGGACTGGCCGGGACTGGAATGGAAAATGTTCGATCCCCTCGTCGTCTGCGGTCAGCAGTCGCTCGCGGTATTCTGCGTCGGCGTCTTCCTTTCCTTTGTCGGACACTTCGAATTGATGATGAGTTCGGGCTCGCTGTTCGCACAGATTTTCGTCAGCATGACGGGAATAGCGATCATGACCATTGTTGCCTACTACATCTCCTGGTCGAAAAGGCAGGACAAGCCGCTTCCCAAACCGACGCCGGCGAAGGCTTGATGCTCCCGGCCTGACCGCATTGCCGTCAGGCTCGCCAATTCATGGTGGCTGTGTGCTTGACATGACCAAAGTCGCAACGTCCGTATAAATGCCGACCAGCGGCCCGATGATCTTGTGCAGCGGGTTTTTTGAAACCAGCCTGTCGTGCAGGATCAAATTGTCGATTCCGGTGGTCAGGAAGCAGACCACGGCATCGCGCGGCGTTTCGACGATCGGTTCTCCCTTCACATTGAACGACGTGTTGACCAGTACGGGAACGCCGGTCAGCGCCTCGAACTCCCTGAGCAATCGGTGCAGAATCGGATTGGTCTGCTCACCAACGGTTTGAACCCGCGCCGTTCCGTCAACATGGACGACCGCCGGAATCCGGTCCCGCCACTCTGGTCGGACGCGCTTCGCGATCAACATGAACGGCGAATCCTCCTCGCCCTCGAAGATCTGCTTTGCCCGCTCAGCCAGCACAATCGGCGCGAACGGCCGAAATGCCTGCCGGTGCTTGACCCGCTTGTTCAGGATATCCTTCATCTCGGCCCTGCGGGGATCGGCAAGCAGGCTGCGGTTGCCGAGCGCGCGCGGTCCGAACTCGGAGCCTGCTTGAAACCAGCCAATCACGCGCTGATCGGCGAGCAGTTTTGCGGTCTCGCCGCAAATGTCATCGCTGCGGGCTACCGTGGTTTGAATGCGAACGAGGAATTTCGCCAGGGCGCTGTCAATGTCCCGGTCGCTGTAGCGCTTGCCGACATAGGCGTGATCCATGACGAATGAGCGGCGCTGCTGGAGAACCTCGAGATAGCCGTAATAAGCGCAGCCGATCGCAATGCCGTCATCGCCAGCCGCCGGCTGAATCCAGACGTTCTCGAATCCGGCCTCCCGTGCAAGGCGGCCATTGGCGACGCAGTTCAGCGCAACACCGCCGGCGATACACAGATTTTTGGCGCCGGTGGTTTCGCGCAGCCACCGCGCGCGCGCCAGCAGCACGTTCTCAGTGTCGTCCTGAACCCGCCAGGCCAGATCCTCCCAGTGCCGCATGGACGGACTGCCTTCCCAGCCGCCACTATCGATGACGTAAGGCTGGTTGAAGTCGGTGGTCCAATGCGGAACATGCAATTTGCCGCCGGTGAGTTCGAGCAGATGCTTGACCTGCTCGCGGCGGCCATACGGCGCCAGACCCATCAACTCGCCGCATTTGTTCCAGTCGCCAAAAATGTAGGTCGAGGCCCGGCTATACAGCGCGCCAAGCCCCGGCATGTTGTAAAATTCATCGCTGAGGAAACCGCGGTCGGGCTCCATCCAGACCTTCTTCAGGCATTCGATCTTTGAGCCGTTGAATTTGTAGTAGCTCTCGGATTCGCGGGCGAGCGGGGTAGCGATGTTGGTCGACGGATACGGCTCGATCACGTCGGATTGATAGCTGCCGACGCCATCGACAACCATCACAGCACCTTCCTCAAACGGCGATACGGCAAAGGCGCTGTAGGCGTGCGCCAGATGGTGGGATATCGACACTACCTTGTCGGAACGGGACAGATACAACGGATGCTTGGAAGCCCTGGTTCGCTCATGCTCGGGAAGGAAGCCCGGCATGTCCTGATACACCAGCCGCTCCTCCATTTCGGTGACCGGAAGGATATAGCAGTTGCGGACGACCAGATCGACGTCATCGAGCGTGATGCCTTCGGCGTCCAGGCAATAGTCGACCACTTCCTTGTAGAAGCCGGTGGCGTGCTTTTCGCGCGTGATCCGCTCTTTGGCGACGGCAAAAGCGATGGCGCCGTCGCGCAGCAGGCAGGCACTCACATCATGGTCGTAGGTATTGAGGCCGAGAACGTAGGTGTGTTGTTTAGGCATCGACACTCTTGGGGAAGGAATCAGCGCGGAATATGGATGGATAGGAGCTTGTCAGGGTTGCGGCTTGGGCTCCGCCGTTTGCTGAGCCAGACGAGGTCGCATTTTTGCCAAGTCACGCTTTCGGGAGTTTTGCAACGCTCATTCGGAAAAGAGCGGACTTGGCGCAATGCACAACACCTGCAAGCTGATTCGATGTTTGAACGTTTGTTCATTTTCAGCCGAGGAATGCAGTGTAACTTGACCTCGCCTGAGCCTCCTCATAGCATTCGAAAAGGCTACAACAACAATAATATGCACATGCACCGGAACAGATAGCAGGTCTCGCAAGTTCACAAAAAGGCAGGCTTGCAAGTCCGGTGATCGGAAGACCGGGAGTTCTGAAATGACAAAGCGCTACAACATCGTCACGCGCTGCATCGCAGCGATAGCTTTGGTGTTCGTTTATTTGGTCAGCGCGTCCGCCATCCTCGTAGGCTCATCGACCGTGCCGGCGCAGGCTCGGGGCGGTGGTTTCCGGGGCGGTGGTTTCCGCGGTGGCGGTTTCCGTGGTGGCGGTTTCCGTGGAGGATGGGGCAGAGGCAGAGGCTGGGGCTGGGGTCCAGCCGTAGGGTTAGGTTTGGGCCTGGGTTTAGCCGCCCCGTATGCCTATGGGGGCGGCTGCTACTGGAGCTACCGTTGGGGCCGCTACGTCTGCCCGTATTACTGGTAGGCGCCTCGCCACGCGCGATCCAGCAGCCAGGAAGGCAACATAAAAATCAGGTGCGTCGGGTGATCCGACGCACCTGATTTTGCTTTGGGATAGCTGCAAATCAAATTGCGACCCGC
>DASSGM010000144.1:0-15479 GCA_035693465.1 Bradyrhizobium sp. | reverse complement strand
ACTGCGTTACGCTGGTCTTGAACTGTCCATAAGCGTAACCGCCGGTGCCGTACCACATCAGATCGCCGGTAGCGCCGGTCGTAAAGCCGACGCGCCCGCGCACCGTGCCGAACCAGTCAAGGCGGGTGTTAACGGTCTCGGCTTGAGTTCCCGTAAGAGACGTGAACCCAATGGCCGGAGGGGGGAAGACGTTAATGCCGCCGAACGTGGTGAAAGTGCTGGTATTCCGTTTCTGGTCAGTAGCCTGAATGTCGGCCTCGATACCCAGGACCCAACGACCGAACTGCGCGTTGTAGCCGATCTGCCCGCCGCCGAGCACGCCATCAACGGGCGTCCGGGTTGAACTGGCGAAGGGAATGGTAACCGCGGGGACGGTAAAGGGTGCGATAAATCCGGGAGGGAGAACGGGCGCGGCGACCAAAGCCGAGCTGCTGTCTTCGTCCGCACGTCCGAAGCCGTAGCCGACATTGCCGCCGATATAGAAACCCGACCAATTATAGGCGGGGCTCACCGCCGTGGGAGGGGCCTTGGTATAAGGCCTTGCAGCCAGATCCGCAGCAGACGCGGACGTTGCCATGGAAACGACACCCAACACACCAACCAAAAGCTTTTTCATATCAGGGCTCGGCGATAAATCCTGTGGCTGGAATGCAACTAGTATCAACTACTTATGGTGGTGCTCGACTACCGTAAACTCAGTCTCCATGTGTCGGCGAAAATCACGCAAACGCGCCGCGCGAAGGCCGGCGTTCGCCCGCAAGCAAAAACGGCCCGGTCTTTCGACCCGGCCGCTCAGGACTCACCACCACAAAACGCTTAACGCTTACGGACTGAACGCCAGCCCCGCTAGCCCCAGCCGAACCCTTAGCCCGCCTTTTGCTCCGGCGCTTTTGCCGCCGTCTTCTTCTCGATCGCCCGCTTCAATTCCAGCGCGCGCGGCGACAGGTCAGCCGCTTTCGCCTTCAGCAGGAAAGCATCGAGGCCGCCGCGGTGATCGACCGACTTGATCGCGTTGGTCGAAACCCGCAAACGCACATTGCGGCCGAGCGCATCGGAAATGAAGGTAACGTTGCACAGGTTCGGCAGGAACCGGCGCTTGGTCTTGATATTGGAGTGGCTGACCTTGTGGCCCACCTGCGGGCCCTTGGCCGTCAGTTCACAGCGCCGCGACATCTTCAAAAATCCTCTGCCATCCCCGGCACTTCCGAAAAGCGCTTTGCGCGCGGCCCGGGGGTTCAAATTCACGTCCATCAAAGGGAGCGGCGGACGTATAGGGGGACAGCCGCGGGGCGTCAAGGTTTTGGGGCTTTCAAAAGGTGCGCAGAATCCGGTTTGCCGGGCGTTTGGCGGCCTATGGCCATCATTAAAACGGCATATTCGCCGCCGACATCATGGCTAGCGGCAGTTCCGCCCGCGGATAACGCGGATTTGCCTAAAAGCACCGCCAATTCGTTGTTTGCCCGATATTTTTGCTTAAATGACACTTCACAGGCGCGTATTCGAGGACCGGCTTTCAGTGACCACGCACCGCATGAATTCGCTCACCGCAGCCTTGGGCTTGCGGGTGTGGGCGAGCCTTTGCGCCGGCACATTGCTTTTGCTCGCGGCGCTGCCACCGGCTTTCGCCCAAGGCAAGCTCGATGCGCGCTATGAGGCGACGCTATCCGGCATTCCGGTTGGCACCGGCGCCTGGAGCATCGACATCTCCGACGACCAGTTTTCCGCGTCCGCCTCCGGCGGCACTGCGGGCTTATTGAAAGCGTTTGCGGCCGGCTCCGGCACCGGCGCGGCGCAGGGCCGCGTCGTCAACGGCCTTCCGGTCGCGACCAATTATTCGGCGAGCACCACGACGTCGAAGAAAACCGAAGCCATCCATATGGTGCTGTCGAACGGCAATGTCAGGGAATACGGCATCGTGCCGGAGCCGCCGGTCGATCCGGACCGGCTTCCCGTCACCGACGCGCATCGCCGAAACGTGTTCGATCCGATGACGGGATCGATGCTGCGCGCGCCCGCGACCGTCGATCCGCTCAGCCCCGAGGTCTGCCGCAGCGGCGCTGCGATCTTCGACGGCCGCATGCGCTACGATCTCAAGCTCGATTTCAAGCGCATGGAAATCGTGCGGGCGGAGAGGGGCTATCACGGCCCGGCGCTGGTCTGCGCGGTGTATTTCTCGCCGGTCGCCGGCTACATCCCCGACCGCCCGGTGATCAAATACCTCACCGCCCAGCGCAACATCGAGATCGCCTTTGTGCCGGTGGCGGGAACCCGCATCCTGGTGCCATTCTGGATGAGGATCCCGACCCCGCTCGGCCCCGCCACGCTGGAGGCCACCCAGTTCATCACCCAGGCCACGCCGCCGCGCGTCGCCAAAACGCAGTGAGGGATGCAACCACGCTGCGTCCGTCATGGCCGGGCTTGTCCCGGCTATCCACGACCTTGGTTCAATTGGAAAGAAAGACGTGGATGCCCGGGACATCTAGCGAAGACGCGCTTCGCGCTTTTGCCCGGGCATGACGAGTGTCATTACCGTGATCTGAAAGCCAAGGAATCCTGTTGACTCTTTGCCATTTCTGATTCGACTCGGGCCGCGCCGAATTTTTAAGGATTGCACCGCCAAGCGGTCCCTTGTGGAGCCACGCCAAACTTGATCTAGTGCCGAGACCCAAGCGCCAACGCGACATGTTGCGGTGAACGAAGCCGGAGAGCAGGGGAGTCACCGATTCGGGCGCGATTCGTTCCGCAACCGTTCCAGAGCTTAAGCCGCGACCTCAGGCGCGTCGCAAAGTGAGACAAACCGGCGCTGATGGTGCCAAAAAATGAGTTGAGAGTTTTCCCGTCATTGCGAGGAGCGCAGCGACGAAGCAATCCATACTTCGTCATTTCGGGGCGATGCGAAGAATCGAACCCGGAATCCAGGGATTCCCCGATGTGCAACTTGCACATCTGTGGTCTGGTGCTAACGCACCATCCCGGAATGACGGCTTTCCGAATTGCTTCGCTGCGTTCGCAATGACGGAAGGCGTCAGCAATAAAAGAAACACCTGCACAATATGGCTTTCTCTTCTTCGTTCGACCAAGAACGGGCTCCCGGCTCCGGCGTTACCGCCGTGCTCGGGCCGACCAACACCGGCAAGACCCATCTCGCAATCGAGCGGATGCTCGCGCATTCCTCAGGCGTGATCGGCCTGCCGCTGCGCCTTCTGGCGCGCGAGGTCTACAACAAGGTCGCCGATCGCGCCGGCGTGGATTCGGTCGCGCTGATCACAGGCGAAGAAAAGATCAAGCCGCCGCGGCCGCGGTTCTGGGTCTCCACCGTCGAAGCGATGCCGCGGGATCTCGACGTCTCGTTTCTCGCCGTCGATGAAGTGCAGCTGGCCGCCGATCTCGAACGCGGCCACGTCTTCACCGATCGCATCCTGCACCGGCGCGGCCGCGACGAGACGCTGTTGCTTGGCGCCGCCACCATGCGCCCGATCATCGAGCGATTATTGCCCGGTGCCTCGATCGTCACGCGGCCGCGGCTGTCGCAGCTCGAATTCGCCGGCGACCGCAAGATCACGCGGCAGCCGCGGCGAACCGCGATCGTCGCGTTTTCGGCGGATGAAGTTTACGCGATCGCGGAGTTGATCCGCCGCCAGCACGGCGGCGCGGCGGTGGTCTTGGGCTCGCTGTCGCCACGCACCCGCAACGCGCAGGTGGCGATGTTTCAAAATGGCGACGTCGATTATCTGGTCGCGACCGACGCGGTTGGCATGGGGCTCAACCTCGACGTCGACCACGTCGCCTTTGCCTCCGACCGCAAATATGACGGCTATCAGTTCCGCCGTCTCAATCCGTCGGAATTCGCGCAAATCGCCGGCCGCGCCGGGCGCGCCACCCGCGACGGCACCTTCGGCACCACGGGCCGCTGCGCGCCGTTCGAGCCCGAGCTGGTGAATGCGCTACAGAACCACACCTTCGACAGCGTGAAGGTTTTGCAATGGCGCAATTCAAAGCTGGATTTTTCCTCGCTCGGCGCGCTGCAGGTGTCGCTGGCGCTGGCGCCTTCGCATGACGCGCTGACGCGCGCCCCGATCGCGGAAGATCTGCGGGTGCTCGATCATGCCGCGCGCGACGCCGACGTGCGCGAGATGGCCCATGGCGCAACTGCTGTGGAACGGCTGTGGGACGCCTGCCAGATTCCGGATTACCGCAAGATCGCGCCGGCCGCGCATGCCGAATTGGTGACGACGCTGTTCGAATTCCTGATGAAGAAGGGCCGGATACCCGACGCCTGGTTCGCCGCCCAGGTCGAGCAGGCCGATCGCGTCGACGGCGATATCGACACGCTATCGAGCCGGATTGCGCAAATCCGCACCTGGACCTTTGCCGCCAACCGCCCGGACTGGCTGGCCGATCCTGAGCACTGGCAGGCAATTACCCGCGAAGTCGAAAATAAATTGTCCGATGCGCTGCATGAACGGCTCACGGAGCGTTTCGTTGATCGTCGTACCAGTGTATTGATGCGCCGCCTGCGGGAGAACACCGTTTTGAGTACGGAAATCGGCAAGACCGGCGAAGTGACTGTGGAAGGCCATGTGATCGGCCGGCTCGACGGCTTCACGTTCGCGCCAGATGCGGCAGAGGCCGGCTCCGATGCCAAGGCGCTGCAGGCAACCGCGCAAAAGGCGCTGGCCGGCGAGATCGACGCCCGCGCCGAGAAACTTTCCGCCGCGCCCGACGATCAGTTCGTGCTGACGTCGGGCGGCACCGTCCGCTGGACCGGCGACGCGGTGGCAAAACTGGTTTCCGCCGACGACGCGCTGCATCCGCGATTGCGCATCATTTCCGACGAGCGCCTGAGCGGCGCGCCGCGCGAAGCGGTGCAGGCCCGGCTCGAGCTGTGGCTGAAGACGCACATCGAAAAATTGCTGGGACCGCTGTTCGAGCTTGCCAAGGCCGAGGACGTCACGGGGATCGCGCGCGGCATCGCCTTTCAATTGATCGAAGCGCTGGGCGTGCTGGAGCGTGCGAAGATCGCGGCCGAGATGAAGGATCTCGATCAGCCGTCACGGGCGTCGTTGCGCAAATACGGCGTGCGCTTCGGGGCCTATCACATCTACCTTCCGGCGCTCTTGAAGCCGGCGGCGCGCGCGCTGGCGTCGCTGTTGTGGGCGCAGAAGCAGGACAATGTCGATTTCTCGGCGCTGTCGGGAGCACAGCATCTCGCAGGATCAGGCCGCACCTCGTTCCCGGTCGACAAGTCGCTTCCGCGCGATGCCTACCGCATGCTGGGCTATCGGCAATGCGGCGAGCGCGCGGTGCGCGTCGACATTCTGGAGCGGCTCGCCGATCTGATCCGTCCCGCACTGGCCTGGCGCGAAACCTCGTCCGGCGAAAAGCCGGTCGGCGCATTCGACGGCCGCGGTTTTGTGGTGACGCAGGCGATGACGTCGCTGACCGGCTCGGCCGGCGAGGATTTCGCCTCGATCCTGCGCGCGCTCGGCTATCGCATGGAGCGCCGCCCGCCGCTGCCGCCGAAACCGGCGCCGGCGGTGATTGCAGCGACTGCGGAGACGACTCCGCCGGAAGCCGCCTCGGAAACGCTGTCGGAAGCGGCAGCGATCGAGGCCGCAGCAGCCACCGCTGGCCTGGTTGTCGAGGAAGCGCCGGTTGCGGCTGACCACGTCAATGCCGCTGACGCAACCAGCGATATCAACGCCGCTGATGCGACCAGCGATGGGCCGGCGGCTTCCGAAGATGCCGCGCCAGCGCCGTCGGCAACGTTGCTGCCCGAGGTCGCATTCGCGCCGGTGACCGCTGCGGACGAACCGATTGTGGCCGAAGCCAAACCTCAAGGCGAATCGATTGAAGCCGTGCCGGATCCGGTGCCTTCAATGGAAGCTTCGGCGCAAGCTTCGGTGGAGCAGGTTATCTCCGAGGCGGCATCCGAGACGATAGTCGCCAACGTTGCCGCACTAGCGGACGCGATTACCGCGGCGACGTCCGAGGTAGCTGCGGCTCCCGAACTGGTGGAAGTCTGGCGCCCCGGCGGCCGGCCCGACGAGCGGCGGCCGCGTCATGACCGCGGCCGTCATCGCCATCACGACCGTCCCAAAGAGGGCGCGACGCCTGCGGCTGCTGCCGCGGGCGAAGCCGGCGAAGTCGCAAAACACGAGCGGCACCGGTGGGGGCGACGCGATCGCAGCCGTGAATTCCGCAAGCCCGTCACCGAGGCGCCGCTTGAAGCCGCCGCGCCTGCGGCCGAGGGCGCGCCGGCCGGCGAACCGCGCGAGGACAAGGGGCGTCCACCGCGCGCGCGGTTCCGGGGCAGAGACAACGACAAGGGCAGGGACACGGACCAGCAACGGGGCAAATTCGCGGGCGGGCGCGACAAGGGCGGACGTGACAAGGGCGGACGTGACAAGCGTCCCGATAGCGGGCCCTCGCACCGGCAATACGCCACCAGCGCTTCCCCGCGCGAACGCGACCGCCCGATCGACCCCAATTCGCCCTTTGCCAAACTGGCGGCGCTGAAGGATCAGCTCGCCGCCAACCGCAAGGATCGCTAACGTATCTTGAGGCGAAGCGGTACCGCCTCGCGTCAAGGAGAAGAGCCTGATTGGTGTGGCGTGGAGCGCCAGCGTCTCGATAAATGGTTGTGGCACGCGCGGGTGGTGAAGGCCCGCACCAGCGCCGCGGCGCTGGTCGAGGCCGGCCATGTCCGCATCAATGGCGTGCGCGAGATGGCGCCGGGACACAGCGTGAAGGTTGGCGACGTGCTGACGATCGGGCTTGATCGCAGCGTGCGCATCCTGAAAGTGGTCGGATTTGCGGAGCGGCGGGGCGATGCGGCGGCGGCGCGCGTGCTCTATGATGATTTGCAACAACGGCAACCGTAACTATCTACATTGCGATCGATTCAGCCTGGTCCAGAACCGCTCGAAAACGCTTCCTGGAAGTGCCGTCTTTCCTTGCGGCTGCGGAGTTCCTGGGCTACGCAACCCACTTAAAATTGGTCCGTTTCGGAGTTTTGGATGACTTACGTCGTCACTGAAGCCTGCATCAAATGCAAATATACCGATTGCGTTGAAGTCTGCCCGGTGGACTGTTTCTACGAGGGCGAAAACATGCTGGTCATCCATCCCGACGAATGCATCGATTGCGGCGTGTGCGAACCTGAATGTCCGGCCGATGCCATCAAGCCGGATACCGAGCCCGGCCTGGAGAAATGGCTGGAGGTCAACACCGAGTACGCCAAGAGCTGGCCGAACATCACCCAGAAGAAGGAATCGCCGCCCGACGCGAAAGATTTTGAGGGGATGGAAGGCAAATTCGAGAAATATTTTTCTCCGGCGCCGGGGACCGGCGACTGACGCAATACTGGGTTGTACTTAACCCTAATCGCGCGGATGTGGCCGAAATGGCTCGTTAATCGCCCGGATTGGGGCGTAAATCATTGATTTTTGCGGAAAATGTGCTATATTGGGCACATTATAGCCGAACCCGTCAGCCGCGTGTATGGCCCCTATGGGTTCCCGTGAAAACATCGAACAGGGGCGTGGCAGTTCCGCGCGCAGGCTGTGTCACAGAAAACGCGTAAAAAGAGTGCTTCAAAAACAACCGTCAAAAAAGCCGCCGCGGCCAGCCGCAGCGCAACAAAAAGCCGTGCCCGGGCTTCTCTCAGATCGGCCCGGATAGCCACCAAGGCTCCGGCTGCGAAATCCTCAAAAAACAAAAGAAGCGCAATGCCAAACAGGACTGCCAAAACTGCCGCGAAAGCGACCGGTTCGAAGGCCACTGCTTCGAAGGTCGCCGCCTCCAAAACTGCTCCGAAAACCGCCGCCAGGACTGCCGCCAAGGCTGCGGTCAAGCCGGTCGCGCACAAGCCCGCCGCGAAGCCCGCGGCGGTGGCGCCGCGCGTCGAGGAGCCGAAAAAGGTTTTGACCCAGCGTCAGGGCTTCAAGACCAATGAATTCGTGGTTTATCCCGCCCACGGCGTTGGCCAGATTCTGGCCATCGAGGACCAGGAGATCGCCGGCGCCAAGCTTGAACTGTTCGTGATCAACTTCATGAAGGACAAGATGACGCTGCGGGTGCCGACCGCGAAAGTCGCCAATGTCGGCATGCGCAAGCTGTCGGAGCCGGCTCTGGTCAAGCGCGCGCTGGAGACCCTGAAAGGCCGCGCCCGCGTCAAGCGCACGATGTGGTCACGCCGGGCCCAGGAATATGAAGCCAAGATCAATTCGGGAGACATCGTCGCCATCGCCGAGGTGGTGCGCGATCTCTATCGCTCCGAATCGCAGCCCGAACAGTCCTACAGCGAACGTCAGCTCTATGAGGCGGCGCTCGATCGTCTGTCGCGGGAAATCGCGGTCGTGCAGCACGTGACCGAAACCGAGGCGGTCAAGGAGGTCGAAAGCCAGCTCGCCAAGAGCCCGCGCCGCGGCGCCAAGGCCGAGACCGAATCCGAGGCCGACGTTGATGCCGAGGGCGAGGTCGATCCCGATGCCGACGGCGACGATGCCGCGGTCGAGGATGAAGCCGCGTAAGCAGCTTTGCTGATCGAAATAGTAAAGCCCGGTCGAAAGGCCGGGCTTTTTGTTTGGCGGTGAATTAGCGAAACTTATGCATTCGTCGTCCTCGCGAACGCGAGGACCCATAACCACAAATGCGTGTTGTTGAATCCGCGCGGCTCCCGTTTTGTGCAACACTGACATCGGTGGTTATGGGTCCCGGCGCGCGCTTCGCTTGGCCGGGACGACGAAGGCGGAATCAATCCGTCACGATCTTGACGAGGTCGCGCACCTTGACCTGGGCGTGGACGTCCAGCCCGTTCAGGATACGGAAGCGCTCGGCCGGCCGGTCGACGCCGGCCATGCGGTGCGACAGCGATTCCACGGTATCGCCGGGCTGCACAGTGATGACCTTGATCCGCAGCGGCCGCGCCGCCTGAATTTCCTCGAGCGTCAAGCGGCGGAATGAATTCACCGTTTCACGCGCGTTGCGGTCGCTCTCGATGCTTCTCTGCTTGGCGGCGAAAATAAATCGGTAGACGTCGCTGCCGAACCGCAGCGCATAGACCTTGAACTGCCACTGATCGCCGTGGGCCGCCGCCGATGCCGCAGGGAAGCCGTTGATGGTCAGATCCTCGGTCGAGGCCTTGTCGACGCCTTCCATCCAGCCCGAATTGAGATATTCGCCAAGCGTCTGTTCCGCCGGCACCCGCACCACATCGAAGCGCATTGCTTGCGTGCCGCCCTCGCGCACGCCGATCACGGCCTGGGCGGTGTTGTCCAGCGTAAAAGTTTCGGGGGCGGCGAAGGTGAAGCCGAGCTTGGGATGCAAAAAGCGCCGGCCGCGGACGAATCCCTCGCTCGGGTCCTCGCCGTAGACGATGTTGTCGATGGCGCCGAGATAGGTTTCGCGATCGCGTTCGCCGCCCTCCGGCGCCCTGTACTGCCTTGCGGAGTTCTGCGCGTTCTGCACCCGCTCCGGCGTTGCCGGGTGCGAGGACAGAAAGTCCTGGGCACGCGGATCGAGCGAGGCGCTCTTTCCCACCTTCAACGCGGCGTTGCGCTCCATCGCCGCCAGGAAACGCGCCGCCCCATAGGGATCGAAATGGGCGCGCGCCGAAATGCCGACGCCGATGCCATCGGCCTCGAACTCCTGGGCGCGCGAAAAGCTTGCCATCGTCAATTTGGTTTTCGCCAGCGCCAGCGCGGTCAAGTCGGGATCGTTGCTCATGTCGGTGACGACACGGGTGACGATCGCGGCCTGGCGCGCCTGATCCTCGCGGATCGACGCGTGCTTTGCCAGCACGTGCGCCATCTCGTGGCTCAGCACCGAGGACAATTCCGAGGTATCGCTCGCGAGCGCGATCAGCCCGCGCGTCACGTAAAGCTGGCCGGTCGGAAGCGCGAACGCGTTGACCGCACCCGAATTGAGGATCGTCACCTTGTAGGCCTGATCGGGACGATCCGATGCCGCCACCAGACGGTCGACCGTCTTGCTGATCAGCGCTTCGAGCTTCGGATCGTCATAGGCGCCGCCATAGGAGGAGAGAATTCGCTCATGCTCGCGCTCGGCGGCCGGCGTCTGCGCGACTGTGCGGTTAGGCTTGATCGCACTTGCCGCCGGAGATGCGGTCTGGAACCGGTTGATATCGCCGCAGGCGGCCAGCGCAAAAGCCGCGCACAGCAAGGTGGACGCAGCCCAAAGGCGGCGGCTGGTGCCTGTCTCACGCCGTCCCACAAACCCTGCCACAGCAGCTACTCTTTGTTTGAAGCTAATTTTCGCCCAGCAACTCAACCTGCCCCACCCGCAACAATTCGATTCGCGGCCCGGTATGCGCCTCAACAAAGCCGCGGACCCGAATCCTTCGATTTTCGAGGGACTTAACGCCAGTACCGGCAGCCTCGAATGCCGGCATCACGCGCCTCGAAATAGTCGCAGCAAAGCCCCGTGTCCAGTTCCGCCCGAAATTCAGGTAAGTCGTTGCCCCCGCCTGCCGGACGGACAAAACCCTGCCTTCGACCACCGTAAAGCGCCCGATCCCGGCCAAAATATCGCCCGGACTTTCCGCGTTTTTTATGGCCGTGGGATCGGCCCAGGTTCCGCGTTTGGCCTGGCGCGCCTCGGCCTCCGCGGCCCTCAGGACCGAGGCACAGTCCTTGTCGGTCACGGCGCCGGAGAACAGCGCCTCGCCCTGCGCCAAAAGCTGCGCCTGCACCGGGGTCTCGGAGGAGGCAAGAAACACGAAGGAGGGCTGGCGGCCGTAACGGTCGGGCGTGTCGTCCTCGCCGCGCAACGTCACATCGCGGCCGGAAAGGATCGCCGACAGCGCCGATGCGCGCCCGGCTTTTTCGGTCACGACCGGCTCGATGCCGGCAAGAAGGACCTCGCGGCCGTCAGCCAGGCGGAAGCTGCGCGCATCGATGATTTCGACGACGCGGCCTTCGCCTTGCGGTTCAAACGCGCATCCCGCGGCTCCGGCCGCATCCGTTGCGGCGACAACCAGCATGAGACTGCAGCTTGACACCGCTGCAACCCATTGGCCGCAACGCCTTGCCGGTCCGGTCACGCCTTTCATCACGCTACTCTCTCTGTGCGGATCTTTACGGTATGCTGGCGATCCGCAAACGCGCTGTTTATCCGAGATCGTCCTGGTGACGAAGGGGGGCCAGATGGAAGTCAACGGCATCGCGCATATTTTTCTGACCGCATCCAATTTTGAACGCTCGCGTGAATTCTACCGCAAGCTGCTGCCGTTTCTCGGCATGAAGCCGGTTATCGACAGCGACACAAGTTTCTACTGCGTCGGCGGGCGCACCGCGGTCGGGATCAACGCGCCGGCGTCGGAGCATGCCGGAGCTGCCTTCGAGCAAAATCGCGTCGGCCTGCATCATCTCTGCTTTCGCGCCCGCGAGCGCGCCGACGTCGATGAACTGCACGGATTCCTCTGCTCGCTCGGCGTAACCATCATTCGCGCGCCGCGCGAAGATCAATGGGCGCCGGGATATTACTCGCTGCTGTTTGAGGATCCCGACGGAATAAGGTTGGAGCTCAACCATGTTCCAGGAAAGGGGCTTCTGGCGTGAGCGGGACGCGGGTGCGCTGAGCTCTCACCCATTCCGCTTTGCGGAAAACGCAAAAGACGGCGTCACCGCATGACTGCCGCGTCGCACTGCGCCTTGCCGCTGCCCGGGCGTTGCGGCATGATCGAGGCAATCGAATGAACGGCCGCGAAGGCAATCGCGGCATCGACGGGAGGTTTTAATGAAACGAGTTCTTTCCGGGGTTTTCGCCTCGGTGCTGGCGATTGCCGCGACCGCAGCATTCGCGCAAGGCAAGCCTCCGCTCAAGCTCGGCGGCATCCTCGACATGTCCGGGCTCTATGCCGACATCACCGGGCCCGGCAGCGAGACGGCCGCGAAGATGGCGGCGGAGGATTTCGGCGGCGAGGTGCTGGGCCGCAAGATCGAGATCGTCGCAGCCGATCATCTCAACAAGGCCGATCTTGCCGCGAGCATTGCGCGCGACATGCTCGACAATCAGGGCGTCGAAATGCTCTTTGACGTGGCAGCGTCCGCCACCGCGCTGGCGGCCGGCGAGATCGCGAAGGCGCGCAACAAGATCGTGATATTCAACGGCCCGGCCTCGATCCGCCTCAGCAACGAGGCCTGCGGTCCCTACACGGTGCACTATGCCTACGATACCGTCGCGCAGGCCAATAGCACCGGGCTTGCCACCGTCAAGGCGGGGTTCGACACCTGGTTCTTCCTGACCGCGGACTATGCGTTCGGCCACGACCTCGAAAAGGACACCACCAATGTCGTGCTGAAGTCCGGCGGCAAGGTGCTGGGCAGCGTCAGGCACCCGCTCAATACCTCGGATTTCTCCTCATTCCTGCTGCAGGCGCAAAGCTCGAAGGCCAAGGTGGTCGGTCTCGCCAATGCCGGCGGCGATACCATCAACGCGATCAAGCAGGCGGCCGAGTTCGGATTGACAAAAAGCGGCGGCCAGAAGCTGTCGCCGCTGTTGGCATTCATCACCGATATCGACAGCGTCGGCCTTGAGACCGCGCAAGGAATGCTGCTCGCCGAAGCGTTCTATTGGGACCTCAACGACGACACCCGCGCCTTCTCCAAGCGCTTCATGGAGCGCGTCAAGCGGGTGCCGACCGCGGCGCAGGCCGGCGTCTATTCGTCGGTGACGCATTATCTGAAAGCCGTGAAGGCCGCCGGGACCACGGACGCGGCGGCCGTCATCAAGGTCATGAAGGACACCCCGATCAACGACATGTTCGCCAAGCAGGGGCGGATCCGCGAGGACGGCCGCATGGTGCACGAGATGTATCTGTTCGAGGTCAAGAAGCCGTCCGAATCCAAGGCACGCTGGGATGACTACAAGCTGTTGGGGACAGTCCCCGGCAATGAGGCGTTCCAGTCGCTCGAACTGTCACGCTGCCCGCTGGTGAAGAAGTAAACGCGATCGACCCTAACGTCATTGCGAGGAGCGCAGCGACGAAGCAATCCATCTTTCCCGAGGCTGAATGGATTGCTTCGCGGAGCCTGTCATCGGGCGCGCATTCGTGCGACCCGTGGGCTCGCAATGACGAAGGACGGCAACAAACGGCAACCAACAATAACAAAGGCAACAACTCATGAGCAATGAAATGGTCCTGCAAAAGCTCGATTCCGGGCTGCTCACCATCACCATGAATCGTCCCGATCGGCGCAATGCGCTCAATCCGGACATGACACGCGGTCTGGTCGAGGCGGCCCGGCGCGCGGCGGAGGACCACGAGGTCCGCGCGGTTCTTCTCAAGGGCGCCGGCGGCACGTTCTGCGTCGGCGGCGACGTGAAATCGATGGCGGAAGGGCGCGCGCCATTGGCGTTCGAAGCAAAAATGACGAATCTTCGCCGCGGCATGGAAGTCTCCCGCATCCTGCACGAGATGCCGAAGCCCGTGGTGGCGCAGGTCGATGGCGCGGCCGCCGGCGCCGGCCTTTCAATCGCGCTGGCCTGCGATCTTCGCATCGCCTCCGCCTCCGCCAAGATCACCACCGCCTTCGCCAAGGTCGGCTTGTCGGGCGATTACGGCGGCACCTATTTCCTTACCCATCTGCTCGGCAGCGCGAAAGCGCGCGAGCTTTATCTGATGTCGCCGGTGCTGTCAGCGCAGGAAGCCTTCGACCTCGGCATGGTGACGCGCGTCGTTCCCGACGCCGAGGTTGAATCCGCGGCGCACGAGCTTGCGATGTCGCTCGCACAGGGCCCGTCGGTGACGCTCGGCTACATCAAGCGCAACATCAACAACGCCGAGCATTTGTCGCTGGAAGCCTGCTTCGACGCCGAGGCGATCCATCATTCGCGCTCCGGCGAGACCGCCGACCACAAGGAAGCCGCAAAGGCCTTTGTCGAGAAGCGCAAGCCCGTTTTCCAGGGCCATTGAGATGGCTGGTGCTGCAAGCTACATCCGGCTGCGGCAAATCTGCCTGGTGGCGCCGCATCTCGAACCGGTCATCAGCGATATCGCCGGCATCATGGGGCTCAACGTCTGTTATCGCGACAGCAACGTCGCCAAATACGGGCTGGAGAACGCGCTGCTGCCGGTCGATACCATCCTTCTGGAGGTGGTGGTGCCGACGCAACCCGGCACCGCGGCGGGGCGCTTTCTCGACAAGACCGGCGGCCGCGGCGGCTATATGGCGATCTTCTGCTGCGACGATCCTGACCGGCGCGGCCGGCATGCCAAAGAAATCGGCGTGCGCGTCGTCAACGTCATCGATCACGCGCCCTATCACGGCGTGCAACTGCATCCGCGCGATTGCCGCGCCGCGTTCATCGAATTCAATCACACCGAGGGCAGCGACGATATTCTGGGTCCGTATCCCCCGGCGGGGTCGGACTGGCAGAAATCGATCGCCAAGGATGTCACGCAGGCCTTGATCGGCGTTGAGATGCAAAGCCCGGAGCCGGCCGGGCTCGCCGAGCACTGGGGCAGGATCATCGGCATTCCCGTGACCAAAAATCAGGCCGGCGAGCCCGAACTTAGGCTGCCCAATGCCAGCTTCCGCTTTGTCAGGGGTGAAACCGAGCTCATGAGCGGCCTGACGTTTCGGGTCGCCGATATCGCGAAAGTACGCGATGCCGCTAATGCAAAAGGTCATTCAGTGTCGGGCGACTCCTTTCTGCTCGGCGGCGTCACCTTCCGTCTGGTGGCGTGACCAGAAAGGCCCGATGAAGCCAGCGGGCGCTAATCGTCGTTCCCCGAATGCTGCGCAGCGCGCCGCAATTGCGGCGTGGTGCGGTGCTGATCCGGGGTCCGCACCGCGTCCGGGACACGGCACTTGAGCGCAGCCCTTAGGATCAATTCAAATGCCGCACCCGCTCGATACGTTGTTCCGCCCCGACAGCATCGCGCTGATCGGCGCATCGCGCGACCAGGAGAAAATCCCGGGCCGGCTATTGTCGATGCTGCGCAAGAACGAATTTCCGGGAAAGATTTATCCGATCAATCCCCATTACGGCGATATCGATGGCTTGAAATGCTATCCCTCGATCGCTGATGTCGGGCAGCCGATCGATCTCGCCATCGTCGTCATTCCGGCCAGAACCGTTCTCGGCGCGCTAAAACAATGCGCCGCTGCCGGCGTCAGGAACGCTATCGTCATCTCGTCGGGATTTGCGGAAGAAGGCGGCGACAGCGCCGCCGTGCAGGATGCTATCGCCGCGCTCGCGAAAACGACCGGGATGCGGATTTCCGGTCCCAATGCGGAAGGATTCTTTAGCGAAGCCCAGCGCGTCGCCGCCACCTTCAGCCCGACCGTCGATGTCAAGCCCAATGAGCCGCGGTTGATCGCAACCAGCCGGCGGATCGGCATTGTCGCGCAGAGCGGAGGCATCGGCTTTGCGATCTATCACCGCGCCCGCGCGCTCGGCATCGCGCTCAGTTACGTCATCAGCGCCGGCAACGAATCCGATCTCGGCGC